>JACKII010000006.1 GCA_020638555.1 Alphaproteobacteria bacterium | reverse complement strand
CAATCCTTCAGAGCGTCGAATAGCGCGTTCGAAGTCTCTCCTTCGAGGTGCGCCAGCCAGCCGTTGACGGTCTTGAGACGTGTTTCTCGGCCCCGGCTACCCCATCCCAAACTTGATTTGGGATCCATGCCTGAGGCACTCCGACAGGCGCCGGATTTTATGAGCATTGCGCAGGCATGGGCCCTGCAACACGTTCAGGGCGGCTCCCCGCTACACCCCTAACCAAAGATGCTGAGCCGCCGCGTCGGCGCGGATGGCGGGGGGGGTGCCGGTCCAGACGATGTGGCCGCGGCCCACCACCGCCACCGCGTCGGCCAGGCTGGTGGCGAAGCCGAAATTCTGCTCGACCAGGAGAATGGTGAGGCCGGTGGCCTTCAACTCCGCCAGCTTGTCGTGGATGGTGCGCACGATGATCGGCGCCAGGCCCTCGGTCGGCTCGTCCAGCAGCAGCAGGCGCGGGTTCATCAGCAGGGCGCGGGCAATGGCCAGCATCTGTTGCTCGCCGCCGGAAAGCTGCGTGCCGCCATTGCCGAGGCGGCCGCCCAGCGCCGGAAACAGGGCCAGCACCCGCTCCAGCGTCCAGGCCGCACCCGCATTGCCCGCAGGACGGAACCGGCGCGCGACGATCTCCAGGTTTTCGCGCACGCTCAGCGAGGGGAAGATGTCGCGCGTCTCGGGCACATAGGCGATGCCGCGGCGGGCGATTCGGTCCGGGCGGAGGCCGTTGAGCGGCTGGCCGTCGAACAGCATCCGGCCGGCGCGCGTCGGGATCAGCCCCATGATCGTCTTGAGCGTGGTGGATTTTCCCACACCGTTGCGCCCCAGCAGCGCCAGCACCTGGCCCGGCTCGACCCGGAAGTCCATGCCGTGCAGCACCTGGGTGTCGCCATAGCCGCTGTCGACGGCGCGCAGCTCAAGCATCGGCCCAGCTCCCCAGATAGATCTCGCGCAGCAGTGGGCTGGCGCGGGCGGCGTCCGGCGGGCCATCGAACACCACCTCGCCCTGGTTCAGCACGGTCACGCTGTCGGCGACGGCGAAGGCCAGGTCCATGTCGTGTTCGACGATCAGCAGCGTCAGGTCGCGCGGCAGGCCCAGCAGCAGGCCGTGCAGGCTCTTGGCCTGCTCCGGCCCGACGCCGGAACTGGGCTCGTCCATCAGGATGACCGCGGGCCGGGTCGCCAGTGCCAGCGCGACCTCCAACTGGCGGCGAAAGCCATAGGAGATAGCGCTGACCCTCCGGTCGAGCAAGGCGGCAAGGCCGGTCCGGGCGGCCACCTCCGCCACGGTCTCGCGCACTTCCGGCCGGGCGAGGGCGCTGCGGTGCAGTGCGCGGGCATGGCCGAGCGCGATGGCGGCGGCGAGCCCCAGATTCTCGGCGACGGTCAGGTCGTCGAACAGGGTGTTGCGCTGATAGCTGCGCGCGAGGCCCCGCCGCGCCCGGGCCGCCACGCCCAGCCGGGTGATGTCCTGGCCCGCCAGATGGATCGAGCCGCTGTCCGGCTTCAACTCGCCCGCCAGCTGGTGGAACAGCGTGGTCTTGCCGGCGCCGTTCGGGCCCAGCAGCACGCGCCGCTCGCCCCGTTCCAGTGTCAGCGAGACATGGCGCGTCACCGGGATCGCGCCGAAGCTCTTGCAGAGGTTGCGGGTTTCAAGCATGGCCGCGGCTCCGGGCCGGGCGCAGACGGGCGAGGCCTGCCTCCAGCCAGCCGAACAGGCCGTTGGTTCCGGTCATCACCACGGCGATCAGGATCAATCCCACGATCAGGTGCCAATGGTTGGTGTAGGCGCTGATCTCGTGCTTCAGCGTGACGAAGGCGGCGGCCCCCACCAACGGCCCGACCAGGGTGCCGAGCCCGCCCAGGATCACCACCACCAGCGCCTCGCCGGAGACCGTCCAGGACAGGAGGCCCGGCGAGACGAACAGGCTGTGTTGCGCCGCTAGCGCGCCGGCGGCGCCCGCGAGTAGGCCGGACAGCCCGAACGCATCCGCCTTCACCCGCCAGACGGTGAGGCCGAGGGCGCGCATGCGCTGCTCGTTGTGGCGGATGCCCACCAGGCTCTGGCCCAGGCCCGAGCGCAGCAATCCCACGCAGAGACCATAGCCGACCAGGACAGCGAACAGGCAGAACAGCGCAAAGCTCTGCGAGTCGCCGAGGTCGACCCCCACGCCTGAGAGATCGAGCCGCGGGATGCCGGCCAGGCCGTCGTCGCCACCGAACAACGGCGACTCGAACACGTAGGAATAGCCCATCTGGCCGAAGGCGAGGGTGGCCATGATGAAGAAAATGCCGTGCGCGCGGGCGCAGATGGCGCCGATGCCCCAGGCGACCACGCCCGCAAGCGCCATGGCCGCGGCGATGGCCAGCGGCGCGCTCCAGCCGGCCTCTGTCGTCAGCAGGGCATAGGCATAGGCGCCGGCGCCCATCAGCGCCCCATGGCAGAGCGAGACCATGCCGCCGAAGCCCGCCACCAGGTCCAGGCTCAGCGCCAGCAGGGCCAGGATTGCCATCTCAGCCAGGATTTCCAGGCCGAAATAGCCGGCGCGTTCGGCATAGACGAGCCCGCCCGCGGCCAGCAGGGCGAGCGCGAATAGGCGGAGGGGCGTGTGATGGAACATGCGGGCTCAGCCCCTAAACACGGGCCGGGAACAGGCCGGCCGGGCGGATCACCAGCACCGCGGCCAGCAGGCCGTAAATCAGCACGGAGGCCAGTTGCGGCGCCAGCACGGCGCCGAAGGTCTGGACGAAGCCGAAGATCAGCGAGCCGGCCACCGCCCCCCTCAGGCTGCCGAGGCCGCCGATGACGATGACGATCAATGTGGGGATCAGGATTTCCAGCCCCATCTCCGGCCGCACCGAGAGCAGGGGGGCGGCCACGGCTCCGGCGAGGCCCGCCAGCGCGCAGCCGACGCAGAACACCAGGAAGAACAGCCGCTCCACATGGATGCCCAGGCAGGCAGCCATGGCGTCGTTGTCGACCCCGGCCCGGATCATGGCGCCGACGGGCGTGCGGTTCAGCGCGAAGGCGAGCGCCGCCAGCACCCCCAGGCCCAGCGCGATGATGAACAGGCGGAAGGCCGGATACTCGACGCCCAGCAGCGCCACGCGGCCAGCCAGCAGGTCCGGGGTCGCCAGGCTCTGGGGCAGGTCGCCCCAGACGATGCGGGTCAGGTCCAGCAGCGCGAAGATCAGCCCGAACGTCACCAACACCTGCGCCATCGGCCCGGCCCGGCGCAGATGGCGGATCAGGCCGGCATAGAGCAGCACGCCCACCGCCGCGACCCCCACCGGCGCCAGCAGGAACCCCCACCAAAAACCGGCCAGCCCCGCCACCGTCGCCGCCAGATAGGCGCCCAGGGCATAGAGCGCGCCATGGGCCAGGTTGACGAAATGCATCAGGCCGAAAATGACCGTCAGACCGATGGACAGCAGGAATAGCAGCATGGAGAGTTGCAGCGCGTTCAGCGTCTGCAACACCCAGAAACCGGCATCACTCATGGCGGGGCGGGGTCTCCTGGCGCAAACCTTCGGGAGCGATGGGGTACCGCTCCCGCGGGTTTGCCTACATCTGGCAGCCGTTCACCGGGTCGCGCTCGTCGGGGAGGGTGGCGAGCAGCTTCTGGGTCAGGCCGTCCGCGCCCTTCACCGTCTCGTAGACATAGATCGGCTGGACGATGTTGTTGGTGGCCGGGTCGATGGAGAGCTTGCCGCGCGGCCCCTCGAAGCTGACCTTGGGCAGGGCGGCGGCGAGGGATTCGCGGTCCATGGCGCCCGCTTTCACCGCCTCCACCAGCGCGCGGCCGGAATCGTAGCCCTGCACCGCATACTCGGACGGCACGCGGTCGAACTTGGCCTTGAACGCGGCGATGAAGTCCTTGTTCACCGGCGTATCCAGGGTCGGAATATAATGCAGCGAGGTGATGACGCCCTCGGCCGCCGGCCCTTCCGCGTTGACATACAGCGGCGAGGTCAGGAAGCCGGAGCCGTAGAGCGGCATGCTGCCTTTCAGGCCGAAGCTGTCATACTGTTTGACGAACGCAATCGCCTCGCCGCCGGCATAGAACACGAACACCGCATCGGCGCCGCTGGACTGGGCCTTGGTCAGATAGGGGCCGAAATCCTGGGTCTTGCGGAAGGGCGTGAATTCCTGGCCGACGACTTCGCCGCCGGCGGCGGTGAAGGCGGCGGTAAACGTGTCGATCATCTGCCGGCCGGCAGTATAATCCGGCGCCATGGTGAAGACCTTGCGCACGCCTTGCTTGAACATCCAAGGCGCCATCGGCCGGTTGACCTGGCTGTTGGAGAAGGAGAGCCGCACGATATAGGGGCTGCAATCCTTGCCCGTGGCGTTGTCGTTGCCGGCATTGGCGACGATCAGCGGCGTTTTCGCGCCGTCCACCAGGTCGCGCACCGCGCCCAGCACGCCGGACGAGACGATGCCGGCCATGACCGTGACCTTGTCCTGCAAAATCAGCTTCTTCGCCTTGGCGAGGCCGACGGGCGGTTTCACCTCCGTATCCTCGCGCACCAGCGAGAATGTGGCGCCCGAATCCTTGCCATGGGTTTCGACCGCCAGCATGAAGCCGTCGTCGATTTCCTTGCCCAGCGCGGCATAGACGCCGGAATAGGGCAGCAGCAGGCCGACCTTGATGTCGGCGGCCATGGCGGCCGAATGCATCAGCAGCCCGGTGGCGAGGCCGGCGAGGGCCGCCTTGATGGTGAGAGACATGGGTCCGATCCTCCCTGTTGGTTCGGCTTTGACAGCCGGTCTGATACCAGACTTTGTAGGCATCTGTCTTCCGCTTCCAAAGCCCGGGTGGCGCTTGTCCCGGCCACGGCATGGCGACAGGAACAAGCCCATCCCTCAAGGCGCAGGGGAGGATGCGTCCTTGGCGTTGTCGGGTAGGGGCGGGTTCGCCGGCCGGTAGGACCTCAGGCCGGCACTGACCTGCCGGGCCTTCACAGCAGGCTAAAGCGACACGGCAGATTATCGGTGCAACTTATTGGAAGGAAGAAAAGTTCAAGGCTTTTCCTGTTCCTCCGACGGGAAATAAGTGTCGGCGATGGCCTCTGACAGAGAGCCCAGATCGAGTTGAACCTGGTCCAGGTATTGGTGCAGTTGCGCCGGGTTCATCGGCTGCTCCAGCCCGGCGTCCAGGCGCTGGGTCAATGTCCCGTGCGCCTTGTCGATGACATCGGTGGGAACGCCCGGAAGGCGCCGTTTCAGCCGGCGCAGATTGACCGCGATCGCTTCGTTGCAGCAGGTCACCGACCGGCTGAACTCCGGCTCGAACATCATGAATGTCACGACGTCGCGCGCATAATCCCCGGCCGGGTATTTGCTGCGATAGAGGTGATAGCCGGCCAGCGACCGGATCAGCGCGTTCCATTGCACCGACAGCAGGGCCTGATCGTCGTCGTCCGTGGCCAGGCTCAAAAAGCCGATATCGAGCACGCGCGTGGTCTGATCCGCCCGCTCGATCTGCTTGCCCAGATTGTAGAAGAACCAGGGCTCGCCGCGGGTCAGCGTGCTTTCCACGATGCCTTCGCCCGCCTGGCAGGCGGTTTTGATCTCCTGGCAGACCTCGGTCACGTTGTTCAGGC
The DNA here is from genome assembly GCA_020638555.1 of Alphaproteobacteria bacterium. Classification (NCBI taxonomy): domain Bacteria; kingdom Pseudomonadati; phylum Pseudomonadota; class Alphaproteobacteria; species Alphaproteobacteria bacterium. Next base: position 306,640 of record JACKII010000006.1, on the reverse strand, counting down.
GGATATCGCGGCCGGTGTATTTCGCATAGCTGTTGTGAAGCATGTTCAGGTGCGTCCACAACTCGGTGCTGATCAGGTGGCGCGCACCGCGGGCGTTCTCGCGCGCCATGCGCACGGCGTAGGCGATCGACGTCGGGTTGCGCGCATCCAGCAGATAAAAGGCCAGGATAGAGCCGGCTTCGGCATCGTTGTTGCCTTCGCGATAGCGCTCCAGATCGCCGCAAATCCGCAGGATGCGTTCCCATTTGGCGCCGGATGTCTCGGTGCCGGCATAGGTTTTGGTGATGTCGATCAGCCGCGCCAGAGCCTCGGCCCGCTCCAGATAGCGGGCGAGCCAGAACAGGTCGGACGCGAAGCGGGAGAGCAGACTAGACAAGGACCCAGGTATCCTTCGAACCGCCGCCTTGGGAGGAATTCACCACCAGCGAACCCCGTTTCAGCGCAACGCGGGTCAGGCCGCCGGGCAAGACCCAGGTGCTGTCGCCGGTGACCGCGAACGGGCGCAGGTCGACATGGCGCGGCTCCACCCCCTGGCGGGTGAGGGTGGGCGCGACCGAGAGATTGATCATCGGCTGGCTGATGAAATTGGCGGGATCGGCCGTGACCTGCTTGCGCAATTCGCGCAGCGCCTTCTTGCTGGCATGCGGCCCGACCACGACACCGTATCCGCCCGAACCGCCCACAGGCTTCGTCACCAGATTTTCCAGATTGGCGAGCGTGTAGGCGAGGCCTTCCTCCTCGCGGCAGATATGGGTCTCGACATTGTTCAGGATCGGGTCCTGTTCCAGGTAATAGCGAATGATCCGGGGCATATAGGCATAAATCGCCTTGTCGTCGGCCGCGCCCGTGCCGACCGCGTTCGCCAGGGTGACATTGCCCTTGCGGTAGGCCGCGAACAGGCCCGGCACGCCCAGAACGCTGTCCTTGCGGAACGCCCTGGGGTCGAGGAAATCGTCGTCGATGCGGCGGTAGATGACGTGGACCGGTTGCAGGCCCGACGTGGTGCGCTTGTAGACGCGGTCGTTTTCCACCACCAGATCGCGACCTTCGACCAGGGGCACGCCCATCTCGCGGGCCAGGAAGATGTGCTCGAAATAGGCGGAGTTGAAGACGCCGGGGGTCATCACCACCACGGTCGGGTCGCTCACCCCTTCCGGCGCCACGGCGCGCAGGGCCTTGGCCAATTGCCGGCCATAGTCGTCGACGTCGGCGATGCCGACGCCTTCGGCCAGATCGGGAAACGCGCGCATCATCAGGTGGCGGTTCTCGATCACATAGGAAACGCCGGACGGCGTGCGTGCGTTGTCCTCCAGCACCATGAACTGGCCGGCGTCGTTGCGCACGATGTCGATGCCGGCGATATGGGCATAGACCCCTTTCGGCGGCACGAAGCCTTCCATTTCCTTGCGATACTGCGGATTGCGTTTCACCAGTTCTTCCGGGATCACGCCATCGCGGAAGATGTGGCCGTCATTGTAGATATCGCGCAGAAACAGGTTGATCGCGGCGACCCGCTGCTCGACGCCGCGGCGGATGCGGTCCCAGTCGGTGGCGGTCAGAATGCGCGGGATGACGTCGAAAGGCAGCACCCGGTCGATCGCATCCCGATCCGAGTACACCGTGAAGGTAATGCCCAGGTTGAACAATTCCTGGTCCGCATACCGGACCCGCCGCCGCAGACTGGCGGTATCCATGCCATCCAGGCGTTGCCAGATGCGCGTCACGTCCGGGTTGCCGGCCCGTTGCGAGGCCAGTTCGCAAAAGAAGTGGCCGTGATCGTACCGGCTCAGCAGGCCGGCGGCGGGTTGGGTGCGACGATGGCTCGATTCAGAGGTGCCAGGTTGCAGCACAGGGGCCTCGTTCTTTCCGCTAGGGTCCAATCATCCGACATACCATAGGGCGTCCCGAGACGCAGTTCTAGGTCCTGCCTCGCGGTCTGCCGGCAATGGCGGCTATTTTATCCGGAGTCTGCCGACCTTTTCATCATTTGATCGGTCAATGATCCGCCGGTGCCCATTGTTTTTCCAGTCCGCACCCGTTTTGAGGGCGGAAATGATGTCGCCAGACGTTCACTTTCGCCAACGGACATGGCCGCTGCGGCAAGGCCGGCTGCGTCTTTGGAATGACTTGGTTTCTGTGGCTCGACGCCGCAACAATCTCGGTCTAGCCTTCGGCCATTCCGCTTTGCGTTATCCCCAGCCGCCGGTTGCAGGAAGAAAGACTCGTGTCGATCAAAGCCAGCATCTACCACCTGACCCACTACAAGTACGACCGGCCGGTGACGCTGGGGCCGCAGGTGGTGCGTTTGCGCCCGGCGCCGCATTCCCGTACGCGGGTTCTCTCGTATTCCCAGAAGGTCCAGCCGGTCGAGCATTTCGTCAACCACCAGCAGGACCCGTACGGCAACTGGCTCACCCGCTATGTGTTCCCGGAGCCGGTGCGGGAGTTCAAGATCGAGGTCGACCTGGTGGCGGACATGACCGTCTACAACCCGTTCGACTTCTTCATCGAGGACATCGCCGAGGAATGGCCGTTCGCCTATCCGGAGGCCCTGAGCGACGACCTCACCATCTATCGCAAGACCGAGCCGGCCGGCCCGCACCTGCAAGGCTTTCTGGATGCGGTGCCGCGCACGCCGCTGCGCACGGTGGATTTCATCGTCGACCTGAACCGACGGGTCGCCAACGCGGTCGAATACGTGATCCGCATGGAACCGGGCGTCCAGACGCCGGAGGAGACGCTGATCTCCGGCCGCGGCTCCTGCCGCGACTCCACCTGGCTGCTGGTGCAGTTGTTCCGCCATCTGGGCCTGGCGGCCCGCTTCGTCTCCGGCTATCTGATCCAGTTGAAGCCCGACCTGAAGGCGCTGGACGGCCCCTCCGGCACGGAAGTGGACTTCACCGACCTGCACGCCTGGGCCGAGGTGTACCTGCCCGGCGCCGGCTGGGTCGGGCTCGATCCGACCTCGGGCCTGCTCACCGGCGAGAGCCATATCCCGCTGGCGGCGACGCCGCACTACCGCAACGCCGCGCCGATCTACGGCCTTGCCAGCGACGCCAAGGTCGAGTTCGCCTTCGACATGCGGGTGGAGCGGGTGGCCGAGCATCCGCGCATCACCAAGCCGTTTTCGGACGAAAGCTGGGACGCGCTGAACGCCCTCGGGCAGAAGGTCGACCGGGCCTTGCAGCAGGGCGACATGCGCCTGACCATGGGCGGCGAGCCGACCTTCGTCTCCATCGACGATTTCGAGGCGGAGGAATGGAACGCCGACGCCGTCGGGCCGACCAAGCGCGGGCTGGCGGACCGGCTGATCCGGCGCTTGCGCGAGAACTTTGCGCCCAACGGCTTCCTCCACTACGGCCAGGGCAAGTGGTATCCGGGCGAGACGCTGCCGCGATGGACCTTCTCGCTTTACTGGCGCAAGGACGGCCAGCCGGTCTGGTCGAACCCGCGGTTGATCGCGGACGAATCGAAGGATTACCCGGTCACGGCAGACGACGCGGCCCGCCTGCTCACCGGCATCGCCGAGGCGCTGGAGGTGGACCCGGCCCATGTGGTGCCCGCCTACGAGGACCCGGCCGAATGGCTGGTGCGCGAGGCGAACCTGCCGGAAAACGTGACGCCGGACGATTCCCGGCTGGAGGATGCGGAGGAACGCAACCGCATCGCCCGCGTGTTCGCCCGCGGCCTCAGCCACCCGACCAGCTATGTGTTGCCGGTGCAGCGCTGGCAGGCGCGGGCCGGTGGCCGCCAGTGGCTCTCCGAACGCTGGCGCCTGCGCCGCGGCTATGTGTTGCTGGTGCCGGGCGACAGCGCCGCCGGCTACCGCCTGCCGCTGAGTTCGCTGCCGCATATTCCGGCGGCCAGCTACCCCTACGTCTTGCCGGCGGACCCGACCGAAGACCGGCCGGAGCTGCCGCAACACCGGTTGCCGCAGGTCTCCGAAGGGTTGCGCGCCCAGCCGGTCGCCAGCTTCGTGCCGGATGAGCCCCGCGGCACCTTCATTCCCCAGGTGGCCGCGGCCGAGATCAGCGGCGCCGTGCGCACCGCCATGACCGTGGAGCCCCGCGACGGCAAGCTTTGCGTGTTCATGCCGCCGGTGGAGCGCCTGGAGGATTATCTGGAATTGCTGGCGGCGGCGGAGGCATCGGCCACGGCGTTGAACCTGCCGGTGCATATCGAAGGCTACGCCCCGCCGCACGACCCGCGCCTGAATGTGATCCGCGTCGCGCCGGACCCCGGCGTGATCGAGGTGAACATCCATCCGGCCGAAAGCTGGGAGGATTGCGTCGCCACCACCGAGGCGATTTACGAGGATGCGCGCCAGTCGCGGCTCGGTGCCGACAAATTCATGATCGACGGCCGCCACACCGGTACCGGTGGCGGCAACCACGTCGTCGTGGGCGGGGCGACCACGCTGGACAGCCCCTTCCTGCGCCGTCCGGACCTGCTGCGCAGTCTGATCCTCTACTGGCAGCGCCATCCCAGCCTCTCCTACCTGTTCAGCGGCCTGTTCATCGGGCCGACCAGCCAGGCGCCGCGCATCGACGAGGCCCGCCACGACAGCCTCTACGAGTTGGAGACGGCGCTCTCGCAAATCCCCAATCCGGGGGAGGGGGCCGCACCGCCCCCCTGGCTATTGGACCGTCTGTTGCGCAACATCATGGTGGACGTGACCGGCAACACCCACCGCTCCGAAATCTGCATCGACAAGCTGTATTCGCCGGATGGACCGACCGGACGGCTGGGCCTGATCGAGTTCCGCGGTTTCGAAATGCCGCCCAACGCCCGCATGAGCCTGGCGCAGCAATTGCTGGTCCGCGCGATCCTGGCCCGGCTCTGGCAGTCGCCGGTCAAGGGCCGGCTCGCGCGCTGGGGCACCAGCCTGCACGACCGGTTCATGCTGCCCCATTATGTGTGGGAGGACTTCCAGGAAGTGTTGCGCGACCTGGCCGACCACGGCTTCCCGATTCGCAGCGAATGGTTCGAAGCCCAGCAGGAATTCCGCTTCCCCTTCTTCGGCGAGGTGGAGGCCGAGGGCGTGCATCTGGAGGTGCGGCAGGCGCTGGAGCCCTGGCATGTGCTGGGCGAGGTCGGCGCGATCGGCGGCACCGCGCGCTACACCGACAGCTCGACCGAGCGGGTGCAGGTAAAGCTTTCGGGCGCGGATCCCGACCGATATTCCGTGGCTTGCAACCGCCGGCCGGTGCCCATGCGCCCGACCGGGACCAATGACGAGGCGGTGGGCGGCGTGCGCTACAAGGCCTGGCAGCCGGCCATGGCGCTGCACCCGGTGCTGCCGGTCGACGCGCCGCTGGTGTTCGATCTGTTCGACCGCTGGAGTGGTCGCGCCATTGGCGGGTGCCGGTATCATGTGGCACATCCGGGCGGAAGAGCGTATGATACGTTTCCAGTCAACAACAACGAAGCGGAGGCGAGGCGCTTGTCTCGGTTCGAGCCGTTCGGGCACACCCCCGGCAGTTACGTGCTGGTGCCAGAGCGGCCGCATCCCGAGTTTCCAATGACCCTTGACCTACGCCGGCCACCGGAGCCTTGACCGCGTTGCCAAAACCCAATCTGCCGGTCGACGATGCCAGTGCGACCGTGCTTGGCCAATACCGCCCGCCGAACGGTGCGGCAGACGAGTTGCTGGACACCACCGGGGCGGTTCGCCCGGCCTGGCAAGCCTTTCTCGATCATTTTGCCACCCTGGGGCCGGACGAGATTGCCGCACGCGCCCGCCGGGGCGACCAGTATCTGCGCGATGCCGGTGTGTTTTTCCGGCAGCAGACCGGCGAGGCTCCGGCGGAGCGCGCCTGGCCGCTCAGCCACGTTCCCGTCATCATCAACGAACGCGAATGGCAACACCTCGCCGAGGGCCTGGTGCAACGGGCCGAGGTGCTGGAGGCGGTGGTTGCAGACCTCTATGGCGAAAACCGCCTGATCCGGGACGGATTGCTGCCCGCCAGCCTGATCGCGGCCAATCCCGCATGGTTGCGGCCGATGGTGGGCATTCAGCCAGTGTCCGGCCACCACCTGCATTTCATCGCCTTCGAGGTCGGACGCGGGCCGAACGGCGACTGGTGGGTGTTGAGCGACCGCGCGCAGGCCCCGGCCGGCGTCGGCATCGCGCTGGAAAACCGGCTCGCCACCTCGCGAGTGTTCCCGGAACTGTTCGCGCAGGTGAATGTCTACCGCCTCGCCGGCTTTTTCCGCGCCTTCCGCGAGGCGTTGCAGGCGCACAACACCGTCCCGGACGGCCGCGTCGGCATCCTGACCTCGCGCCTGCTGAACGAGGATTACCTGGAGCACGCCTATATCGCGCGCTATCTGGGCCTGATGCTGCTGGAAGGGGAGGACCTGACGGTCGAGGACGGCAAGGCCATGGTGCGCACCGTGGCCGGCCTGACCCCGGTCAGCGCGATCTGGCGCCGCATCCCGGCGCGCCTTGCCGACCCGCTCGACCTGGACGAGTTGTCGGGCATGGGCACGCCCGGCCTGCTGGGCGCCCTGCGCGCCGGCCATCTGCACCTCGCCAACAATCTGGGCTCCGGCGTGATCGAGGCCCGCGCGCTGATGGCGTTCCTGTCGCGCATCTGCCAGGTCTGGTTCGACGAATCCCTGAAACTGCCGAATGTGGCCACCTGGTGGTGCGGCGACCCGTCGGCGCGCGCCTATGTGCAGGCCAATGCCGCCCGTATGCTGATCAGCCCGGCCTTGTCGCCACGCATGCCGTTCGATCCCGCGGACGACATCGCCTTCGGCGCCGACATCGCCGGTACGCTGGATGAGCGCCTGAAGCGCGAGGGTGCCAGCCTTGTCGGGCAGGAAATCGCCAGCCTCTCGACCACGCCCGCCTATATCGACGGCCAGTTGGTGCCGCGGCCCATGAGCCTGCGCCTCTATCTGTGTCGCACGGCGGACGGATGGAAGATGATGCCGGGCGGCTATGCCCGCATCGGCCGCACCCAGGACGTGATGGCCACCTCGATGAAGCGCGGCGGATCCGTCGCCGATGTCTGGGTGGTGAGCGACGGGCCGGTGCCGGCGGATACCATGGCGCCGCCCGCCACCGGCCGCTATCCCCGGCCGCGCATCGGCACGCTGCCGAGCCGGGCGGCGGACAATCTGTACTGGCTCGGCCGCTATGTGGAGCGGGCGGAAAACATGGTGCGCGTTCTGCGCGCCCAGCACACGCGCTTTGCCGAGACCGGGGACTGGAAGGGGCCGCTGCACTCCAGCATCGCCGACTATCTCGAAACCCTGCCGCTGGACCCGGATAAGCCCATGCCGGCGGAGTTGCTGGGGACGCTGAACTCGGCCGTGCTCAGCGCCAGCCGGGTACACGACCGGTTCTCGATCGACGGATGGACGGCGCTGCGCGACATCGCCGACACCGCCAGCGATCTGGCGCCGGACCTGGTGCCGGGCGACGACACCGCCCGCGCCATGACGCAACTGCTGTACAAGATCGCGGCCTTGAGCGGCCTGGTGCACGAAAACATGTTCCGGTTCATCGACTGGCAGTTCCTGACGGTGGGCCGCTCGATCGAGCGCACGGTCGCGATGGCGGATGTGCTTTCGCATTTCGCCGATCCGGCCGCACCGGACGGGGCGTTGGAGGTGGCGCTGGAACTGGGCGACTGCACCATGACCTATCATCGCCGCTATTCGCTGGGCGGACAGCGCGACACGGTGGTGGACCTGATGGTGTTCGACACCATGAACCCGCGGGCGATCCTGTTCCAGTTGGAGCAGCTTCGCGGCCATGTCGCCCGCCTGCCGGGCGCAGAGGAATTCGGCCTGATGTCGCCGTTGGCGCGGGCCTTGCTGAAAATTCATTCGGATATGGCGGTGCGAACGCCGGAATCGGTGGATTCGCAGGTGCTGGCCGACCTGGTGGAGTCACTGGGGGAGGCCTCGGACCTGCTGACGACCGCCTATCTGTCCTGACGGCGGCTGCGATGCTCTACGATATCGAACTGCGCATCACCCAACTCTACGTCGCCTCGGCGGCGGGTGCCCGGCAGGTGGCGCGCCTGATGCCCCGCACCATGCCCGACGAACAGGACGTGGTCCTGGCGAAGCTGGACGTCTCGCCCTTCCCCGACGAACGATACGAACGACCGGACTTTTTCGGCAATCTGGTGACGGAGGTGGCCTACAAGGCTGCGCAGGAGAAAATCGAGTTTCACCTGCACGCGCGGGTCCGGCGCCTGGCGAAGCCGCCGACCCTGCTGCCGTCGCCGGGGCCGATCGCATTGGCGGCGGAGATGGCCAAGGTCCGCTCGCTGGCAGCGGACTCGCCGCACCATTTTCTGGCACCATCGCCCAGGGTACCGGTCGTGACGCAACTGGTGGACTACAGCCGCACGGTCATTGCCCGGGCGCGACCGACGCTGGAAGCGGTGGAGGCCATCGGGCTGGCGCTGCACCGCGATTTGGCGTTCGATCCCAAGGCGACCAAGGTCGACACGCCCATGGCGGATGCCTTCGCGGCCCGCCACGGCGTGTGCCAGGATTTCACCCACATCATGATCGGGGCGTTGCGGTCGCTCGGGGTTCCCGCGGGCTATGTCAGCGGCTTCCTGCGCACCATCCCGCCGGAGGGCCAGGAAAGGCTGCAAGGCGCCGATGCCATGCACGCCTGGGTCCGCGCCTGGTGCGGGCCGGAACTCGGCTGGGTCGAGTATGACCCGACCAATGCCTGTTTCGCCGGCACAGACCATGTGGTGATCGCCCGCGGCCGCGACTATACCGACGTCGCGCCGGTCAAGGGCGTGCTGCGCACCGCCGGCATGCAGGCCGCCGACCACGCGGTCGATGTCGTTGAGGTCGACGGCTGAGGCGAGCCTCGGCGTAAGAGCTTTCCCTGCCGCGCCGGAGGCGGGAGCCGGGATCTCCATCGTCCCGCAATCACCCCGGCAATGGTGTTCGCCCGCCGCGAGAGACCCCGGATCGGCGCGCTGCGCCGTCCGGGGAAGCCCCCCGGCGCGTCAGGCCCGCACCAGCGGCTTGTACTTGATGCGGTGCGGCTGGTCCGCCTCCTTGCCGAGGCGACGCTTCTTGTCCGCCTCGTAGTCGGCGAAATTGCCCTCGAACCATTCCACATGGCTGTCGCCTTCGAAGGCCAGGATGTGGGTGGCGATCCGGTCCAGGAACCAGCGGTCGTGGCTGATGACCACGGCGCAGCCGGCAAACTCCAGCAGCGCCTCTTCCAGTGCCCGCAGCGTATCGACATCCAGGTCGTTGGTCGGTTCGTCGAGCAGCAGGACGTTGGCGCCGGATTTCAGCATCTTGGCCAGATGCACGCGGTTGCGCTCACCGCCGGAAAGCTGGCCGACGCGCTTTTGCTGGTCCGGGCCGCGGAAGTTGAAGGCGCCGACATAGGCGCGGCTCGGCACCTGCTGCTTGCCGAGCTGGATCACGTCCAGACCGTCGGAGACCTCCTCCCACACGGTCTTGTTGGCGGCGAGGCTGTCGCGCGACTGGTCGATATAGCCGAGTTGCACGGTGTCGCCGACCTTCAGCGTACCCTCGTCCGGCGTCTCCTGGCCGGTCAGCATGCGGAACAGCGTGGTCTTGCCGGCGCCGTTCGGGCCGATGACGCCGACAATGCCGCCGGGCGGCAGCTTGAACGAGAGATCGTCGATCAGCAGCCGGTCGCCGAAGCCCTTGCTCAGATGGTCCGCCTCAATCACCGTATCGCCCAGGCGCGGGCCGGCCGGAATGACGATCTGGGCCTTGTCGAGCGACTTGCGGTCGTCCTGGCGCAGCAACTCCTCATAGGCCTGCAGGCGCGCCTTGCTCTTGGCCTGGCGGGCGCGGGGGGATTGCCGCACCCATTCCAGCTCCTGCTTGAGGGTGCGCTGGCGCGCACTTTCCTCTTTCTCCTCCTGCTCCAGCCGCTTCTGCTTCTGCTCCAGCCAGGACGAGTAATTGCCCTCGAACGGCAGACCGCGGCCGCGGTCCAGTTCCAGGATCCAGCCGGCGACATTGTCGAGGAAATAGCGGTCGTGGGTCACGGCCACGACGGTGCCGGGATAATCCTCCAGGAAGCGTTCCAGCCACGCCACCGATTCCGCGTCCAGATGGTTGGTGGGCTCGTCGAGCAGCAACAGGTCCGGCTCCGACAGCAGCAGGCGGCAGAGCGCCACCCGGCGCCGTTCGCCGCCGGACAGTTTCTCGACGGGCGAGTCGCCGGGCGGGCAGCGCAGCGCGTCCATGGCGATCTCGACCTTGCGCTCCACCTCCCAGCCGTTGATGGCGTCGATCTTGTCCTGCAACTCCGCCTGTTCGGCGATCAGATCGTTCATCTCGTCGTCGGTCAGGTCCTCGCCGAAGCGGGCCGACACCGTGTTGAACCGATCCATCAGCGCCATGGTCTCGGCAACGCCGTCCATGACATTGCCCATCACGTCCTTGGCGGGGTCGAGATGGGGTTCCTGCTCCAGATAGCCGACCTTGACCCCGTCCGCGGCCCAGGCCTCGCCGTTGAACTCCGTGTCGAGGCCGGCCATGATTTTCATCAGCGTCGACTTGCCGGCGCCGTTCAGGCCCAGCACACCGATTTTCGCACCGGGCAGGAAGGACAGCCAGATATTCTGCAAGACCGTTTTCCCGCCGGGGAAGGTCTTGGTCAGGTCCTTCATCACGTAAATGTACTGGTACGACGCCATCGGTACGGATCCTTGCGCGGCCTGCGCTGCGGTATTGGGGAGGTTGGCGCGCTTGTACCCGAGCCACGGGCTCAGGGCAATGCGGGCTGCAGGCTGGAGAGATGGGTCAGGTCGATCATCGGCGCCAGCGGACGCCGCGCCGCACGGGGCCAGGGATGGCCCAGGATGATCGCGTCAACGTCCCGCGTATCCGGCTCGCCGCACCAGCTCGACCGCAGCGATGCCGGCAGGCCGCCCGGATCGGGAAACGCCGGATCCCAGATGGCGAGGCAGATGCCGCAGGCCAGCAGGCGCTCCGCCAGGTCGCAGAGCGGGCTTTCGCGCAGGTCGTCACTGCCGGGCTTGAAGCCCAGGCCCATCTGCAACAGCCGGCTGCCGGCCGGATATTGTGCCAGCAGCGCCGTGACGATGGCGTCGGCATGGGCCGCGTTGCTGCGGTTCAGCGCCGCGAACAGCGGCGTCTCGACCCCCCATTCCGCCGCGGCTTCGGCAATGCCGGCGCTGTCTTTCGGCAGGCAATAGCCGCCGAACGGCAGGCCCGGCGTCAGATAGGCGCCGGAGAGGTTGTAGCGTGCGTCCGCGGTCAGGACCCGCATCACCTCCTGCGGCGCGGCCCCGGTCGCCATGGCGAGGCGCGCGGTTTCGTTGGCAAATGCCACCTTGGCCGCCCGCCAGGTGTTGTCCGCCATTTTCGCCAGTTCCGCGCTGGCGAAGTCGATCTCGAACACCTGGCCCGCCGGGTTGCCGTAAATGCCGTTCAGGCGCCGGCTCGCGCCCGGATAGCGCTCGCCCAGCACGATCCGGCCGGGTTCGCGCGCATCCTCCAGCCCGTGGCCCATGCGCAGGAATTCGGGGTGGTAGGCGATCTCGAACCAGCCGCCGGCGGGGCCGAGAGCCTGTTCCAGCTTCGGCAGCAGCACGTCGCGACAGGTGCCGGGCGGCACGGTGGAGCGATAGCAGATCAGCACGGCGGGGCTGCCGTCCGGCCGGCGCCGGATGCCGTCGATGACGGCATTGGTGGCCGCGTGGATCTGCGCGAGCGACAGGCTGCCGTCCTCGGCGCGCGGCGTGCCGACGGCGATGGCGACGGTGTCCACCGCCGGGTCCATCATGGCGCGGGCCAGATCATCCGCGACGCTCAGCCGGCCCGTGGCGACACCGTCGGCGAAGGCCTCGGCCATGCCGGGCTCGCTGACGGGTGCCCGACCGCCGGCGACGGCCTCGCGCTTGCTGGCGTCGGTGTCGACGCCGACGACGGTGTGGCCGCGTTCCAGCAACCAGGCCGCCATGCTCGCCCCGACGGTGGCGAGCCCGCAGACGACGACCGTCATCGCCTGCGGCTTTCGGTGCCGCTAGCTGCGGCCGTAGGTATCCTCGAAACGGACAATGTCATCCTCTCCCAGATAGGAGCCGGACTGCACCTCGATGATGTTGAGGGGCAGGCGGCCCGGATTGGCGAGGCGGTGCACGCAGCCCAGGGGCAGGTAGACCGACTCGTTCTCTCGCAGGAGGATTTCCTCGTCGTCACGGGTGACGACGGCGGTGCCATTGACGACGACCCAATGCTCTGCCCGATGATAGTGTTTTTGGAGGGAGAGCTGTTGGCCGGGCCACACGGTCAGGCGCTTGACCTGAAACCGCTCCCCGGCATGAACCGATTGATAGAAGCCCCACGGGCGGTAGACGCGGACATGGGCGTCCGCCTCCTCGCGCTTCGCGGCGCGCAACGCTTCGACGATGGTTTTGATTTCCTGGCTTTGGTCCTTGGCTGCAACCAGGGTGACGTCGTCGGTGGAGACCACGACCAGGTCCTCCACCCCCAGCAGCACGGTCAGCTTGCCGTCGCTGCGCGCATAGCTGTTGCGGCTGGTCCGTGCCATGACGTCGCCGACCAGCACATTGCCGTCGGCGTCTTTTTCGCCGATGTCCCAAAGCGCGCTCCAGGCGCCGACATCGGTCCAGCCGACATCAATGGGCTGGACCGCGGCCCGGTCGGTCTTTTCCATCACCGCGTGGTCGATGGAGATGGAAGGGGCGGCGGCGAATGCGTCCTTGCCGAGACGGAAAAAGTCCAGGTCCGCCCCTCCGGCCCGCACCGCGGCGTCGGCCGCGGAAACGGCGTCGGGGCAATGCCGGCGCATTTCCTCCAGCACCGTGCCGGCGCGGAACAGAAAGATGCCGGCGTTCCAGAGATAGCCGTCGGCCAGGAACCGGGCGGCGCGGTCCGCATCGGGCTTCTCGACGAATTGCTCGACCGCCCGCACGCCGGCCGCATCCGGCAGCGCCCCGCCCGGGCGGATATAGCCATAGCCAGTTTCCGGTCGGGTCGGCTTGACCCCGAAGGTGACGAGGCGTCCGGCTGCGGCCGTGGGCGCGGCGGCGGCGACGGCGTCCATGAACGCGGCCCGGTCGGCAAAGCTGTGGTCCGCCGGCAGCACCAGCAGAAGCGCGTCCGGGTTCTCCCCGGCCAGGATCGTGGCGGCCGCGGCCACCGCCGGCGCGGTGTTGCGGGCGGTGGGCTCCAGCACGATCGGCCGGATCGGGCAGCCGATTTCCTGGGCCTGCTGGGCAACGATGAAACGGTGCGCCTCGTTGCCCAGCACCAGGGGTTGGCCACAGTCGCCGCGGCCCTGGGTCATGGCCAGGGTCTCCTGGAGCATGGAGCGCGCACCCACCAGGGGCAGGAACTGTTTGGGATACAGTTCGCGCGAGAGCGGCCAGAGCCGGGTTCCGCTGCCGCCGGAGAGGATAACGGGGACGATGGTCATGCGCGGGCTCCCTGAAACCGGGTGCCGCGGGCCACCTTTTCGGGCGGGGCGAGTGCTGACTGCCGGGAGGGCGCCGCACCCGACCCCAGCGCAAATGCGACCAGGGCGGCGATGGTGGGTATGTGAACGCTGAAATCCACCATACCGTGTAGCGACACCATTGTCGCGATACCGATGGCGGCAGCGCCGCGCACTCTAGATTCGCCAGCGGCCGCGATTGAGCGGGCGCATTGTCCCAGTACCAGCGTCAGCGCGGCGACCGCGACGACGGTGGCGGGCCAGCCGCGTTCCACCAGCGATTCCGCCAGCACATTGTGGGCGCTTAGCACCAGGCCTTGCGGAAACGCCGACGCCATCGCCTGAAAGGCCAGGTCGAAACTGCCGACACCCAGCAGCGGGCGCTCGGCCGAGAGCCGAAACGCCTCGCCGATAATGGCGAGCCGCAGGGCCGCCGCATCCCCCAGCGTTTCCAGCCGGGCGAGCGTCCCGGCAGCGAAGGCCAGCCCCAGCGCTGCCCCGACCGCCATGCCCCAAAACAGGCGTTTTCGGCTCGCCAGGGCGGACAACAGGGCCACGGCCAGCCCGCCTCCCAGAGCCGCCAGGCCGGCCCGGGAATGGCTGGCGAAGGCGGCCGCCAGGCAGGCCAGCAGTGCGGCACCCAGCAGGGCCCGCCACCGGGCGCTGGCCGTTGGTTGCACCAGGCCGGTTGCCGCGGCAATGGCCCCGATGCCGACAAACACGCAGAGGTGATTGCGGTTGGCAAACGGAAAGGCGAGGTCGCCCCACTGGCGCACCTTGGCGAGCCCGGCGGGGCCGGTATCCCAGTCGACGGCGAACAGCGCCGTCGCCGCTATGGCGGCGATGGCGAGCGCGAGAGCGGCCCGGAGCCGGCGCGCCTCTTCAGCCGCCGCCAGTCCGGCCGCGAACAGTCCGCCATAGGCGGCGAGCCGCGCCGCGGCGTCCGTCGCGGCCTGCGGGTCGAGGACGATGGCACCGGCCTGCGGCTCGCCCAGGGCCTGGGCCGCGGCGGGCCAGGCCGGATGCACGAACACGCCGAACGGTGCCGCCTGGATCAGGCACCAGACCGACAGCGCGGCCCAGCAGCCTGCGGCCCAACGCAGCGACGGCGGCAGAAATCGGCGCCTTGCCATGGCCGGCGCCAGCGCCACCGCCCCGAGGCCGATCCCCCCTGCGGCGACGACCAGGCCCTGACCGGCCAGCGTCTCGCCGCCGCTGGCAAAGGCGCTGGCGAGCGCCAGCGCCAGCGCGGTCGCCGCCAGGATCGTCGCCAAGGTCGTCGACATGGGGGAACCGGCGCGGAGGTTCATGCCGCGCTCCGGCCCGTCAGATGGCCCAGCATCAGACGCGCGGTCTTCAGCGCGATGCGCAGGTCGAGCCCCAGGCTCCAATGGGCGATATACTCCCGGTCGCTCATCACCCGGCACACCGCATGCTGGACGCTGTCGACCGCGCCGCACCAGCCGCGCGCCTGCGCCAGCCCGGTGATGCCCGGACGCGCGGCGAGCCGGTCGGCATAGCCCGGCACCAGGTCGGTGTAGAGCGTGTCGCCCACGGACATGGCGAACACGTGCGGGCGAGGGCCGATCAGGCTCATCGTGCCATTCAACACGTTGAAGAGTTGAGGAAGTTCGTCCAGCCCGGTCCGGCGCAGCATGTGGCCGAGCGGTGTGACCCGGTCGCCGGTGGCGTCCAGGCTGTTGCGCGCGTTCGCGTTGCAGGTCTCGACCCGCATGGAGCGGAATTTGAACACCCGGATCGCCTGGCCGTACATGCCTTCGCGGGTCTGGACGAACAGGGCCGGGCCGCCATCCTGGCGCACACGCCAGGCGATCAATGCCAGCAGCGGCGACAGCAACAGCATCAGGACCAGGGCCGCCGGCCATTCGCAAGCGGTCTTCAACAGACGGTTCCGGCGCCGATGCAGGCCGCGGGCACGGGTACCGAAGGTCTCGGCAAGGGCCGCGTCGCGGCCCCAGGGGGCAATTCCCGCCATGTCGTAAATCCCTCCTTCCGTCGTTAAGCCCGCGTTCATGCTTGCCCGTGCATGTTTAACGGGCAGTTAATCGCGACGAGGAGGTGGGGAATGTTTGTGAACTTTAACCGGCGACGGCGAAATGCTCTTGTCCTTGGCGTCTGCCTTTGCGCCCTGGCGGCGCCGGCGGGCGCCATGTCGGTGCGGGAGGTTCAGCAAGCCCTGACGACCCGTGGCTATCCCGTCGGCGCAGCGGATGGCCTGATGGGACCGCGCACCGCGCGGGCAATTCGCGCGTTCGAGGCGGATCAGGGCTGGGAGCCCAGCGGCGTGATGTCGGGCCGGCTGGAACGCGCCTTGCAGCCGCCGCGCGATCTGCCGCTCATCGTGCTGCGGCCGCCGCCCTCGGTGCAGGCCCGGCAACCTGCCACCCTCCAACCGGCAGAATCGGAGCCGCCGGCCTTTGCCAACCGCAATTGGACGGTGCGCGACGAGCGCGAGGACGGCACCGCCCGCGGACCGGTGTTCGCCCTGTTCCTGGAGGCGGACGGCAAGGTCGCGGGGCCTCGCTTTGCCAGGCATATGCGCTGGCGGCAACAGGCGGACCGCGTCGTCATCCGCTATGAAAGTCCGATCGGCGCCACGGTCGAGCGCACAGGCCGCGCCCTGGATGCGGACCGAATCGTCGGCGAGGCGCACGGCCCGGATGGCGCCTTCTGGCGCTGGACGGCGGAGGCCCGGCCCGTGGCGCCGTAGGGGCAGGGGAGACGGTCAGCCGCCCCAGACATCCTCCAGGAAGGCGAGCCAGTTCTCGCCCAGCACCTTGCGGATGCGCTTTTCGCTCCAGCCGCGATTCATCATGGCAGCGGTCAGGTTGGCGTATTCCGCCGGGCCATCCAGGCCTTTCGGATTGTCCGGCCGCTTCGTTGCCGGCGGCGACAGCGGCCGGCCGAAGCCCTTGTCGGAGCGGAGATATTCGAAGAATTCCAGGCCCTGGCCCTGGGTGAAGTCGGTGCCGATGCCAACCCGGTCCTCGCCGATCAGGTCGATGACGTGGTCATAGCCGTCCAGCACGTCTTCCACCGTCGAATCGTCGCCTTTTGGCATGAAGGGCGTGTAGGCGACGATGCCGACAAACCCGCCTTGGTCGGCGATGAGCTTCAGCATGTCGTCCGACTTGTTGCGCGGATGCGCCTGCAAGGCCGCCGGAAAGCAGTGGGTGTAGGCCACGGGCTTCTGGGAATGGGCGATGGCGTCCCGGCTGGTCTGTTCGCCCACATGGGACAGGTCGACCAGAATGCCCAGGTCGTTCATGGCGTCGATCACGTCGCGGCCATAGTCGCTCAGGCCCGAATCCCGGCTCTCCCAGCAGCCGGAGCCGACCAGGTTCTGGGTGTTGTAGGTCAGTTGCATCACCCGCACGCCCAGATCGCGGAACAGGTAGAGATGGTCCAGGTTCTGCTCGATGGCATAGGTGTTCTGCCAGCCGAGGAAGATGCCGACCTTCTTCGCCTCCTTGGCGCGGCGGATGTCGGCGGCGGAGTGCACCTGCATCAGCAGGTCGGAATTCTCCGCGATGTCGCGTTTCCATTGGGCGATGTTGGCGCAGGTGTCGTTGAACCCTTCCCAGACCGAGCAGGTGCAGTTGACGGCGGTCAGCCCGCCCTTGTGCATTTGCTCGAACACGTCGCGCGACCAGTTGGAGATGATCAGTCCGTCGATGACGATGCTCGATTGGTGCAGGGCGTCGGCGAGGATGTTGGCCATGGGTGACGGCTCCCGGTCTTGTGCGTATGATTTGCCGTCAGCCTAGCCGCCTCACCGCCCAGAAGGAACCCAAGCCCGTGCCGGACACCGCGCTTTCGAATTCCGCGATCATCGCCGCCTACCGCGCCAAAACCCCCGGGTCCGCCGAATGGGCGGAGCGGGCGCGCGAGAGTTTCCCCTCCGGCATCACCCACGATAGCCGGCACTTGTCGCCCTACAGCCTCTACATCACCCGTGGCGAAGGCAGCCACAAATGGGATGTCGATGGCAACGAGTATATCGACTATTTCGGCGGCCACGGCGCCCTGATCCTGGGCCACAATCACCCGCGCGTCCTGGCGGCGATGCAGGCGGCGCTGGCGGACGGCACCCATTTCGGCGCCAGCCACCCGCGCGAGGTGCAATGGGCCGAGCAGATCCGCAAAATGGTGCCGTGCGCGGAGCGGGTGCGCTTCACCTCCTCCGGCACCGAGGCGACGATGATGGCGCTGCGCCTCGCCCGCGCCTTCACCGGCCGGGACACGGTCATTCGCTTCCGCACCCATTTCCACGGCTGGAACGATCACATGGCCAGCGGCCAGGCGGGGCATATGGACGGCACGCCGACACCGGGCGTGGTCTCCGGCATCACGGCGGCGACCGTTCTGGTCGATCCCAACGACAAGGCCGGCGTCGAACAGGCGTTTGCCGCGCACAGCATCGCCGGCATCATCCTGGAGCCGACCGGCTCTTCCACCGGCATGGTGCCGGTTGCGCCGGGCTTCCTCGCCTTTCTGCGCCAGCAGTGCGACCGGCACGGTGCGGTGCTGATTTTCGACGAGGTCGTCACCGGCTTCCGTGTCGCCCCCGGCGGTGCGCAGCAGGCAACCGGCGTGACGCCCGACCTCGGCACCTTCGCCAAGATCATCGCCGGCGGCCTGCCAGGCGGTGCGATCTGCGGCAAGGGCGAGATCCTGGACCTGCTCGACTTCGAAAAGGCGGAGGCCAAGGGGTTCGAGAAGATCGGCCACCAGGGCACCTACAACGCCAACCCGGTCAGCGCCGCGGCGGGTCTGGCCGCACTGGAGATCATCGCCAACGAGGGCGTCTGCGAACGGGCCAACGCCTATGGCGCGGCCTTGCGGGCCGAGATGAACCAGGTGCTGCGCGACGAAGGCGTGCGCTGGGCCGTCTATGGCGACTATTCCAGCTTCCATGTCTTCACCAACCCGAAGGCCCGGGCCGATGTGGGACCGGACACGTTCGACCCGCTGACCTATGGCTATGCGGAGTTGAAGGCGAACGCGCCGGGCGCGGTACAGAAGCTGCGGCTTGGCATGATCCTGAACGGCGTCGACATCATGGGCTGGCCCGGCGGCAATGTCTCCGCCGTGCACACGGACGAGGATCGCGCCCAGACCGTCGCCGCCTTCCGTGAGTCGCTGCGCATGATGAAAGCGGAAGGGGATTTGTAGGGGGTTCGGCCGGCGCCTTGCGCGGGCAGGGCGCCGGTGGGCGACGAGCGTGCCTAGTCTACCAGAAACCGCATCAACGTGTTGTCGGCAAAGATTTGCTGCAACACGTCGGTCAGGGAGGCGTTCAGCTTCTGGTCGATAGTGGCGCCGCCCGGCACGACGAGCGTGCGATTTTCCGATGACGAGCGGTAAATCTGGTGAAACCGCTTGCCGTTCTTCCTGGCCTCGATGGCGATGGCCGTATCGACGTTTTCGGCGCCGGTGAAAAAGCCGGATTCGATGAAGAACTTGAAGGATCGAAGGCGTGCCTCGACTTCGGGTCTTTGACCGTCGCTCTGATCGGTGACGTCGAACCCTTTGGCCCGAAAACCGGTTTCAAGCTGGGTCTTGAGCGCGGTCATGACCTGACGCGCGGTGATGTCGGCGCCTTGCATCCCCACGCCTCGCTGGCCGACCACGAGTGTTTCGCGATCGTCCAACGTTTCCAGGGCAATCGTCGTGCCCTTGCCGATATCGGACGGAGTGGCGGGAGCCTTGGCGGTTACGGCAACTTCATGGGGAGTGAAAGCGCACGAAGTCGCAAGCAAGGGAAGGATGATGGCAAAGGCCAGTAATCGCATAACAACACTTCCTGGTATGCCGGCGGGGCCGAAATTCGCTTACCCAAGCCTGAATACTCGCAAAAATTTCCCGAATTTCAATCAGCTATCCTGCTGTGGTGGGCGGTCGGACGGGCGTTCGGGCGAGTCTTGGCGAAGTTCGTCTGCGGGCCTTGAAAGCCCCGGCGTCGCATCCCAATTCTGGGTCATCCTCCAAGGGCGTGCCGCAGCAAGCGGGCGCCCGCCCGGAGGATAGGGCCGGCCCAGGTCGGGCGGTCCTTCGATCCAACTGCCATATTGCTCCGAAGAGGATGTGCGCAAATGACGACGTTTGATTTCTCCCCCCTGTTCCGTTCGACCGTCGGTTTCGACCGCATGCAGCGCATGCTGGAAGCCGCCACCCGTGGCGACGAGGCGAACGGCTATCCGCCCTACAATATCGAGCGGCTCGAAGAGAACGCCTACCGCATCACCATGGCTGTGGCCGGCTTCGCCGAGAGCGACATTGAGATCGAAGTGAAGGACGGCGTCCTGGTCGTCACCGGCCGCCAAGCCGAGGATCAGGCCGAGCGGACCTTCCTGCACCGCGGCATTGCCGGGCGCGCCTTCCGCCGCAGCTTCCAGCTTGCCGATCACGTGAAGGTCCAGGGCGCGGCCCTCGAAAACGGGCTGCTGCATGTCGACCTCGCCCGCGAGATCCCGGAGGCGATGAAGCCGCGCAAGATCGCGATCAACGGCCGCGCGCCGGTCGAGATCGAGGCGCAGGCCGCCTAACGGCCCTCGGGCCGAAACGCAGACGCCCGGTCCGCGGCCAATTCGCTGCGGACCGGCAGCACGAAAGGGCCGGGGCTTTGCGACACCCCGGCCCTTTTTGCGTGTGCGCCAGGGGCGCCTAGAGCAGTTTCCGTTCGCCTTGGCTCACGGCACCTGCTCTAGCCATTTGATTTCACGCAATTATCCGAGTCGCACAGTGATTCTATTGTGCTTGAAATTGCTCTAGCGCGCTTCCGTCATCAGCCCGCGCAGGATCGCCCAGCACATCAGCAACAGGATGATGGTGAAGGGCAGGCCGGTCGATATCACCATGGCCTGTAGCGCGCTCAGGCCGCCGCCGATCAGCAGCACGATCGCCACCGCGCCTTCGAACGTGCACCAGAACACGCGCTGGGGCACCGGGGAGTCGACCTTGCCGCCGGCGGTGATGGTGTCGATCACCAGGCTGCCGCTGTCGGACGAGGTAACGAAGAACACGATCACCAGCACGATACCGATCACCGACGTGATGGAGGCGAGCGGCAACCCTTCCAGCATGGCGAACAGCGAGAGTTCGGGCCGGTAGCTGTCGATCACCTCGGCTTTCACCGCGCTGGTTGCCGGATCGCTCAGCACCTGGTCGATGGCGACGCCGCCGAACACGGCCATCCACAGCACGCAGACCAGCGACGGGATGATCAGGACGCAGATCACGAACTCGCGCACGGTGCGGCCGCGGCTGACGCGGGCGATGAACATGCCGACGAACGGCGACCAGCTGATCCACCACGCCCAGTAGAACGCGGTCCAGCCCTGGCTGTAGTCCGTATCGGTCCGGCCGACGGGATTGCTGAGGGCAAGGATGTCTGCGGCGTAGGTCTCCAGCCCGACGACGAAATCGCTGAGGATCGTCACCGTCGGGCCGGCCAGCAATACGAAGGCCAGCAACAGCGCCGCCACGCCCATATTGATTTCCGACAGCACCTTGACGCCACCGTCCAGGCCGCGCAGGACGGAGATCAGGGCGATGGCGGTGATGCCCGTGATCAGGATGATCTGCACGGTCAGCGTGTTGGGAATGCCGAACACGAATTCGAGCCCCGCATTCGCCTGTTGTGCGCCGAAGCCGAGCGAGGTCGCCAGGCCGAACAGGGTCGCGAACACGGCCAGGGTGTCGATGACATGGCCGGTCCAGCCCCACACCCTCTCGCCAAAGATCGGGTAGAAGGCCGAGCGAATGGTGAGAGGCAATCCCTTGTTGAAAGTGAACAGCGCCAGCGCCAGGGCGACGACGGCGTAAATGGCCCAGGGATGCAGGCCCCAGTGGAAGATCGTGGCGGCCAGGCCCATGGAGCGGGCGGCCTCGACATTCTCCGGAATGATGGCCCCGTCGGCGCCGAAGGGCGAGGGGGTGCCGAGCGGCTGGGATATGGCCATGTGATACACCGGCTCCAGCACGCCGAAAAACATCAGCCCGATGCCCATGCCGGCGGCAAACAGCATCGAAAACCAGCCGACATAGCCATAGTCCGGCACGGCATCCTTGCCGCCCAGGCGGACCCGTCCCCACGGGCTGACGATCAGCACCAGGCAGAACAGCACGAAAATGTTCGCGGCGCCCAGAAAGAACCAGTCAAAGGTCTTGGTAAGGAACGGCCTCAGCCAGCCGAAAAACTCCGCCGCCTGCACCGGCAGGGCCAGGGCATAAAAGACGAAGGCGACAATGGTCAGGCCGGAAATCAGAAAGACCGGGTTGTGAATATCGAAACCGAACGGTCCCACCGAGCCCTCGATATTGTCCTGGCCGATGGTGTAGTCGGTGTCGATCAGATTGGCCTCGCCGTCGGGCGCAGGGATTCCCTGGTCGGCAGTCGGGTCAGTCATGGTTTCTCCCCGTTTTCGGATAGGATCGGTTTCAGGCCATGCGCACGATGAACACGGACGACTTGGCATGGCTCGCGATCCGGCCTCCGTTCGACGGCCAGAAGTGGTCCGTTACGTTCGGGATGTGCGAGGCCATGACCACCAGGTCCGCGCCGGTCTCGTCGATGCCGCGCATCAGGGTTTCGTCCAGATCGATGCTCGGGTCGTGCGAGACCATGGCGTGGGACGTGGCGCTGTGGCCGTGTCTGGCGGCCTGGTCGGCGGCGAAGCTCTTGAGCTTGCCGGCATACTCTTGCGGCGTGTGGGCGATGGCGCTGGGGGCGGAGGTGGTGACGCCCACATAGACCACCGCCGCCCCATAGAGCTTGGCCAGGTCGGCGGCCGTCGCCGTCGCGCGCTCCATGCGGGCGGCATGGGCGAGGTCGACGGGCACCATAATCTTCTGGAACACTGCTGCCTCCTTGCGTTCATCCCTCGGCCTGGCAACCCGCGCCGGAAGGACCTGACGGGCCGCCAGATGAAACAGGCGGGTAATGTGCAAGAAATACGGCGGTTTTTCAATGATTAAGTATTATTTCCGAATTAATGGACAAATGACCGTGTAATAAGTCATAATTAAGAAATGAATTATTGTAGGATTGAATCATTGTTTTATCGCCGTTATCGGGGATTGTATTGTTGCGTCGGCGACTGAAAATATCGATTGGTCGAGGGAATTCCTAAAATTTCCATCGAACATGAACTTTGTTGAATAGTTTGGCAGGGCCCAGGGCACGCCGACCCGGGAGGCCACCCGTATCCCGTCTACCGAATTGCGAACCGGGCCGGTTCGTCCGTCAGCAGCCCTCAGCCATTCCCCGCTTCGGAGGGCTCCCCCTCACGCAACCGCGCTGATGCGCCCGGGCCAGGGCCAGACGACCGACCTTGGGTCCAAAGGCTTGCCGCGAGCGGCGCGCTCGGCCGCCGGCAACACATCCTCGCTGGGCCAGAACCCGGTTTCCAGACAGGCGGCATAGCCGTCCGGCAGGCCCTCCGCGCGCATGCGGGCGGCGGCGGTCGTGTGGTCATAGGCGAGCGCGACCAGCTCGATGCGCAGGCCGCCCCGTTCCGGCGTCAGCACCGAGCACCAGACGCGCGGCGTGCCGTCATGCGCGGGCATGCCGATCACCCCCGGATTGTGCCAGAGCCGGCCGTCGAAAATGCGGGTGAAGGGCAGGCCGCAATGGCCCGCGATCACGCCGGAGAGAGGGCGGACGCGATCGGAAGAGGGAGGGCATCGCCGGAGGAGCAATGCCCGAGACATAACCCGCATGGCCCGGCGTCGGGATCACAATTGCGGGAGGGCTATACCGTCATTGCGAGGCGAAGCCGAAGCAATCCAGGCCGGCTTTCCGGCGTGGCTACGAAGTTCGATTGCTCGTCGCCTGCGGCCTCGCAATGACGCCGGAAGAGGCGGGCGCGATCGAAGAGAAGGCATCGCCGGGGAGCAATGCCTAGACATAACCTGCAGCGGCGTCAGGATCCATTGGAGGCTATACCGTCATTGCGAAGGCGAAGCCGAAGCAATCCAGGCCGCTTTCCGGCGTGTGGCTACAAGTTCGATTGCTTCGTCGCCTGCGGCTCCTCCATGACGCCGGAGAGAGGCGGCGCGATCGAAGGAAGGGCATCGCCGGGGGCAATGCCCGCGACATAACCGCATGGCCCGGCGTCAGGATCCACATTGCGGGAGGGCTATACCGTCATTGCGAGGCGAAGCCGAAGCAATCAGGCCGGCTTTCCGGCTGTGGCTAGAAGTCTGGATTGCTTCGGCTTCGCCTCGCAAGCGCCGGAGAGGGCGGGCGCGATCGGAAGAGGAGGGCATGCCGGGGAGCAATGCCGGAGACATAACCCGCATGGCCCGGCGCCGGGATCACAATCGCGGGAGGGCTATACCGTCATTGCGAGGCGAAGCCGAAGCAATCCAGGCCGGCTTTCCGGCGTGTGGCTACGAAGTCTGGATTGCTTCGTCGCCTGCGGCGCCTCGCAATGACGTCGGAGAGAGGGCGGACGCGATCGGGAGAGGGAGGGCATCGCCGGGCGAGCAATGCCCGAGACATAACCCGCATGGCCCGGCGTCGGATCACAATCGCGGAGGGCTATACCGTCATTGCGAGGCGAAGCCGAAGCAATCCAGGCCGGCTTTCCGGCGTGTGGCTCCGAAGTCTGGATTGCTTCGTCGCCTGCGGCTCCTCGCAATGACGTCGGAGAGAGGGCGGACGCGATCGGGAGAGGGAGGGCATCGCCGGGCGAGCAATGCCCGAGACATAACCCGCATGGCCCGGCGTCGGATCACAATCGCGGAGGGCTATACCGTCATTGCGAGGCGAAGCCGAAGCAATCCAAGCCGGCTTTCCGGCGTGGCTCGAGTCTGGATTGCTTCGTCGCCTGCGGCTCCTCGCAATGACGCCGGAGAGAGGGCGGGCGCGATCGGAAGAGGGAGGGCATCGCCGGGCGAGCAATGCCCGAGACATAACCCGCATGGCCCGGCGTCGGGATCACAATCGCGGGAGGGCTATACCGTCATTGCGAGGCGAAGCCGAAGCAATCCAGGCCGGCTTTCCGGCGTGTGGCTACGAAGTCTGGATTGCTTCGTCGCCTGCGGCGCCTCGCAATGACGCCGGAGAGAGGGCGGGCGCGATCGGAAGAGGGAGGGCATCGCCGGGCGAGCAATGCCCGAGACATAACCCGCATGGCCCGGCGTCGGGATCACAATCGCGGGAGGGCTATACCGTCATTGCGAGGCGAAGCCGAAGCAATCCAGGCCGGCTTTCTGGCGTGTGGCTCCGAAGTCTGGATTGCTTCGTCGCCTGCGGCGCCTCGCAATGACGCCGGAGAGAGGGCGGGCGCGATCGGAAGAGGGCGGGCGTCGCCAGGGAGGGGGCGTCCAGCCCCCGTCACTCTACCCCGCCACTCTACCCCGTCACGCCACCCCGGCCAGCTTTCCGGCCAGCAAATACGGCTGCAAATACCGCCCGGTATAGCTCTCGCTCACCTTGGCCACGTCCTCCGGCGTTCCCGCGGCCACGATGCGGCCGCCGCCGGCGCCGCCTTCCGGGCCCAGGTCCACCAGCCAGTCGGCGGTCTTGATCACGTCCAAATTGTGCTCGATCACCAGCACGGTGTTGCCCTGCTCGACCAGCGCGTGCAGCACTTCCAGCAGCTTGTTCACGTCCTCGAAATGCAGGCCCGTCGTCGGCTCATCCAGAATATAGAGTGTCCGCCCGGTCGCCCGGCGCGACAACTCCTTCGCCAGTTTTACCCGCTGCGCCTCGCCGCCGGAGAGCGTCGTCGCCTGCTGGCCCACCTTGATGTAGCCGAGGCCGACCCGCTGCAAGGTCACCATCTTATCGCGGATCGGCGGCACCGCCTGGAACAGGTCGGCGGCCTCGTCCACGGTCAGATCCAGCACGTCGGCGATGGAGTGGTCGCGGAACTTCACCTCCAGCGTCTCGCGGTTGTAGCGCTTGCCCTTGCAGACGTCGCACTCGACGAAAATGTCCGGCAAAAAGTGCATCTCGATCTTGATGACGCCGTCGCCCTGGCAAGCCTCGCAGCGCCCACCCTTGACGTTGAACGAGAACCGGCCCGGCTTGTAGCCGCGCGCCTTTGCCTCCGGCAGGCCGGCGAACCAGTCGCGGATCGGCGTGAAGGCACCGGTATAGGTCGCCGGGTTCGAGCGCGGCGTGCGGCCGATGGGCGACTGGTCGATGTCGATAACCTTGTCGATATGGTGCAGGCCGTCCAGGCGGTCGTATTCGCCCGGAATCTCGCGGGCATTGGTGAGCGTGCGCGCCAGCGCCTTGTAGAGCGTCTCCACCACCAGCGTGGACTTGCCGCCACCCGAAACCCCGGTCACGGCCACGAAGGTGCCGAGCGGCACGGTCAGGTCGACATTCTTGAGGTTGTGTTCGCAGGCGCCGGTCAGTTCCAGCGTCTTGCCGTTGCCCGCCCGCCGCATCTTCGGCACCGCGATCTCGCGCCGGCCGGTGAGATAGTCCGCGGTGATCGAGTTTTCGGCGCGCATCACCTCATCCGGCGTGCCCTCGGCGACCACATGGCCGCCATGGACGCCGGCGCGCGGCCCCATGTCGACCAGATAGTCGGCGGCGCGGATCGCCTCCTCGTCGTGCTCGACCACGATGACGGTGTTGCCCAGGTCGCGCAGCCGCTCCAGCGTCTGCAACAGCCGGGCATTGTCGCGCTGGTGCAGGCCGATGCTCGGCTCGTCCAGCACATAGAGCACGCCGGTCAGGCCGGAGCCGATCTGCGAGGCGAGGCGGATGCGTTGCGACTCGCCGCCGGAGAGCGTGCCCGATGTGCGCGACAGGTTCAGATAGTTGAGCCCGACCGCGTTCAGGAAGCCCAGGCGCTCGTTGATTTCCTTCAGGATGCGCTCGCCGATTTCCTTGTCCTTGTCGGTCAGCGCGGCGTCCAGCTTCAGGAACCAGTCGCGGGCGTCGGCCACCGACAGTTCGGAAATGCTGGAAATGGTGGCGGCCCAGTCGCGCGGGCCGACCTTGACCGCCAGCGCCTCCGGCTTCAGCCGCTGGCCGTGGCAGGTGGCGCAGGGCTTCTCGCTCTGGAACTTCGAGAGTTCCTCCCGCACCCAGGCGCTGTCGCTCTCGCGCAGGCGCCGCTCCAGGTTGGGGATGACGCCCTCGAACGGCTTGGTCACCTGGTATTTGCGCATGCCGTCCTCATAGACCATGCGCACCGGCTCCTTGCCGGAGCCATAGAGCACCGCCTCCTGCGCCGCCTTGTCCAGGTCGCGGAACGGCGTCTTCATCGAAAACCCGTAATGGTCGGCCAGCCCCTGCAATGTCTGCTTGTAATAGGGGGAGGGGGTCGTCGCACGCGACCAGGGCAGCACCGCACCATCGTCGAGCGACAACAGCGGGTTCGGCACCACCAGTTGCGGGTCGATGAACATCTGCACGCCCAGCCCGTCGCAGGCCGGGCAGGCACCGGCCGGGTTGTTGAAGCTGAACAGCCTCGGCTCGATCTCGGCAATGGTGAAGCCGCTGACCGGGCAGGCGAAATTGGCGCTGAACGTGGTCTGGTCGCCGGTGTCGGCATTTTCCACCAGGGCGATGCCGTCGGCGCGCTCCAGCGCGGTTTCCAGGCTGTCGGCCAGCCGGCCGGCGATGTCGTCCCGCACCACGAGCCGGTCGACCACCACCTCGATATCGTGCTTGAAATTCTTCTTCAGCGCCGGGACTTCGTCGACCTCGTAGAGCGTGCCGTCCACCTTGACCCGCTGGAAACCGGCGCGCTGCAACTCCGCCAGTTCCTTTTTGAATTCGCCCTTGCGCCCGCGCGCGATCGGCGCCAGCAGATAGAGCCGCGTGCCTTCGCCCATGGCCAGGACGCGGTCCACCATCTGGCTGACCGTCATGGCGCTGATCGGCTCGCCGGTCGCGGGCGAGTAGGGGACGCCGATCCGCGCCCAGAGCAGGCGCATATAGTCGTAGATCTCGGTCACCGTGCCGACGGTGGAGCGCGGGTTGCGGCTGGTCGTCTTCTGTTCGATGGAGATGGCCGGCGACAGGCCCTCGATCGAATCGACGTCCGGCTTGTGCATCATCTCCAGGAACTGGCGCGCATAGGCGGAGAGCGATTCGACGTAGCGACGTTGGCCCTCGGCATAAATCGTGTCGAACGCCAGCGAGGATTTGCCGGACCCGGAAAGCCCGGTGATGACCACCAGCTTGTCGCGCGGTAAATCGACATTGACGTTGTTAAGGTTATGTTCACGCGCGCCGCGTACACGAATGGCAGGCGCCTCGCGGTCGTGTATCATACCGGTTCGCTTTGTCGGCGGGGTGGTGTCGTCAGGCATGGGCGGCAGTCTAGTCGAAACGGTCCACAGGCCCTAGTCGCAATGGGGCGGCAAAGGGGTGGATTATCCCCAGCCCGCACGCCTAGTGTGTGACCGAGTCTTTCCGAGTTTTCCAGCAAGTGAGCGCAGCAGATGTCCGGAAGCGTCAACAAAGTCATCCTGGTAGGCAATTTGGGCCGCGATCCGGAGGTTCGTTACATGCAATCGGGCGACAAGGTGGTCAACCTGGCGGTGGCCACGTCCGAGCGCTGGAGCGACCGCCAGTCCGGCGAACGCCGCGAAAAGACCGAGTGGCACCGCGTCGTCATTTTCGACCAGAACATCGCCGACGTGGCGGAGAAATACCTGCGCAAGGGCAGCAAGGTCTATTTGGAGGGCCAACTCCAGACCCGCAAGTGGACGGGACAGGATGGCCAGGAGAAGTATACGACCGAGGTGGTGCTGCAACGCTTCCGCGGCACCCTCACCATGCTGAGCGGCCGCGGCGAAGAATCCGGCGGCTTTGGCGGCCCGTCCGGCGGCGGCTATGAGGACGACGGCGGCTTCGGCGCCGGCCCCGCCGGCGGCCAGAGCTATGGCGGCGGTGGCGGTGGCCAGCAGCGCCGCGGCGGCGGTGGGGGCGGCGGCAGCGCCCCGGCCAACGACCCGATGGACCTGGACGACGACATTCCGTTCTGAGGCCGGGCAACCCGGCTGACTTCGGCAATTTGCATCCCGGAGATGGCGCGAATATGTATCCCGGAGGTGGCGGAGCCGCCGTCCGGGGCCGGTGTCATCCATCGGACACCGCCATTGTCCGTGTCCGCACACTGATACCGGTCCCGGCCCTCGCCTCCGGCTCGGCCGGGAAGCACCGTGCCAATTCCCCTGTCCGATCCCTCGCGTCGATGTACCCCGGAGGTGGCGGAGCCGCCGTCCGGGGCCGGTGTCATCCATCGAACACCGCCGCCGTTCGTGTTCGCACGCTGACACCGGTCCCGGCCCTCGCCTCCGGCTCGGCCGGGAAACGCATGCCGTGCGGGCGAGGGCGGTGTAGACTGGCGGCATGACCGATCCCACCACCAGCATCACCGCCGCCGGCCGCCGCCTCGAACTCCGCTGGGCCGGGCCACCGCCGGAGCAGGCGCCGACCCTCGTCCTGCTGCACGAGGGGCTCGGCTCCGCCGGCCTCTGGCGCGACTTCCCGGACAAGCTGGCGCACGCCACCGGCTTCGGCGTCTGCGCCTATTCCCGCGCCGGCTATGGCGGCTCCGATCCGGAGCCGCTGCCCTGGCCCATCACCTATATGGAAGACCATGCGAGCCATGCCCTGGGCCCCGTCCTCGACGCTATCGGCTTCCGCCGCGGGCTCTTGGTCGGCCATTCCGACGGTGCCAGCATCGCCGCCCTCTATGCCGGCACGGTGAGCGATCCGCGCGTGCGGGGCGCCGTCCTGATGGCGCCGCACTTCTTCATCGAGGATCTCTGCATCCTGGCGATCCGAGAGGCGAAACGGGCCTATGAGTCCGGCGACCTGCGTCCCCGTCTGGAACGTCATCACGGCGCCAATGTCGACAACGCCTTCTATGGCTGGAACGCGTCCTGGTTGAACCCGGATTTCCATCACTGGGACATCACCGACGCGCTGCATCACATTCGCGTGCCACTGCTGGTGTTGCAGGGCCTTGCCGATCCCTATGGCACCCGCGCCCAGGCGGACACGGCCGCGGAGCTCTGCCCCGCTCCCGTCACCTGCCGCCTGCTGGCGGGCATCGGGCATACCCCCTGGCGCGAGGCGGAATCCGAGACCCTGGCCGCGATCGCGACCTTCGCCGCGCGTTTGCTCTGAGCGGCGTTGCCGCGCCTATGCCGCCTCGGCCAGGTCCCGGCGCAGCGTCTCCGGCTCCACCGTCAGGCCGGAGAAAATCGCCCAGGCGTGCACGCCCTGCCAGAAAAACAGCTCATAGCCGCTGATCGCCTGGAGCCCGGCCGCCGCCGCATCGGTCAGGAACCGGGTGTCGCGGGGCGTGTAGACCGCGTCGAAGGCCCATATCGCGCCCGCCATGGCCGGGGCCGGCAGCGGCGTGCCCGGATAGCCGACCATGCCGACCGGCGTGCAGTTCACCAGCCCGTCCGCGCCGTCAGCGGCGGCGGCGGCGCTGGGAGACACCCGCACCGCCATGCCGGCGTCCGCGGCGCGAAGTGCGCTCGCCACCGCCGCCGCGCGGCTGCCGTCGCGGTCGTAGAGGCGCAACTCCCGCGCGCCCAGATTCATCAGGCCAAAGGCGATGGCGCGTCCGACCCCGCCCGCGCCGATCACCGCCACGACACCGGGCGCGCTCTCACCGCGAGCGGCCCGATAGGCGGCCTGGAAACCGGAATAGTCGGTGTTGTGGCCCTGCACCGCCGTGCCGTCCGCAAAAATGGCCGTGTTGATCGCGCCGATCCGTTGCACCAGCGGGTCAGCGATCTCGGCACGCTTGGCCGCGTCTTCCTTATAGGGGTAGGTGATGTTGACGCCGCGATAGCCCTCCGCCTGCACCCGCGCGAACACCGCCGTGAAGTCCAGTCCCATTTCCTGCGGCACCAGCCGGTCATAGGTGACGGAAATGCCGTTCTGGCACCCGGCGAGTTCGTGCAGCAGCGGAGCCTTCGAGGCTGCGATATTGCCGCCGATCAGGCCGAGTTTCAGCGGGGAGGGGGAAAGCATGCAATGGATCCTGAACCGGGCGAGGGGGGCGCATAAATTCTCCGGTTCGCCGCAAATGTCAAACCGCCGGTTGCCGATCAAATGCGTTGCTGAGGCCGCATTGCCCCCCTAGGCTACGGATAACATTCGGCCTTGCCGGATGGACACACCGCCCGCACGGACAACGAGCACTGTGCCTATGGCAACGCGGCTTCGCCGGTTTCCGCTTTCGCCACTGGCCCTGGTGCTGCTGCTGGCGGTGGCCGGGCTGATTGCCCTGGCGATGCGCCTGGCCGAACCCGACTATGGCCTGCCCTGGCTTTACGCCTTTCGCGGCCAGAAATCGGCGCCGCCGGAGGCGTTGGTGGTCGGTCTCGACAAGGCGGGCGTCGACTGGCTCGCCTTCAGCGCCGACCGGCTGGAGACGGAAGCGCCCGGCCTCGCGGCCTGCCTGCCGGCGTCGGTCCGCCGCGAGCTTGCGCGCGCCAGCAATGTGGAGGACCTGCCCCGCGGTCTGCTCGGCTGTCTGTTCCAGGCCCTCGGCGCACTCGACCCGACCACGGTGGTGATCGACATTCATTTCTACGGTACCACCGACGCGGTCAATGACAGCTTGCTGGAGCAAGGCTTGCGCCACTTGCACCGGCCGATCCTGTTGGAAAAGGTGCAGGCCGCCTCGCTCGGCGGCGCCGCGGTGCGGGAGCGGCCGGCGGCCCGGTTCCGTGCCGTCAGCCAGCCGGGTTTCTTCGTCGTCGAGTGGCGCGACGGCGATACTTTCCGCTACGTCGCCTCGCAGCCGGACTTCCCGGGCCTCCGCAGCTTTCCGAGCCTGGCAGCGGAGGCCGAAGGCGTTCCGCTTCTGTTGCCTGGCACGGCCGAGCCGCATTTCCGCCTGCTCAACTTTTACGGCCCGTCGGGAACGGTCGAGACCGTCAGCTTTCTCGACATTCTGACGGGGCATTACACCCGGTCTCTGGCCGGGCGGGTGGTCTTTGTCGGCGCTTCGCATCCAAAGGGCATCGCCCGGCGGGACGATTTCGAAACCGCCTGGTCATCGTCCGGCGGCGGCGATCTGGCGGGCGTCGAGTTGGCCGCCACCGGCTTCCTGAACCTGTTGCACGGAGAGGCGCTGTATCGCCTGCCCGGCGCCGGCGATTGGGCGGCGGCCATGGCGGTGGGGCTGGCGATGCTGGCGCTCGCCGTGGCGATCACCGGGTTTTGGGGCGCGGTGGCCGCTCTGCTGGTCGCCGCGGTGTATGTGGTTGCCGCCGGCGCCGCCTTCGCCTCGGACGCCCTCTGGTTGCCGATTGCCGCCGTGCTCTATGCCTTCGCCCCGTTGTCGCTGCTGGCCGCCATCGGCCTTGGCTACCGCCAGACCTCGGCGGTGCTCTACCGTTTGTTGCCCCGCCGAATCGCCGTGGCCCTGGTGCATGACCACAGCCGAACGCGGTCGGATGCGCTGGTCACCGACGCCACGGTCATGGTGGTCGACCTGGTGAGTTCGACCGCGCTCGCCGAAGGCATGAGCGAGACCGAGTACAACCAGAAAATGACTCAATTCTTCAACCTTCTGAACCGCTCGGTTGAAGCCCATGGCGGCATGGTCCTGAAATACACCGGCGACGGGATCATGGCGGTGTTCGAGGCCCGGCGCCGGTCGGCCAATCATGCCGAACAGGCGCTGGATTCCGCGGTTGCAATCGCACGGGCGCTGGATTCCGCCGCGCAGACCGGGCCGGCGCTTCACGTTCGCATGGGGATCAATTCCGGTCGCATTGCGGTTGGCGAGATCGGCGCCGACACGCGCAGTTCCATCGATGCGATGGGCGATGCGGTGAACGTCGCGGCGCGCCTGGAGCAAATGGCCAAACAGGACTCGGACGCGAACCGAACCGTTATTTTGGTTGCAGATGCCACGATAAGATTGACAGACCAGTGGTTGGAAAGGTCAATCCCAGTGGGGAAACGTACGATACGGGGCCGTCAGGGCGAGGTCTGGGTGTTCCAGCTCGAATGGCGTCCTGCTTCGCCATCCTAGCACAAGGGTATGTCGGCTATGGTCAGGCCAAAAATCCGAACGACCTCCATTTTATCGCCATTGGTTCTTGCGTTTGTTACATTGGTACCGTTGCTTGCCGAAGCCCAGTCCGGCGATTGCCGTGCGGTCGAGGTGATTGCAACCGAAGGTCAGGTGGAAGCCCGGGGAAGCGACGGCGTCAGCTTCGCCGTGGATCAGGGCCAGTGGCTCTGTCCGGCCACGCTGGTCCGCACCGGCAGCGACGGCAAGGTGGTCGTCCGCTACGCCGACAAGAACACGACGCTGCGCCTGAACCACGATGCCGAAATCGTCTTGCAGCCCGCCGCGTCGGAGGACGATGCCAGCCTCGTCAGCGGCATTCTCCATTTTATCAGTTCGGTCCGCACCCGCTTCTCGGTACAGACCCGCTTCCTGACGGCCGGCATCGACGGGACCGAGGCCCTTGTTCACGTCGTTCCCGATCAGGGCACGGTCGTCGCCGTGCGCGAGGGCGTCGTCACCGCCCGGCAGGGCGACACCGCAGTGCCGGTGCCCGGCCACCGCGTCGCCTTTGGCGCCCCCGCCGGCGCGGTTCGCCTCGTCGGGGCGGAAGACGCCGGCAGCCTGCCGCCGGTCTTCCGGGCCTATGTCCTGAATTTCGACGGGCAGGTGGACTGGGCGATCTATTACCCGCCGGCGCTGCTGTTGAGCGTCCCCGCCTCCAACCCCGCCGCCGCCCTGGCGGCCGAGGGTCGGATCGACGCCGCCCTTGAGGCGCTGCATTGCGGTGCGGCCGACGAGGCGCCGGAAGGGGCGGCTCTCTGCCTGCTGGGCGCGGTCAAGCACAACCGCATGACGGAGGTCGAGCGCCGCCTTGCGGACCCGCGCCCCGACGATGGCGCCTGGCAACTGGCCGCCTCCTATGGCTATCAGCTGCGCGGCCAGCTCCGCGCGGCGGAGACGGCCGCGCGCGCCGGTCTGGCGCTGCGCCCGGACGACGGGTTTGCCAAGGCGCGGCTCGCCGAAGTGTTGTTGCTGCGGGGCGCCGTCCGGCAGGCGCTGGACGTGCTGCCACCTGCCGGCGCCGACTGCGGACCGCAGGCGCTGGTGGAGGCCATGACAGGCTTCGCCCTTCTGGCGGATCGGCATGGCCGCGCGGCGCTCGCCCGGTTCGATTGTGCCGTGAAACGGGACGGCGGTCTGCCGCTCGCGCGGCTCGGTCGCGGTCTCGCGCTGATCCGGTTGGGTCGCGTTCCGGAAGGCCGCGCCGAACTGGAGAATGCCGCGTCGCTGGACCCCCGCCGCGGCTCGTTGCGCACGGCGCTGGGCCGCGCCTATTTCGACGAGGGCCTGCCGAAAAAGGCCGTGGCCCAGTTCGACCTCGCCCGGGCCGAGAACCCGGACGATCCCGAAGCCGACCTGCTGACCGCCCTGGAACGCTTTGCGGCCAACGATCCCATTGCCGCCCTGCATGCGATCAGCGCCGCCAGCGCCAAAAGCAGCGCGCGCGCGCCGATCCGCGACCGTCGCGGCCTCGACGAGGATGCTTCGGTGAACGGCACCGCGCTCGGCCGTGCCTACGATGTCCTGGGCTTCGACCAGTTGTCCCGCCGCACCGCCTCGCAGGCGGTGGAGCAGGACCCGAGCAACCCCGGCGCCCACCGTTTCCTGGCCGAGTCCTATCTGGGCCAGCCCGGCCTGGAGGTCGCGCGCACCTCCGAGGCGTTGCAGGCCGACCTGTTCTCCGGCCCTTCGAAGGCACCGATCCAGTCGGAACTGGGGGAGGTGCAGTTGGGCCTGCTCGACAGCATCGGGCCTTCTCGCGTGACCTTCCGCGAATTCGGGCCGCTCTACGACGGCAACGGCGTCCGCTTCGATGCCTCCGGCCTGGCCGGCACGCAACAGCGCTATGGCGGCGAAGCGTCGGTGTCGGGCCTGCATGACGGTATCTCCATCGCCGCCGGGCAGTTCTACCTGACCGATGACGGCTTCCACACCAACAACGACCAGGAAGAGAAGATCACCGCCCTGCAGGTGCGTGTCGCGCCCAGCGCGGCCCTGTCGGTGTTCGGCGAGTTCCGCTATCGCGAGTCCGATACCGGCGACCTGACCGAGGATTTGCTCACCGGCACCAGCGACCTGAGGGTTCATCAGGACGACCGGCGGGCGCGTCTGGGCGTGAAGATCAGCCCGACGGCCGACCTGGACGTGGTCGCGCTCGTGACCTACCGCGACCGCAGCCTCAACCAGTCCCAGCCGAGTGCCAGCAAGACGCTGTCGGACCTGGACGAGCATGGGGGCCAGTTCCAGGTGCGCGGCGACTGGCGACCGCTCGATGGTCTGACCCTGATTGCCGGCGGCGAAACCGGGAGGACGGAAGCGGATTCCGCCGGGTCCATCGAGGTTCGGCTGACGCCGTTCCCGCCGCCGTTCCCGCCCATCATCCGGCGCGCCGCGTTGTTCGACTATCAAGACGAGACCAAGCAGGCGACCGGTTACGCCTACGCCTACTGGTCGCCCATGGCCTGGCTCGATGTGACGGCGGGGTTGGCCTACAGCCACTACGATCAGGAAATCGAAGGCGGGGCGGCTCTGGAACGCGATACCATTGCGCCGAAACTGGGCGTGGAAGTGCGGCCGGTGCCGGACGTGACGCTCAGGGCGGCCGTGTTTCAGGCGGTCAAGCATCGCCTTCTGTTCGATCAAACGCTGGAGCCGACCACGGTCGCGGGCTTCAACCAACTGTTTCAGGACCCGAACGGCACCCGTTCCACCACCTACGGCATCGGTGCCGACTGGAAGGCCCGGCCCTGGCTCTGGGTCGGCGGCGAGGCCAGTTGGCGGGATATCGACCGCCCGGTGCTGACCTTCGTCGGCAGCACGCCGAATGGCTTCCGGTCCGAGGATTGGAAGGAGAGCAATCTTCGGGGCTATGTCGGCGCCACGTTCGGCCCCCGCTTTTCGGCAACCCTGGGCGGCCAGTTCCAGCGGCTCAACCGGGACACGAATCTTTCGGGGAACGAGCGACTCGACACCATCCTGGTGCCGGCCTCGGTGCGCTGGTTCCACCCTTCCGGGGTCTTCGCCGCCGCGGAGGCGATTTACTACAATCAGGACCTGCGCCTGCGCGCATCCGGCGGCGGTGTCTCCACCGCGGATAGCCAGGGCGTGGTGGTCAATCTGGCCGCCGGCCTACGCCTGCCGAACCAGCGCGGTGCCCTCAGCCTGGAGGTGCGGAACCTGCTGGATCGCAATGTCCGTTATGAAGAACCGACCTACCGGACCGGCGATGTCGGCAACCGCCAGCTTGCCCGCGGCCTCGCGGTGACCGCGCGAGCGACGTTAAGCTTTTGATGAAAGTGCGGAGGGGGAACGGTCAAAGCTCCGCCCACCGGTTCGTGCCGATGTCCGGACGAGCCGCAATAACAGGAGGCCGATAAGGAGTAATCCATGAGTTTGGGGATTTCGAGGACACTGGCGCTGTTCGCGCTTGCCCTGGGATTGCTGCCGATTGGTGGCGGCGCGGCGCAGGCCGCGAACTG
Organism: Alphaproteobacteria bacterium; assembly: GCA_020638555.1. Classification (NCBI taxonomy): domain Bacteria; kingdom Pseudomonadati; phylum Pseudomonadota; class Alphaproteobacteria; species Alphaproteobacteria bacterium. The sequence continues at coordinate 270,638 of JACKII010000006.1, read as the reverse complement.
TAGCTTCACCTACAGCGGCGAGAACCGACCCGGCGACTATGCGGTGGATTGGACGCCGATTTGCGACATGGTGAACGGCGGCCTCGGCGATGCGACGATTGAGTTGCAGGCCATGACGATGCGCTGGCGGGGCAGAAATCTGGCGAAAGGCCGGTTTTGCGGCACGTACGCCTACACCGTGAAGCCGCCCGAGCCCGGCGCCAAACCGGGTCCCGCCCATGTCGTCTATCTGGGTGCGGGGCAGCACAAGGGTGCCTGTAAAGGCTATGTCAACACCCCGCGCCGGCCGAAATCGCCGACCGAGGCGCGGGCGATGAACAACCGCGACGCCAACATCGCGGCCGACAAGACCCTGAAGGGCCAGGGGTGGAACGGCGACGGCATCACCCAGATCATCGTGACCGCCAATTATCGGCCGAAGGCCTATCCGGGCAGCGTCTGGCCGATCGTCATGCGTCTGACCCGCGGCCATGGCGGCGGGCCGGGATGGCAGATCCGGTCCTACGAATATGTCTGCGTGGACAAGCTGAAAAACCCGAACATCCCGCCCGGCTGCCCCGGCTCTACGTCCCTGATCAAGGCGGAGGCCGAGGCCGAGACCATGGTGCCGGTCGCGTTCGGCCTGGACAGGACCGTCAGGGCGATGTCCCGACCGAGGATCAGCCCCGCCTCGGGTCTGTCCGGTTGGACCGCATACGAGGTGCTGAACCCACCGAAGCAGAACGCCCAGCGTCTGGACGAGGTGGTCTATCGTTACGATGACGGTAGCGGAACGGTCATGGATCTGATCTGGCAGGAATATTGCGATGGCAATGGCCTCTATGTCACGGCGGCCAAGGATTATTTCCTGACCGTGCTGACGGCGCCCAACAACAACATCTTCAATTGCTCGGTCACGGCCACCGGCGGGCAGTGCGTGCAATAGACGGCGGGCATCCACGGCGCTCCGGCCCCGCTCGCCGGTAAGACCGTGGACTTTTGCACCGGTTCCTTTCAAACAGGGACCGACCGCTAAAACCGACACCGCCGCCTTCGGGCGGCGGCTCCCGCTTTGAAGGACGCCTCCCATGCCCGGACCGCTCGACGGCATCACCATCCTCGACCTGACCACGGTCGGGTTCGGTCCCTATGGCGTGCAGCTGCTCGCCGACTATGGCGCCGACGTGATCAAGGTGGAGGCGCCGCCGGACGGCGACATCACCCGCGGGATCAAGCCCTACCGCAACGCCGGCATGGGCCATTTCTACCTGAACGCCAACCGCAACAAACGCTCCGTCGTCCTCGATCTCAAGCACCCCAAGGGCCGCGAGGCCCTGCTGCGCCTCGTCGAGAATGCGGACGCGCTCATCAGTTCCGTGCGCCCGGCGGCGATGGAGCGGCTCGGCCTCGGCTATGACGACTGCGCGGTGGTGAACCCGAAACTGGTCTATGTCGCCCTGGTCGGCTTCGGCCAGGACGGCCCCTATGCCCGGCGTCCGGCCTATGACGACATCATCCAGGGCCTGTCCGGCATGGCGGACATGCAGGGCGGTCGCTCCGGAGTTCCCAAGTTCATCAACGCCTCGATCTGCGACAAGATCGGCTCGCAATTCTGCGCCCACGCCACCATCGCCGCCCTGTTCGCCCGCGAACGCACCGGCGAGGGCCAGCTGGTCGAGGTGCCCATGCTGGAAAGCCTGGTCGGCTTCAACATGGTCGAGCACAATGCCGGCCGCACCTTCGAGCCGCCGCTGGGCACCGCCGGCTATGAACGCACCATGGTCGAATACCGCCGCCCCTATGCGACGACCGACGGCTATGTCTGCGTGCTGCCCTACAACACCAAGCAGTGGCAGGCGTTTTTCCGCGCCATGGGCCGGCCCGAACTGATGGACGACCCGCGCGTCACCGATCCGGCGCTGCGCAGCGAGAAGATCGGCGAGTTGTACGCCCTGGTTTCCGACTGCGTCTCCTCCTGGGGCACCGAGGCCCTGCTGGCCACCCTCGACGCCGCCGACATCCCCTGCGGCCGGGCCACGCGCCTGGACGATCTGGCCGAGGACCCGCATCTGGCCGCCGTCGGCCTGTTCCAGGAATTCGAGCACCCGAGCGAGGGCAAGATCCGCCTGGTCGGCCCCGGCGTGAAATTCTCGAAAACCCCGCCCGGTATCCGCACCCTGCCGTGCGCTCTCGGCGAGCACAGCGCCGAAGTGTTGCGGGCCGCCGGCTATTCGGAGGACGAGATCGCCGGCATGGCGGGCGAGGGGGTGACCGTGGCGCGCGCCGGCTGAAGGGCCGAACCGCCCGATTGCGCCCGGCCCGGTTTGCGCCACATCAATGTGATCCGGTCGCCACGGGCGCATGGCTCGGCGGTTGCCGCTCAACCCATAGCTGAGGACTCCCGGCCGCATGAACGATCACAGCCCTTCCGCCGCCCGCGCCGCGACGCCCGACCTTCGCGCCACGGTCAGCCGCCAGTTCGACCTGGCGGCCGCCCGGATTCCCTCGCTCAAGTCCGGCCTGATCGACTTCCTGCGCTATCCCAAGCGCACCATCAGCCTCTGCTTCCCGGTGGAGATGAACGATGGTTCGGTCCGCACCTTCCACGGCTACCGCGTCGTGCACAACACGGCCAAGGGGCCGGGCAAGGGCGGCATGCGCTATCACCCGGACGTCACCATGGACGAGGTGATCGCGCTCGCCACGCTGATGACCTGGAAATGCGCCCTGATCGACGTGCCCTTCGGCGGCGCCAAGGGCGGCGTCATCTGCGATACCAAGGCGCTGGACGAGTCCGAACTCCGCCGCATCACCCGCCGCTTCATCCACGAACTCGGCGACAATATCGGCCCCTATACCGATGTGCCGGCGCCGGACATGTACACCAACGAGCAGACCATGGCCTGGGTCTACGACACCTATGCCCAGGAGCATCCCGGCCGCAACAACCTGCCCGTCGTCACCGGCAAGCCCATCGACATGGGCGGCTCGCTGGGCCGCAGCGACGCGACCGGCCTCGGCACCTGTTTCGCGGCGGAGCGGCTGGTGATGCTGGGCGGGGTGCCGGGCCTGCCCTCGCTTCAGGGCGCGCGCGTCGCGGTCCAGGGCTTCGGCAATGTCGCCAACGCCGGCGCCCGCAGCTTTCAGGCCGCCGGCGCCCGCATCGTCGCCGTCAGCGATTCCCAGGGCGGCATCTACTGCGAGGACGGCCTGGACCTGGACGCGGTCGCGGCCTTCAAGCGCGAGCATGGCACGGTGGTCGGCCTGCCCAACACCCAATCGCTCACCAATGAGGACCTGCTGGCCACCGATTGCGACGTGCTGGTGCCCGCCGCCATGGCCGGCCAGATCCACGAGGGCAATGCCGATGCCATCCGCGCCCGCCTGGTGGTCGAGGGCGCGAACGGCCCCGTCACGCCGGCGGGCGACGCTTTGCTGGCCGCTCGCGGCGTCGTGGTGTTGCCCGACATTCTGGCCAATGCCGGCGGCGTCTGCGTCAGCTATTACGAGTGGGTGCAGAACAACGAGAACGAGCAGTGGGACCTGGAGGACGTGAACCGGAAGATGAAGCGCAAGATGGAGCGCGCCGTCGATACGGTCCTTGCCCGCCAGCGCCGCCTTGACCGGTCCCCCGACGTGGCCGAGGCCAACGACCTGCGCATGGCCGCCATCGTCGTCGCCGTGGAGCGCATCGCCGACATCACCCTGAAGCGCGGCATCTGGCCCTGAGGCTATAGCCTATTTGGCGCGAGCGTGTCCCCGCCGTCGCGGAGCGGCGGGCCGGGTTCGGTCGGCGGGAGCGAACACCGCCGTCCAGGGTGTTCGAAGGATGACACCGGCCCCGGAAGGCGGCTCTGCCACCTCCGGGGAACACCGTGGGCCTCACCGTTCCGCGGCGGCCAGGGCCTTGATGCCCTCGAACGCCGGCTCGTGGGTCGGCAGCAACAGCCCATGGTCGGCCAGGTCCTGCCATTTGGCCGCCGCCATGGACCAGCTCACGCCGCTGCCTTTCAACTGGGCCAGTTTCACCAGGGTGATGGCGATATGGCGGTGCCACATCGGGTTGGTCGGGTCCGCCGCCAGCAATTGCTGGACGATGGCGAGGCCCGCCTTGTTGCGCTCGATGGCGCCGGCGATATCGCCCTTGGCCTTCAGGATGTTGGCCACCTTCTCATAGCTGACCGCCATGTCCCGTTGCAGCAGCGGATTGTGCGGCATCATCGCGGTCAGACGCTTGCGGATCGCGAGGCTCGCCCCATAGGCCGCCAGCGCCCGATCCAGTTCGTCAGTGATGAACAGCATGTCGCCGATCCGGTCCTGGCTGACCGAGAGATCGCGCAACAGGGCGACACTGTGCGGGTTCGCCGCCACCAGCCGTTCGCGGATTTTCAGGCTGGCCCGATAGGCCACCAGCGCCTCGACCTGGTCGTCCAGCTCGCTCAGTGCGTCGCCGATCTTCTCCTGGCTGACCGCCAGATCCCGTTGCCAGTCGCCCCGGTCCGGCGCGGCAGTCGCAAGCCGGGCGCGAATGGCGAGGCTTTTGCGATACCGGGTGAGGGCGTTTGCCGAATCGCCTTGGATTCGGAGCCCGTCGCCGACCCGCTCCAGGCTGACCGAAAGATCGTACTGGCGCCGGTTGTCGCCCGGCGCGGCATCGGCCAGTCGCTGGCGAAGGACGAGCGCGGTCCGGTCCTCCGCCAGGGCCGCGGCGGCATCGCCCTGGGTCCGCAACGCCCCGCCGAGACGGACATGGGCCCGCGCCAGTTCCTCCTGGCGGGCGGGGTCGTCGCCGGCGGCATCGGCCAAGTCCTGGCGCGCGGCCAGCGCGGTTCGGAACCGCTGCGTCGCAGCCGGCAGATCGCGACGCAGGAGGTCCACCTCGCCCAGCGCCGTGGCCACGACGGCCCGGTCTTCCGCGGCGTCCTCCGGCTGTACGGCCAGGGCGTCCGCCAGGATCTTGCGTGCGGCATCGACCTGACCGGTGTGGACATAGGCGCGGCTCAGCGCCAGGGCGTCCCACGCGGCAAGAGGGTGCCGCTTTGCGGCGGCCTCATACGCCGCCAACGCCTTGTCCGAACGCAGCGCATAGGCCAGATGGGCCAGGCGGAGCCATTGCGCCGGCTTGTTCGCCGCCAACGCCTCCAACTCTTGCAGGCCCGCGTCGGTCTCGCCGGCCGCGATCCGTTTCAGCGCATCGACCTCCACCGGTAGGGCGGCGGCCGTCATGCGATCCACCGCATCGCGCGCCGATTGGATCACCCGGGAAACGCGGGGCGGCGTCGCCGGTTTTGCGTTCCGCTCGCGAATGACGGCCTGCACCTGCCGGTCGAGCGCCTGCATTTGCTTGCGCTGTTCCCGGTCCAGGCCGCAGGCCGGGACGATGGGACGATAGCCGATGCCTTCCAGAGCGTTGCAGATCGGCTCCGGCGCGGTCGCATAGATCGCGAACGCCGCACCCGCCACCGCCAGAACGGCAGCCAGCGTTCCGCCAATGCGTTTGTAGGACATGCCCGTTCCCATGGATGTCATTCTCTGCTGCGACCGCAGGGGGCCGCATTTGCGGTCGCGCATGCCATATTTATGGCCCGATCGGTATTTGCGGGCATTCTAATGCGCAAGATCGCTCCGCGATACAAGCATTGGCTGTAACCGCGAACCGGAGGCGGCATTGCCGGTGCAACCGAGCCTCGCCGGCGGAAAAGCCGTAGTCTGCCGATTTCCCGGCCCACAGCCCGCCCAATAGCCTGAAATGCGGTACTTTCCTTGTGGAGCACCGGAACATTTTGGGCCGCGCCGGCGCATTCCGCTTAACAATCTCCGCCCTGCCGGGCCACACTGGCGCAACCGACCGTTTTTCGTACCAGGAGCCAGGAGCCCTATGTCTTCTCCCGTTGCCTACACCCTAGCGGACGGCATCGCCACGCTTGCCATGGACGATGGCAAGGCCAATGCCATGGCCCCCGCCATGAGCGCGGCCCTGAACGCCGGCCTGGACCGCGCGGCCAAAGAGGGCGCCCGCGCCGTCGTCATCCGCGGCCGGCCCGGCCTGCTCTCCGGCGGCTTCGACCTGAAGATCATCCGCGGCGACGACGAGGCGCTGAAGGCGCAAATGCGCGACGCCGGCATGGCCTTGCTGAAGCGCCTCTATCTCTCGCCGCTGCCCATCGTCTTTGCCGTCACCGGCCATGCCGTCGCCATGGGCGCGCTGCTGCTGTTCGCCGGCGATGTGCGCATTGGCCTCGCCGGCGACTTCCGCATCGGCCTGAACGAGGTCGGCATCGGCCTGTCGCTGCCCATTGCCGGCATCGAGCTCGCCCGCGACCGCCTGTTGCCGACCGAGTTGTCCCGCGCCATCGTCTACGCCCAGCTCTACCGCCCGGACGAGGCCGCCGCTGTCGGCTATCTCGATCAGGTGGCCACGGCCGATGCGTTCGACGACCGGGTCCGCATGGCCGCCGAGGCCCTGGCCGCCCTCGACCCCGCCGCCTTTGCCGAAACCAAGCGGCGCCTCCGCCAACCGACACTCGACCGTATCGCAGCCCTGGGAGCCTGACCCCATGACCGAAAAGAAACTCGCGGGCAAAGTGGCCCTCATCACCGGCGGCGCCCGTGGCCTCGGCCGCGGCTACGCGCTGCGCCTTGCCAAGCTGGGTGCCGACATCGCCATCATCGACCGCAATCTGCGCGGCGCCGACGTCTATGAGTTCGAGCGCTCGCTGCTGACCGCCGACACCGTCATGGCCGAATGCGAGGCGCTGGGCGTCCGCGCCATGGGGCTGGAGGTCGACCTGACAGACCGCAAGGCGACCGAGGCAGCGCTGGCCCAGGTGGCGGAGCGCATGGGCCGGCTTGACATCGTCGTCGCCAATGCCGGCGGCGGCACCGTCCTCTTCGCCGACGAAAAGCAGGCCGGGGAGGGGGCGAACCAGGTGCTGGACGACGTCACCACCGGCACCCCCTCCGACACGCCGGAGGAAATGCTGACCCGCGTCATGGACATCAACGTCAAGACCTGCATGTACACCTGCATGGCCGCGACCCCGTATCTGAAGCAGGCGGGCGGCGGCCGCATCGTCACGGTCTCGTCGACCGCCGGCGTCGACGCGCGCGGCGCCTATCACCCCTATGGCACCGCCAAGGCCGCGATCATCCATTACACGCGGGCGCTGGCGCAGGAGCTGGGGCCGTTCAACATCAATGTAAATGCCATCGCGCCCGGCATTGTCCGCACCGGCCGCCTCGGCGACCGCTCGGCCATGGCAGAAGAGCGGGTGGCATTGCGGCGCGAAGGCACGATCGACGATTGCGCCGGCGTGGTGGAGTTCCTGACCACAGACCTATCCGCCTACGTCACCGGCCGGGTGATCCTGATCGACGGCGGCATGATCCACTAGCCTCTTGGACCTCGGGCGGGGGCTGTGCGATAGTCCCCGCTGGCTCTTTACCGCCAATCGAAACGAGGAAAGCCCATGAAAGCCGCCGTGCTGTTCGAGCCGCACAAGCCGCTCGAAATCTGCGAAGTGAAGGTTCGCGATCCCGGCCCGCACGAGGTGGTGGTGCGCACCGCCGCCGCCGGTCTCTGCCACTCCGACCTGCACTTTATCGAAGGCCTATATCCGCATCCGATGCCGGTGATCCTCGGCCATGAGAGCGCCGGCGTGATCGAGGCCGTGGGCTCCGAAGTGACCTATGTGCAGCCGGGCGACCATGTCATCACCTGCCTCAGCGTGTTCTGCGGCACCTGCAAGAACTGCACCGCCGGCCGGCCGAATCTCTGCCTCAACACCGCGGTCAAGGAGCCGCCGGGACAGGCCGAGAAATATATCTGGGACCGCCCGGAGAAGCTGAACAACTTCACCAACCTCTCGTCCTATGCGGAGCAGATGCTGCTGCACGAGAATGCGGTGGTGAAGGTGCGCAAGGATATGCCGCTCGACCGTGGCGCGCTGATCGGCTGCGGCGTCATCACCGGCTTCGGCGCGGCGGTGAATTCGGCCAAGGTCCGCTTCAACGATTCCGTGGCGATCATCGGCTGCGGCGGCGTCGGCATGGCGGCCCTGCACGGCGCCCATATCGCAGGTGCGAGCCGGGTGATCGCGGTCGACACCAACCCGGTCAAGCTGCAACTGGCGGCGAAACTGGGCGCGACCGACCTCGTCAACCCCAGGGACGGCGACCCGGTGCAGCAGATCCTGGATCTCACCAGCGGCGGCGTCGACCATGCCATCGAATGCCTCGGCACCAAGCGCACGGCGGAGCAGGCGTTCGAAATGCTGGCCATCGGCGGCACGGCGACGATTGTCGGCATGGTGCCGTTCGGCCAGAAGCTGGAAATCCACGGCGCCGACTTCCTGCGCGAGCGCAAGATCCAGGGCTCGTCCATGGGCTCCAACCGCTTCCGCACCGACATGACCAACCTGGTCGAGCTCTACATGAACGGCCGCCTGCAACTCGACGACTGGATTTCCAACCACATCAAGCTGGAGGAAATCAACGAGGGCTTCACGGCGATGAAGGAAGGCCGCGTGGTCCGCTCGGTCATCGACTTCGGCGTGACCAAGTTCAACTGACGCACGCCCCTCCCACTGCGCGCGCCCCGGTCTTCGTGCCGGGGCGTTTGCGTTGGAGCGCGCCGCACGTGTTCCCCGGAGGCGGCGGAGCCGCCATCCGGTGCCGGTGTCTTCGTGCGAACACCGCCGCCATGGGTGTTCGCACGAGGACACCGGTCCCGGCCCGTCGCTCCGCGGCGGCCGGGATACGCCGGCGATCTTACGCCGCCACCACCCGGTCCGCCGGCACGGTCAGGCGCGCGAGGGTGCCCGCTTGGGGCGCGCTCTCCAGCGCGATGTCGCAGCCCAACAATTGCGCCATGCGGTCGGCAACCGGCAATCCCATGCCGACGCCCGCCGGGCATTGCGGGTTGGCGCTGTCGAAGCGAACGAACGGCTCGCGGATGGCGGCCAGGGCCTCCGGCTCAATGCCGCGGCCCCGGTCGCGCACCTCGAAGGCAAGCCCGCCCTCTGCCGTCCGCCGGCAGTGCAGTCCGACGCGACCCGGCGCATCGGTCGCCGCAACGGCATTCTCCAGCAGATACGTCAATGCGCTCGACACCAGAAAGCGGTCGACGAACAGCGTGGTTTCCGAGTCGTCGTCGCCGGCGAACTCCAGCACCACGCCCGCGGCAGCGGCCAGCGGCTCCACGGTTTCCACCGCCATGGCAATCAGCACCGCCGCCGTGACCGTTTCGGATTGCGGCCGCACCAGCCCGGCTTCCAGCTTCACCAAAAGCGCGATCCGGTCGACTGCGCTCAGCAGCACCTGGCCGCTGTCGTGGATGTCGTTGGCGTAGTCGGCATAGCTGGGATTGCCGAGCGGGCCGATGGCCTCCGAGCGGATCAGATCGGAAAAGCCGAGGATCGCGTTCAGCGGCGTGCGCAATTCATGACCCATATGCGCCAGGCCGCGCGCCAGCGGCGCCTCGCGCTCCGAAATCTCCCCCAGATGGCGGACTTCCTGCTCCAGCCGCTTCTGGTTCGAGACGTTCAGCACCCGACACAGCCGCTTGCCGTCGGGAAGGCGGGTGAACAGGGCCTGCCACCACTGGCCGTCCTTGCCGCGCCATTCGACCTCGCCGCCCTTGCGGTGCGCGGTCAGCATCTGCTCGATCCACGCGGACGCCTGGCGACTGCCGGCCTGGCGCAGGCCGGCGAGCATCAGAACCTGCTGAAGCGAGGCGCCGGGCCGGCAAACCTCGTTGCGCTGGCCCAGCAGGTCGACGAAGAGGGCGTTGCACCGCAGCAGAACGCCATCCGGGCTCCAGAGCGCCAGACCGAGGTCGAGCCCCTCCAGAACCGCCCAGGGATTGGCGCCGCAATCGGGACGATAGGTGTCCATATTCGGCTCTCCCACCGCATCCGGCAGGATCAGTTCACTCCAACTCACCATGACGCACCCTCGGTTCGGACGATCAATCGCAGGATTGCCGTGCCCTGTTTTCAAGGCGCTATCTTAGGTGCGGAAGGATTGCGGTTTCATTAACGCGCGCTTCATGCGGACTCTCCGCCGGCGCAGCAATCGCCTGTCTGGATGGGCGGACAGGGAACCGTTCCGTAAGAACAGAAGACGCAGCAATCTCCCGCCTTCGGTTTCAAAACGGTGCCACAGCCATTGCAGCGATAGAACCACTGGCAGGAGTCGGTTGGCATGGTTTCGGTTTCCCTGTGTCCGCAATCGGGACATGTCAGGGTCGATTCCCGCTTGATCGTCTGCGCCATTGGATCAGGGCCGCACCTTGGACGGGTAGCCGGCATCGGTCGTCGCCTTGATGAGATCGGCGACGCTCGCCCGGGCATCGTCGAAGGTGACGGTCGCGGTCTTGTCCGCGTTGGAGATGGCGACGACTGCGACACCGTCGATGCGGTACAGACTCGTCGAGACGATATGCGGGCAGGCAGCGCAATACATGTTGTCGACCGCGAGGATCACGGTGCGCTCAGCCGCATGCGCTAGCGAGCCGAACAACGCGGTGGCGGTGAAGACGGCCGTCCAGAGGGCACGCATCGGTGTTCTCCAAGTCTCAGGGGGCCAGAAGGATGGGGGCAACGAAATCAAACGCGACCGCTGCGACCGTTAACACGGTTGCAAGCACCAGCCCCGAGAGCACCAGACGGTTCGGGAGGGGGCGAGCGCACAGGTCGCCATCCGCGCAGGCCCGTCGGCGGGTGCGATAGACCAGCCAATAGCCGTATGCGAGACAAACGGCGGTGAAGGCCAGGATGTATGGCTGGTAGGGCGCAAGGACGGTGAGATTGCCGATCCATGCTCCGCTCAGACCGAGCATGAACAACGCAAGCGGGACGATGCAGCAAGCAGTTGCCGCGAAGGCACCGACCAGACCAGCGGCCAGGGAAACCCTCTGCCCGGTTGGCCGATCGGCACTGGATGGTGGAAGTGTCTTGATCGTCATGCCGGGCAACCTGCATCCTGTAGCGACTACAGAAGCAAGGATCGAACGGCGATGCCGATGTTCACATCTTCGAGAGCGGACGGCCTGACGATTGGCGAACTCGCCAAGCGAACGGGGGTCAATATCGAGACGATCCGCTATTACGAGCGCATCGACCTGCTGCCGCCGCCACCTCGAACGCCAAGCGGCAGACGCAGCTATGCCGAAAGCCATGTCCAAGTGCTGGCATTCATTCGGCGCGGCCGAGAACTGGGCTTCCCGATCGCCGATATTCGCACCCTCCTTCGCCTGGCAGAGCCGGACGATACGTCGTGCGCCGAGGTGGAAAGCATCGCCCGTGCCCATTTGGACAGCGTCCGGTCGAAGATCGCGGACTTGATGCGGCTGGAGCGACTCCTGTCGGAAACCGTGTCTCAATGCGGCGGCGATGGCGCGCCGTCCTGTCCCGTCCTGGACGTGCTCAATGCCTCGGACCGTTGACCGAGTGCATCGGATATCGCCGCGGTGAGCCTAGGCGGCGGGCAGGGGGTCCGCCTCGCCGATATCCCAATAGAGACCGGCCATCATGCCCAGCCCCTCGCGTGCGACCGCCAGCAACAGGTGCTCGTTCGGGGCGTGCTGGCTGCAGCCGGCATAGGAATGCGGCACCCAGACGGTCGGCATGCCCAGCAGGTCAGTGAACACGTCGTTGGGGATCGAGCCGCCCAAATTTGGCAGCACCGCCGGCCGCTGTCCCAGCGTCTGACCCAGCGAGGCCACTGCACGCTCCACCCATGGGTCGTCCAGGCTGGTGCGCGTGGCGGCCATGGCCATGCGCAGGGACTCGACCGTCACCATGCCGAAACCCTGGGCTTGCAGATGATCGCGGATCGCCTGCTCGAACCCGGCCTGGTCCGAGCCGGCAATGAAGCGAATCTGGCAAACCGCGCTGGCGCTGGCCGGCACGGCGTTGACCGGGTTGGCCGGATTGCCGGCCTCGAAGGCGATCACCTCGAACGTGTTCCAGCCGAACACCCGTTCCCAGGGGGTGAGGCCCGGCTCGCCCCAGTCCGGGTCGATCTGCGGCGCGTCCGGGCCGCCGTCGACCTCGCAGTCCGCAATCGCTGCGCGCACGGCGTTGGAGAGCGGCGGCGGCTTCAACCCCTCGACCTGGATGGCGCCGCGACGGTCGACAATGCTGCCGACCGCGTGCAGCAACTGGATGGCCGGGTTCGAGATCAGCCCGCCCCAGTTGCCGGAATGGTGCGCGCCCTCGCGGGCGGTGATCGAGAGCTTGAACGTCGCCACCCCGCGCGAGCCCAGGAAGATGGTCGGCCGGTCCGGCTTCAGCCGCGGCCCGTCGGAGGCGATCAGCACGTCGGCGGTCAGCGCCTCCTTCTGCGCCTCGGCAAACTCGCGCAGGCCGCGCGAGCCGACCTCCTCGCTCATCTCGATCAGGATGCGCAGGTTGAAGCCCAGGCTGCCGCGCGCCTCCAGCACGGTCAGCAGCGCCAGCAGGTTGATGGCGTGCTGGCCCTTGTTGTCGGCGGTGCCGCGGCCATAGAGCCGGTCGCCCTCGCGCACCGTCTGCCAGGGCTCCAGCCCGTCGCGCCAGCGGTTGTCCTGGCCCTGCACCGTGTCGCCATGGCCATAGAGCAGCACGGTCGGCCGGTCGGCGGCCTCCCATCGCTCGGCGATCAGGAAAGGGCCGCCCGCCGGGTCCGGGTTCTCGTGGATCTCCCAATGGCAGCCCAGCGCCTCGATGGCCGGCACGATGGCCTCGCTCAGATAGCGGGTCAGCGCGTCGCGCTTGTCTGCCTCCTGCAAGGTGGAGGGGATGGCCACCCAGCGGGCCATGACGTCCTCGAAGGCGCCGTCGTCCACGAGGGCCTGCGCCTGGGCAATCGCGTCGGCGCGGGTTCCCGTCGGTTCGGCGGTTTCAGCGGTTTCGGCGGTCGGATCGGTCGCGTCGGTCACGGGTTGGGTCTCCTCAATCCTCTTCGCGGACGATGGCCAGGATGCGCCGCGTCTTGTCGGCCGCCCTGGCCTTGTAGGCGGCCATGTCGACGCCGGTCCAGTCGTAGAAGCCCTTGCCGGACTTCACGCCGTGCTCGCCCCTGGCGGCCATGTCCTGCACCAGTTGCACCGGCTCGGCCGAGTGATACAGCGCCGGCACGATGGAGCGTTGCGAGGCGGCATTCACGTCCAGCCCGCCCACGTCCTTCTGCTCGATAATGCCGGTCACGCACATGCGCGGCCCGAAGGCGAGGCGGCCGTATTTGTCGATATCCTCCGCCGTCACCCAGCCTTCTTCCAGCATGTGATAGGCCTCGTGCAGCAGGGCGTGTTGCAGGCGATTGAACAGGAAGCCGACAATGGGCTTGTTCAGCACCACGGCGTCCTGCCCCACCCGCTTCAGCGCCGCCACCATGCGCTCGACGGTCTCGTCGGAGGTCTCGGCGATGCGGGTGGCCTCGGCCAGCGGGAAGGCGTCCGGCGGTTGCAGATAGTGCACGCCGATGAAGCGGTCCTTGTGCGCCAGCGGCGCCGCCAGCTCGGTCAGGTCCAGGCCGGATGTGTTGGTGGAAAGGATCGGGTGGCCGCCATAGGCCGCCTCCAGCCGGGCGTAGAGCGCCTGCTTGGCGGCCAGGTCCTCCGGGTAGTTCTCCATCACCAGATCCGGCGCGTCGGCCGGCAGGTCGGCGCCGGCGGTGGCGCCCTCCGGCAGGTCGCCGGCGATCCTGGCCGGGTCGCGGGTCAGGACCGAGACGCGGAAGCCGCCGCGGGTGAACAGGGTCACGATACCGCGGCCCATGGTGCCGTAGCCGCAAACGAGAACATGATGGATCGGGGCAGCAGGCAAGGCGACCTCCCGTCGGCGCTGGGGTTCGGTTGTCGCTTATGCCGGAAGCGGTTGCCGCCTGTCGACCCCATAGCCGTTCGGCGGCATCTGCGGCGCCACGGTTCTGCAAAAGACATTCGCGGCGCCACCCGTCTTGCTTCGCCGCCGGGAATGGGCAAACAGTAGCGATGTCGAAACAAGACGCATCCCCAGATGCCGGAGGAGCCCGCCATGGCCTTGAAACGCATTCACCACGTCGCCTATCGCTGCAAGGACGCGCTGGAGACCGTGAAGTGGTACGAAAAATACCTCGGCATGACCTACCAGCTGGCCTTCGCCGAGGATCGCGTGCCCTCCACCAAGGAACCGGACCCGTACATGCACGTGTTCCTGGATTGCGGCGGCGGCAATGTGCTGGCCTTTTTCGAACTGCCGACCAAGCCCGACATGGGCCGCGACGAGAACACCCCGCCCTGGGTGCAGCACATCGCCTTCGAGGTGGAGAGCATGGACGAATTGCTGGCCGCCAAGGCCAGGCTGGAGGCGGGCGGCATCGCCGTGGTCGGCCCCACCGACCACACCCTGTTCGAATCCATCTACTTCTTCGACCCGAACGGCCACCGCCTGGAGCTTTCGGTCAACACCCCGATCGACGGCGTGATGGAGCGCCTCGACGCGGTAAAATGGCCGATGCTGGAGGAATGGGCAGAGACCAAGCGCGCCCCCGGCCATGCCCGCTGGATGCACGACGGCTCGTTGAAGAAATAGCGTCGCCAAAGGCCGGAGCCCCACGCCATGCCCAGTTGGATCGAAACGGCCAACGCGCCCGACGGCGACTTCCCGCTGCAAAACCTGCCCTATGGCGTCTATAGCCGAGGGGAGGGGCCGCGGCGCTGCTGCGTGGCCATCGGCGACCGCGTGCTGGATCTGGCCGCGCTGGAGGCGGCCGGCGTGCTGGATGCGAGCGGCGACGGCCCGGTGTTCGACCGGCCGGCGCTGAACGCCTTCATGGCGTTGGGGCCAGCGGCCTGGGCGGCGGTGCGGGCGCGGCTCACCTCGCTCTTGCGCCGCGACGGCGACCCGGCCCTGCGCGAAAGCCTGGATCTGAAGGGCAAGGCGCTGGTGGCGATGGCGGACGCGGACCTGCACCTGCCGTTCCAGGTGGCCGACTACACCGACTTCTATTCGGCCAAACAGCACGCCTTCAATGTCGGCGTCATGTTCCGCGGGCCGGAGAACGCGCTGCCGGCCAACTATCTGCACATCCCCATCGGCTATAACGGGCGCGCCTCGTCCGTGGTGGTGAGCGGCACCGATTTCCGCCGCCCGCTGGGCCAGTTGAAGGCGCCGGAGGCCGATGCGCCGCATTTCGGCCCCTCGCAACGCTTCGATTTCGAACTGGAACTGGGCGCGGTGGTCGGCACGCCCTCCACCTTCGGTCAGCCGGTCAGTGTCGCCGAGGCGGATGCGATGATTTTCGGCTTCGTGCTGCTGAACGACTGGTCGGCACGCGACATCCAGGCCTGGGAGTATGTGCCGCTCGGCCCGTTCCAGGCCAAGGCCACCGCCACCACCATCAGCCCCTGGGTGGTGCCCCGGGCGGCGCTGGAGCCGTTCCGCACGGTGGCGCCCGAGCGCGAGAAGCCGTTGCTGCCCTATCTCGACGACCCGGCGCCGCGCCATTACGACATCGTGCTGGAAGCCGCGCTGACGCCGGAGGGCAGCGCCGAAACCGGCCTTTCCCGCACCAATGCGAAATATCTCTACTACTCCGCGGCGCAGCAACTGGCGCACCACACGTCCAGCGGCTGCCCGATGCGCACCGGCGACCTGCTGGGCTCCGGCACGATCAGCGGCCCGGACAAGAGCGAGTGGGGCTCGCTGCTGGAACTCTCCTGGGGCGGGCAGGAGCCGTTCCCGCTTGCCGATGGCAGTCGCCGCTCCTTCCTGCAGGACGGCGACACGCTCACCCTGCGCGGCTGGTGCCAGGGCGACGGCTACCGCATCGGCTTCGGTGAATGTTCGGGAAAACTGCTGCCGGCGTTGACGGTTTGAGGGCGCGGCGCGTCCGCATGGGACGCGCCGCCTTCGGCATCACTCCGCGACGGTCGCCGAAAGGCGCTCCACCGCGGCGGCATAGTCTTCCATGAAGTCATAGACGACCGAGCGGGCGGACTGTTCCGCCGTCATCAGCCCCACGGCCTGGCCGACGAAATAGGTCGCCAGCTCCTTGGCACCCTCGTGGCCGCTTTCCGCGAGCTTGTCGATCTTGAGCATGGCCGGCTTCGAGAGCAGGCCTTGCAGCGGCATCGGCAGCGGGGCCGGCGCGCCCTCCACATGCCAGGCATCGGTCCAGGCCGATTGCAACTGGCGGGTCGGCTTGCCGGTGCGCCCGCGCGAGCGGATGGTGTTGCGCGAGCCCGCCTCCAGCATTTTCTGCTTCACGGTCGGAATGGTCTCGGCCTCGGCGGTGGTCAGCCAGACCGAGCCGGTCCAGGCGCCGGCCGCGCCCATGGCCATGCAGGCCGCCATCTGCCGGCCGGTGGCGATGCCGCCCGCCGCCAGCACCTCGACATTCGGGTAGGCCTCCATCGCCTGGATCACCTCCGGCACCACGACCATGGTCGAGATCTCGCCGCAATGGCCGCCGGCTTCGGTGCCGGAGACCACCAGGATATCGACCCCGGCTTCGGCGTGCTTGATCGCGTGCTCCTTTGCGCCGGTCAGCGCGCCGACGGCGATGCCGCGGGCGTGCGCCTGCTCCAACATGTATTCCGGCGGCACGCCCAGCGCGTTGACGATCAGCTTGATCGGGTGGGCGAAGGCCACGTCCATCAACGGCACCGCGCCGGCGGCGCGATAGTTGTCGCCGTAATTGGCGTCGACCGGCGTATCCCACAGGTCGCTGGTGTCGATGCCGTGGCTCTCCAGCAGGTCGGTCACATATTTGCGATGCTCCGGCGGCACCCGCGCTTCATAGTCGGCGGCGGTCAGGCTGCCGTCCTTGCCTTCCAGCTTGTTCGGCACCAGCAGGTCGACGCCATAGGGTTTGCCGCCCACATGCTCGTCGATCCAGTTGAGTTCGATCTCCAGGCTTTCCGGTGTGTGCCCGACCGCGCCCAGCACGCCCATGCCGCCGGCATTGGTCACCGCGGCCACCACATCGCGGCAATGACTGAAGGCGAAAAGGGGAAACTCGATGCCGAAGCGATCGCAAAGGACGGATTTCATCGGGGGCGCTCCAAAAAGGGTTCTGATCGGTTGCTTGTGCCGGGCGCTTGCCGCCATGCCGGCCGGCCCGATACCCGCTTGTCGAAGGAGCCTAGCAGCGCATTCCCCCCGCGCAGTGTCAACCGGAAACCCGACCTGGAGCGCCATGCCACGCTTGGCGGCCACAGCCTTGCCCGCTAGGGTCCCGCCTGAGGCTGCACCGCCGGCCCATCCCCGATTGCAAGGACCCGTCGCCATGACCGACGCCGCCATCAGCCGCTACCCCGTTCCCGACCTGGCCGACATGCCGGAGGACATTCGCGACATGATCCTGGCCGTTCAGGAAAAGGCCGGCTTCGTGCCCAACGTCTTCCTCGCTTTCGCCCACCGGCCGGACGAATTGCGGGCCTTCTTTGCCTATCACGACGCGCTGATGGAGAAGGACAGCGGCCTGTCCAAGGCCGACCGCGAAATGATCGTGGTCGCCACCTCCGGCGCCAACAACTGCCTCTACTGCGTGCAGGCGCACGGCGCGATCCTGCGCATCCGGGCCAAGAACCCGCTGATCGCCGATCAGGTCGCCGTCAACCACCGCAAGGCCGACATCACGCCGCGCCAGCGGGCGATGCTGGACTTCGCCCTGAAGGTCAGCCTGGATTCCCGCGCCATCGAGGACGAGGACCTGGACGCGCTGCGCCGTCACGGCTTTTCCGACGACGACATCTGGGACATTGCCGCCATCACGGCGTTTTTCGGCCTCAGCAACCGCATGGCCAATTTCCTGTCCATGCGCCCGAACGACGAGTTCTTCACCATGGGCCGCAGCCCCGCCAAGCCGAAATAGGCAGCGGCCGGAACACCCGCGGGCGGGGAGGGGGCCTCAGGCGCCGTTTTCTTTTCGGCGTCATTGCGAGCCCGCGTCAGCGGGTGCGGCAATCCAGGCAGGCCGTGACCGGACACAAGGGCCGGTCTGGATCGCCACGGGGCTTCGCCCCTCGCGATGACGCCAAGACGGCGGGAAGCCTCGCGCCCCCCTTACGTCGATAGCCTTTCAGCGCGGGGTATCGTGCCCGAACGCCGCCCGCTCCATCTCGCGCCGCAGTTGGTAGGCGGCGCCGGAGGTGTCGGCCTCCACATCGGCCCAGGTGACGGGTTCGCCGTCGGCCACCGGCCGCACCAGCTTCACATTGTGCGCCAGCCCCAGCGGCACCATGCCGGCCTTGACCGACGCCTCGGCCGGGCGCAGGCCGCCGGAGACGGTGTAGCCGCCTTCGCCGTCCAGCACCTCACCCGCCGCCAGGTCGCGCTTGGCCAGTGCCACCACGTCGCCGATGAAGTGCCGCGCCACGCCCGTCGCCTCGCCGCGCAGGCCGATGGAGGCGACGGAATAGGCCAGTTCCAGCCCGATCAGGTGCCATTTCTTATAGAGCGCCATATAGCGCCCGCTCGGGTCGGTGGTGACCTGGTATTCCTCGAAACAGTTGCGGATATAGTCGGTGTCGCCACGGAAGCAGACCCAGACGCCCTTGCGGATGTCGTTGGCGATCGGCGTGCCGTCGCGGGTCAGGCTGGAGACGACCTCCACCATGCCCTCGCGCTCCAGCACGCCGCCCTCGGCCTGGGGGCGCATCAGCGTCGGAATGTCGTCGACCGAGCCGGGCGGCAGCAGCAGGCCTTCCGCCGGCACGCCCAGGCCGGTGGCGTTGGCGATGGCGGCGGACTCGATGGCCGGCTTGGAGCCGTCCAGAAACGCGTTGAACATTTTCGGGTTCAGCCGGCCGCGCTCCGCCTGCTCGGCGCTCAGGCCCCAGTAGTCCCACACCGTCTCCGGCGTCGACCGGCGATATTCCGGCAGCCATTTGTGGCCCCGCCCCGCCGCGGTGACGATGAAGCCGCAGGTGCGCGCCCAGTCCACCAACTCGCAGGTGAGCGCCGGCTGGTCGCCATAGGCCATGGAGTAGAGCACGCCCGCCTCTGCCGCCTTCATCGCCAGGCCGTAGCCGCAGAAGGCATCCGCCTCGACCGTGACATTGACCACGGGCTTGCCCTGGGCGAAGGCGGCCAGGCAATGCTCGACCGCGGCGGGCGGATGTCCCGTCGCCTCGATCACAATGTCGACGGCGGGGTGGGCGATCAGGGCTGCGGCGTTGTCCGTGACGCAGGTCGCCCCGCTTTTCGCGGCGTCGTCCAGGCTCGGGGCCGCATAGCGCTCCGCCGGCCAGCCGACATAGGCCAGGTTCGAGCGCGCGGCCTCGACCCGCAGGTCGGCCACGCCCACCACATGAATCCCCGCGATCCGCTGCGCCTGGGCCAGGAACATGGAGCCGAACTTGCCCGCGCCGATCATGCCGACGCGCAGGGGCCGGCCCGCCTCGGCGCGCTGCTGGAGTTTCAGGAACAGGCTCATCGGGCACCTCGTCCGGTCGCGCGGGGAAGGGGGAGGCTTATCCGCTCGGACCGGCCCCGGCAATGGCCCCGGTCGGTTTCGACCATTTGCCGCCGTGACAGCGCCGGCGAGCCGCGGCAGAAGGGGCACCTCATTCCATCTCCTTCGCTTTCGGGAGCCCGCCCATGCGCACCTACGACATCGCCGCCATTCCCGCCGACGGCATTGGCCCGGAGGTGATCGACGCCGGCATCGCCGTGCTGGAGGCCCTGGCCGAGCGCATGGGCGACCTGAACCTGCGCTTCAAAACCTTCGACTGGGGCACGGACTACTACCGCAAGCACGGCGTGATGATGCCGGCGGACGGGCTGGAGCAGCTCAAGCCCTACAACGCGATCTTTTTCGGCGCCGTCGGCGCGCCGGACGTGCCGGACCACATCACCCTCTGGGGCCTGCGCCTGAAAATCTGCCAGGGCTTCGACCAGTACGCGAATGTGCGTCCGACCCGCATCCTGCCCGGCATCACCTCGCCGCTGCGCAATGTCGGCGTCGGCGACCTGGACTGGGTGATCGTACGCGAGAACTCGGAAGGCGAGTATGCCGGCAATGGCGGCCGCACCCATGTCGGCCTGCCGGAGGAAGTCGGCACCGAGGTTTCGATCTTCACCCGCACCGGCGTCACCCGGATCATGCGCTATGCGTTCCGCATCGCCCGGTCGCGCCCGCGCAAATTCCTGACCGTCGTCACCAAGTCGAACGCCCAGCGCTTCGGCATGGTCATGTGGGACGAGATCGCGGCCGAGGTGGCGCAGGAATTCCCGGACGTCACCTGGGACAAGATGCTGGTCGACGCCATGACCGTACGCATGACCCTGAATCCGCAGAGCCTGGACACCATCGTCGCCACCAACCTGCACGCCGACATCCTGTCGGACCTGGCGGGCGCGCTTGCCGGCAGCATCGGCGTTGCGCCGACGGCGAACATCAATCCGGAAGGCGCCGTTCCCTCCATGTTCGAGCCGATCCACGGCTCGGCCTTCGACATCACCGGCAAGGGCATCGCCAACCCGGTCGCCACCTTCTGGACCGCGGCCCAGATGCTGGAACACCTGGGCGAAGGCCCCGCGGCCGAGCGCCTGCTCCGCGCCGTCGATCAGGTCTGCGCCGCCGGCATCATGACCCCGGACGTGGGCGGCAAGGCCACCACGAAGGACGTCACCGCGGCCGTCATCGGCGCGATCAAGGGATCGAACGTCTAGATCAGCCGAGCTCCATCGTCGCAATGGCCTGTAGCAAGCTGGACCGCTGCGGCGGTGCCCCGCGATACATGCGTGCGGTCGCGAAGGTGTCGTTGAAGCCTCGCGCTTGAAGTGCAGAGAGGAACGCGCTGTTCTCCGAGGGCACGTCGATGATGACAGGGTCCGCGGGGAGCAATGCCAGGCCGGCGCGCACCAGGCACAGCGCATCCTCTGCGGTTGGCGCAACAATAGGGCCGATCTTGACCCCTTCGCGGCATCGCCGCAGTGTCGCGAAGCCCGTGATGTCATCGGCATCCCCGAGCACCACGCTCCGTCGGCTCTGCGTTTCGGCGAGCCACGACGTCAGAAATCCCGGTCGGGAAAATCCGTTTGCCTTGGCGTCCAGCATCAACAGGCGATCCAGATCGCCGTCCTGCATCCGCCTGACTCGGGCATCGTCCTGGGGGGAAAGCGAACCCGCCATCCGCATTGACGCACCCGTGCGGACAAAACCAGATTTGGCGTAGTTCGCTTCTTGGTCGGCAACGCCGTCAAGCCCGACCGTTCGGTTCCCCGCATGGGCCATCGCATGGGTCCACAAGCCCATCCCGATACCCTGACCGCGATAGTCGGGATGACAGATATAGAAGCCGAGAAATGCAAAATCCGCATTATGGTTGACCACGGAAATCGAGGCGACCGAGCGGTTGTCCATCTCCGCGACGAAGAACCCGTCTGGGTCGCTTGCAAAAAAGGGGTTTGCGTCGTCCAGCCCCGGGTTCCAGCCCTCGTCGGCAGCCCAGTTGATCATGGTTGCGAGATCGCTGGGAGTCCCGGTCCGGAAAAATGCGGTCGTCATTTCACTGGCTTCTCTGACATTCAGATTTAAACGCAACTTATTGACATCAAATAATTATGCGTCAACCATCATTGTCGAGAGGGTGGGGGATGGGATGCCCAGGAATGATACCGCCCACCAGCAGGGACTGTGCGGAATTCTGTGCCCTGGCGTGCTAGAGCGGTTTTTTTTTCCAGCTGGCTCACCAGCCCCGCTTGCGCGGGAGAGGGGGTAAACCAGGACCGAAAGCGCGCCAAGTCTGAGATGACGCGGCCCGCGTATGAGGCCGGGATTGAACACCAAATTCCGACAGCGACGCAAACCCGTCTCGTGCTTTCACCCTTGGCGGGCGCTCGCAAGAGCGCCCGCCAAGGCCGTGATCAGGCGGCGTAGGCGAAGGGCGAGAATTGGGCGGAGCGGCCGCTGACGTCCAGGCTCAGGCCGTGATCGTTGACCGTCAGCTTGTCGGACCGGGCAATCGTCGCCGGCTCGCCGGGGGCGATGGCGAGAGGGTGGCCACTGACCTTGACCGGCCCGCCGCCCTGGCCGGCCAGCACCGTCATCTCGACCGAGCCGACGCCGTCGACGCTGACGGAAAACTGCTTGTCCGAGCCGGAAAACCCGATCTTGGCCGCCCGCACGCCCAGCACCTCGCCGATCAGCGGGCCCAGGGCGGAGAGATGGCCACCAGCCTGTCCGGAAAAAATCCCGGCCAGCGCCTGGGACTGGGCCTCGCTGGCGCGCTCGTCGGTGTAGAGCGCTACCTTCCAATTGCCCTCCATCATCGGACCGGGCGAATGGGCCAGCAGCGCCGCGTTCAGGCCGGCGATGTCGGTGCCGTCGAATTGCCCCTCGTCCACGTGCCAGCCGACCAGGACGGTGCAGGACTCGCCGGTTGGCGGGGAGAGAAAGATACAGGGGCAGACGGCTTCGCAGTCGCAAGCTTCGATATAGGTGCCCTTGGCAGACCAATTGGCCATGGCGAAACTCCTGAGATAATGGAAACACTTAATTACTACATAAACATTGTACAGGGCGAATTGTCATTGCAATTAACGTCAAGTCAAGGGCAATCGTCGGCAGGGAAGCGCCTGCCGGCTTGGCAGTGCGGCGGTCTCTGGGGTATCACGAAAGCCACGCTCACCGCTGCCAACCCGAGGACCCGCTGCCCATGCCCGCGACCGCCACCACCGGCCTGCCGCTCTCGCGTTTCAAAGTGCTCGACCTGACCCGCGTCCGCGCCGGCCCCACCTGCGTGCGCCAGCTCGCCGACTGGGGTGCGGACGTGATCAAGGTGGAAAGCCCGCCCGACGGCAAGGAGGGCCTCGGCGGCTCGCGCGACGGCTCGGATTTCCAGAACCTGCACCGCAACAAGCGCTCGCTGACCTTGAACCTGAAAGACCCGCAGGGCCTGGAAGTGTTCATGAAACTGGTGCAGGACGCGGACGTGGTGGTGGAGAACTACCGCGCCGACGTGAAATACCGGCTCGGCATCGACTATGACAGCCTCGCCAAGGTCAACCCGCGCATCATCCTGGGCTCGATCTCCGGCTTCGGCGAGGACGGCCCCTATCGCGACCGGCCCGGCTTCGACCAGATCGCCCAGGGCATGGGCGGCATCATGTCGATCACCGGCGAGGTCGGCGGCGGCCCGATGCGCGCCGGCATCCCGATTGCCGACCTCTGCGCCGGCATGTTCTGCGCCCAGGGCATCCTGCTGGCGCTGCTGGAGCGCGAGCAGTCCGGCAAGGGCCAGTGGGTGACCACGTCGCTCCTCCAGGCACAGATCCAGATGCTGGACTTCCAGGCCGCACGCTATCTGAAAGAGGGCGAAGTGCCGGTCTCCGCCGGCAACGACCACCCGACCAGCATCCCGACCGGCGTCTTTCCCACCTCCGACGGCCACATCAACATCGCGGTCGCCGGCGGCCCGATCTACGAGCGTTTCTGCCACGCCATCGGCCATCCGGAGTGGATCACGGACGAGCGCTTCGACACGGCCGCCAAGCGCTCGAAGAACCGCAAGGAGATGAACGCGGTCATCGCCGCGGTGACGCAGCACCAGCCCAGCAATCACTGGGTCGAGCTGTTCGAGGAAAAGGGCGTGCCCTGCGGCCCGATCTACAACATGGAGCAGATGTTCGCCGACCCGCAGGTCAAGCACCTGCAAATGGCGACGCCGATCCAGCACCCGCGGCTTGGCGAATTCGGCGTGGTCAACCAGGCCATCCGCCTGTCGCGCACCCCGCACCAGATCCGCACCGCCACGCCGGAACAGGGCGAGCATACGGACGCCATCCTGGCCGACCTCGGCTATGACGCCGCCACCATCCAGGCCATGCACGACAAGGGCACGGTCTAGCCGCGCCGCATCTTCTCGTTCAATCGCACCGCTTCATCCCGAGTAGCCGCGGAGCGGCGTATCGAGGGATCCTGCCGCAAGCCGCGCTCCCTCGATACGAGCCTCCGGCTCTACTCGGGATGAAGGCGGGTTGGGAGACTTTGACGAATGACCACCACCGAATACGCCGGCGGCCGCATGATCGCCGAGACGCGCGACGGCATCGGCTGGATGATTTTCAACCAGCCGCAAAAGCGCAACGCCATGACCTACGCCATGTGGGAGGCGATCCCGCCCATCATCGCGGGCTTCCAGGCCGACCCGGATGTCCGCGTCGTCGTCATGAAAGGTGCGGGCGACAAGGCCTTCGTCTCCGGCGCCGATATTTCCGAGTTCGAGACCATGCGCTCCTCCCCGGAGCAGACCCGCGAATACGATCTCTCCGGCGACCGGGCGCACGCGGCCATGGCGGCACTGGAAAAGCCGCTGATCGCGCAGATCCGCGGCTGGTGCATGGGCGGCGGCGCTGCGATCTCGCTGGACGCGGACATTCGCATCTGCTCCGACGACAGCCATTTCGGCGTGCCGGCGGCCAAGCTGGGGGTCGGCTATGGCTATGACGGCATCCGCACCCTGGTGGATCTGGTCGGCCCCACCTTCGCCAAGGAAATCTTCTTCCTCGGCAAGCCGTTCACGGCCGAGGACGCCCGCATCATGGGCCTCGTCAACCGGGTCGTGCCGGCGGAAAAGCTGGAAGAGACCGTCCTGGAATACTGCACCATCATCAAGCACAACGCGCCGATGACCATCCGCGCCGCCAAGGCCGCGATCAATGCCGCGGTGAAGGACGAAAGCGGCCGCAACCTGGCCGCCGTCGCCGAAATGGTCGAGGCCTGCTTCGCCAGCCGCGACTATACCGAGGGCTATACGGCGTTCATGGAAAAGCGCCGCCCGGCCTTCCAGGGCCGTTAAAGCCCTCCCGCGCGCTCACCGCCCATAGGGGTAGCAGCGGGCGCGGTCCAGGCGCAGGCCATAGACCGCGCCCAGCGCCTGGATCGCATCGGCATAGTCGGGATAGGGGTCGCTGTTGTCCCGGCCGACGATGATCGGGCGGAAGCGCGGGTCTTCCTTGCCGCCCGGCGGCAGCATGCCGGTCACGTGCGGTTTGCCATCCGTGTCGCGCAGGGTGACGAACAGCGGCATGGTGCGTTGCAGATGCGCGTTCAGGCCGATATTCGCCTCGAAAGACGCGCCCGAGGCCGGCACATAGCTCTGGCGGGCCGCGTCCATGGCGCGGAGGAAATGCTTCGCCACCGCATGGCCCATGGCGGCGGATTCCATCTCCGCCTCTCCATCGCTCTCCAACCGGAACCACGTCTTGCCGGCTGGAGCGTCACCCACATACTTCATGGTTGCTCCGTTCGCAAAGCGTCGATGCGACTATGGTATAGAAGCCTGCGGAATTTCCACCCCCTTAATTGCCGGGGCCGGCGTTTTCGGACTGCCGGGCCGCGACGCCTCCCCCGAAAGGGCTTGAGACCAAAAGGTCCGGGCGGTAGCCTGTTTGCACTGTTCGCAGTATCGATTGGCGATTTCTCGCAATCCTTGCGGGACCTGAAAAGGAACAGCCATGAGTTCTCGCGCTGGCCAAGTCTGGAAACCCCGTCGTCTGTCCGGCACGGACGGTGACCGCGAACGGCAACGTCCTGCAGCCACCCCTGCGCTATCCGCGAGCCGCCCGCAGGTTCGGGCGCTCCAGGCCCTGCAACAACGGGTCGATGGCAGCCAAAGGGCAGCGGAATTGCGTGGCCTCCAGGCGATCAGCCACAACAATGCGGGTGTGATCCAGGGCGTGCGCTGGCAGGACATGGCCAATCGCAGCTTCGCCGCGCACGCCGATGCCGAAGGCCTCAACTCCGGGCCGGCGGGGTTGGCATTGCAGCGGCAGAAGGCGAATGGCTGGTATCGCATGAAGTCGTCCGGCAATCTGCGCAACGACGACGCCACCCATACCGTGGTTCGTCCCCTGCCGAAGAACACGGTCGTCAAGGTCGTGGACAACGGCGGCAAGGTATCGAACTTCAAGGCCGGCCTGTTCCTGACTAACGAGCATTCCTGGGCGAAAATCCCGTTGCAGAACGAGGACGGTTGGATCGAGGACGGCAAGCTCGATGCCACCGCCAAGAGCGGCGTGCTGCCCCATGACCAGTTTCTGAACGCAATTGGCGCCGGGCGGACCGACTATCATTTCGGGCTGAACGGCGCTGGCGCCGCCAATCCGCTCGGCCCCCGCATGGATTACGTGGATGAAATCGAAGCGGGCACGGTCGCGGAATACGACTGGGGCACGGGCGGCGGACTCCCCGCGCATATTATGCCTGGCGATCACGCACGGCTGGCCGGCGCGGTGAACCAGGGTCAAAACATTGCTCCGATGTATGGAGCGATGGATCCGGTTCGTATTGCCGCTGCCACATTCAAGGACCCGATGACGGCCGCGCCGGTCGTGCCGGCTTATGGGACCAAATACGAGGAATACACATGGTACCGCAAGGCGATGAATTCCGGCCAGGCGCACAACCAGATCGAAACCAATGTTGACTATTCAACCCATGTTCATCCCGGCGTCGACTTTTCAAAGTCCGCCCTCATCGACCAATTGGTGCAGCATAAGCACATTCATTTTCACGTCTCGGGCATGCAATCACTGTGGAACGGCGTCGCCGCGGCCGATATGACCGGTGCGGATTTCCAGGAAGTGCTCCACAAGGCTGGCAACTATGCGGCCGTGGGTGGTGCTTTCGGAGCCCAAGGCGGCGACATGAAGGACGACGTGACCTTCCGGGAGTTGCGGTTCATCTGGCGCTATTGGAACAGAAACCTGATCATGCCCGACAATACCGGTGTTCCGCAGGCCTACCAGTTCCAGGGCAATGTCACCTTCTACTGCAACGGCACCAAGGTGAAGCCGCCGTGGCAGTGGAGGGCCGGCGATACCGGCGCCTCCCCAGCCTCCCGCGCCTGACGCCGCGCCGTTTGCATCTCCGGGCGTCTTTTCCTGCCCGCCAAAACGATTAAGCCGAATAGCGGATAACTGTTAACACATGGTCACGTTCGCTCACGCGTAGCGCCGTTTTCCCCTCACGCGCCCGCCAGCCGCCGAGCGGCTTCCGCCGCCAGGGTTTTGCGGTCGATCTTGTTGGTGCTGGCCAGCGGCAGTTCGTCGAGGAACCAGACCCGGCGCGGGTGCATGTAGGCGGGCGCGTTGGCGAGCGCGTGTTGCTTGACCGCGTCCTCGTCCACGTCCGCCGCCTTGACCACGAAGGCCACCGGCATGTTGCCGCGTACGTCGTCCGGAACCGGGATCAGCGCCGCCTGGGCCACCGCCGGGTGGTTCTCCAGCACCTTCTCGACCTCGCCCGGATAGACGTTCTCGCCGTTGCAGGTGAACATGTCGTCGACCCGGCCGACGAAGAAATAGAAGCCGTCCGCATCCCGCCGCATCACGTCGCCGGTGCGATAGAGGCCGTCCGCCGTCATCACCTCCGCGGTCTTGGCCGGCAGCTTGTGATAGCCGGGCATCAGCGCCGGGCAGGCCATCCACAACTCGCCCTCGTGCGGCTGGCCGGCGCCGATATTGTCGGCCGCGTCACCGTCCAGCCGCAGCCGCACCGGATCGCTCATGGGATAGCCGAGGGCCAGGTCGGGCAGGGGCTTCTTCTCCGGATGCGGGCCGAACACGCACGGGCCGGCCTCCGTCGTGCCATAGCCAAAGGTGATGCGCGCACCCGGGAAGCAGGCGCGGATCGCATCGAACAGGCCCTGGGTCGCCGGCGCCGAACCCATGCGCACCACCCGCACGCTGGCGACGTCACGCTGGCGGATCAACTCCGCCCGCTGCGTCACCAGCGCCATCATGGTCGGCACGCTGGTCAGCCACGAGCAGCGATGGCGGGCAATGGCCTCGATATAGGCGTCGGCCGTGAACACCGGCAGTTGCACCATGGTGCCGCCGCCCGCCAGCACCGCTTTGGCCGTGCTGAGCGCGTTCATGTGGTAGAGCGGAGCGGCCACCAGCGCCCGGTGCTCGCCGGTGTCGGGCGCGCCCTTCAGTCGGGTGTCCGTCACCCACATATGGCCCGCATGGGTCAGCGGCACGCCCTTGGGATTGCCGGTCGAGCCGCTGGTGTAGAGAAACATGCAGACATCGTCCCGGCCCATGGGTGCCGCCTCGAACGGACCGGGGTCCAGAAACGCCTCGTAGTCCGGGCCGAACGCCACGGTGGCATAGCCTTCGGGGATCGAGCCCAGCCGTTCGCTGTCGGCGAAGATCATGCGGGCGTCGCTGTCGCCGAGCACATGGTGCAGTGCTGCTTCCGGCAGTTTCCAGTTCACCGGCACCGAGACGCAGCCGGCCAGCATCGTGCCCAGATAGGTCGCCAGATAGTCCTCGACATTGGCGGCCAGGATGGCGATGCGCTCGCCGCGGCCATAGCCGGCCCGCACCAGCCCCCGCGCCACCGCCTGGCTGCGCGCCTGCAACGCGCCATAGGTGATCGTGGTGGCCGTCTCGGGCGTGTGCGCGACGATCAGGGCCGGCTTGTCGGCGTCGACGCCCGCCGGGAAGATGTCGCCCAGATTACCGCTCTCGTGCATGCCCATGGCCGGAAGACGCCTCCTTGGCGCGGGGTGTTGGGTCCGATACGTTGCCTCTCCCAGACATATCGCCATCCGAACCGGGAGCCAACGCCCATGCGTGCCGCCGTCCTCTACGAACACGGAGCCGTCGAGAACCTCACCTTCGAGCCGAATTACCGCGAGCCCAAGGCCGGACCGGGCGAGGTGGTGCTGAAGGTGCGGGCGTCGAGCCTGAACTATCATGACGTGTTCACCTGCCGCGGCATGCCCGGAATCAAGGTGCCGCTGCCGGTGATCCCCGGCCTCGACGTGGCGGGCGAGGTGGCGGAACTCGGGGCCGGCGTCGAGGGCTGGAGAGTGGGCGACCCGGTCCTGGTCAACCCGATCTATCCGGGCAAGGGCCTGATGGGCGAGATGCTGGACGGCGGCCTCGCCGAATACTGCGTCTGCGCGGCGGAGCAGCTGATTCGCATCCCCGCGGGCGTGAGCTTCGCCCAGGCGGCCGCGCTGCCGGTGGCCTATGGCACGGCGCATCGGATGATGTTCGACAATGGCGGCCTGAAGGGCGGCGAGAAGGTGCTGATTCTGGGCGCCTCCGGCGGCGTCGGCACCTGCTGCGTCATTCTGGCGAAAATGATGGGCTGCGAGGTCGTCGTCGCCTCGCAAAGCCAGGACAAGTTGGATCGGCTGAAGGACATCGGCGCCGACCACGGCATTTTCTACGACAAGTTCGAGCGCAAAATCTGGGAAATGTACGGCAAGCCGCACCGTCGCACCTATGACGGCGGCGTCGACGTGGTGGTGAACTTTACCGGCGGCGATAGCTGGGTCCCGTCGATGAAGGCGTGCCGGCGCGGCGGCAAGATCCTGACCTGCGGCGCCACCGCCGGCTTCGATCCCAAGACCGACATCCGCTATATCTGGACCTTCGAGCTGAAAGTGCTCGGCTCCAACTCCTGGAGCATTCGCGACCTGGAAATCCTGATGCAGATGATTGCGGACGGCCGCATGAACCCGGTCATCGACAAGGAATTGCCCATCGAGGAGGCGGTTGCTGGAGTCAAACTGCTCGAAGATCGGCAGGTGTTCGGTAAGGTGGTAATATCGCCCTAAAGTAAGCTTGTTGGGTAGTTTCGAATACTTTAAGGCTTAGGTGATCATCTGCGGATGCCATCAGTTCGGAGGACGGACGATGACCGCCAGCCCCGAGGCCAACACCGCCCCCGCCAGACCGGCGGGGCGTCGCTTCGAAACTGTCCTGATCAAGCCGTCCCACTACGATGACGACGGCTATGTCATCCAGTGGTGGAAGGCGTGGATCCCCTCCAACTCGCTGGCCTGTCTCTATGCGCTGGTGCAGAACCTGGCGCAGAAACAGGCGCTGGGCGAGGGGGTGGAGATCGGCCTGACCGCCTATGACGAGATGAACACGGTCCTGCCGGTCGACCGGATCATCCGGCAATTCCGCGACAACGGCTTTTGCGGTCTGGTCTGCATGGTCGGCGTGCAGTCGAACCAGTTTCCCCGCGCCATGGACGTCGCGCGCCGGTTCCGTGCTGCCGGCGTGCCGGTGGCCATCGGCGGGTTCCATGTCTCCGGCTGCCTTTCCATGCTGCCGGAACTGCCGATGGATTTGCAGGAGGCGAAGGCGCTCGGCATTGCGCTGTTTGCGGGCGAGGCGGAGGAGCATCTGGCCGAAGTGTTCCGCGACGCCCATGCGGGCCAGCTCAAGCCGATCTACAACTTCATGCACGACCTGCCGGATTTGCAGCAGCAGGTAACGCCCTTCCTGCCGCGCGATCTGGTGCAGCGCTATGACGGCGTCATTTCCTCGTTCGATGCGGGCCGGGGCTGCCCGTTCCAGTGCTCGTTCTGCACCATCATCAACGTGCAGGGCCGCAAGTCGCGCTGGCGCGATGCGGACGATATCGAGCGGCTGGTGCGGGCCAACCGCGAACAGGGCATTTTCCGCTTCTTCGTCACCGACGACAATTTCGCCCGCAACAAGAACTGGGAAGCCATTTTCGACCGCCTGATCGAACTGCGCGAGAGCGAAGGCATCGAGGTCCGCTTCCTGATCCAGGTGGATACGCTCTGCCACAAGCTGCCGAACTTCGTCGACAAGGCGGCGCGGGCCGGCTGCACCCACGTCTTTATCGGGCTGGAGAACATCAACCCGGACAATCTGGCGGTGATGAAAAAGGCCCAGAATCGCATCACGGAATACCGCAAAATGTTCCAGATGTGGAAGCGGAAGGGGGTCATCACCTATGCCGGCTACATTCTGGGCCTGCCCACGGATACGCCGGAAACCCTGAAGCGCGACATCGAGATCGTGCAGCGCGAGTTGCCGGTGGACCTGCTGGAATTCACGGTTCTGACGCCGCTGCCGGGGTCGGAGGACCACAAGAACCTGTATCTGAAACAGGTCTGGATGGACCCCGACATGAACAAATACGACCTGGAGCACGTCACCACCGCCCATCCGCTCATGAGCGCCGACGTCTGGCAGCGGACCTATCGCGAGATCTGGCGCTGGTACTACACCGACGCGCATATCGAGCGAATGATGAAGCGCAACATGCACTATGGCATCAAGCCGGTGCGCATCTGGCACGGCATCCTGCAGATCTACTGCGCCATGGCGTTCGAGGGCGTGCACCCGCAGCAATGCGGCTATCTTCGCCGCAAGGTGCGCAGCCAGCGTCGCAGCGGCCTGCCGCGGGAGCCGGCGCTGACCTTCTACCCTAAGCGGATATGGCAGACGCTTTCGACCTATGGCCGGCTCGGCCTCTATGCCTGGCACATTCATCGCATGCGGAAACGCTTGCAGAAGGACCCGTCCGTGAAGGACTATACCGATCTAGCCATTACCCCGGTCGACGAGGCCGAGGCGGAAGATCTGGAGATGTTCCGCCTGAACGAGTCCTCGGTGGCCGCGGTCGCAAAAGCCAAGCGCCAGGCTGCCGGTCGCCGCAAGCAGGAGGCCGGCAACGCCCCGGCGGCTTGATCCCCCCAAAGACCGCGTCCCCCAGGGACCGAGCCTGCCGAAGGACCGAGACATGCCCGACACCCACGTTTCCGCCGCCCGTCCCGGTGCCGCCGAACTGCGGGAGATCGCCCGCAAGGCCCTGCCGGCCGGCGGGTTCGGCAACGTCAATTACGACATCATCATCGAACGCGGTCTCGCCGGCCATGTCTGGGATGTCGAAGGCCGCGAATACATCGACTATCTGCTGGGGTCCGGGCCGATGATCGTCGGCCATGCCAACCCGGAGGTGACCGAGGTGGCGCTGGAGAAGGTGGCGAAAGGCTCCACCTTCTTCGCCAACAATGCCGACGGCATTCTGCTGGCGGCCGAGATCGTCGATGCCGTCGCCTGCGCCGAGCAGGTGCGATTCGTTTCCTCGGGCTCGGAGGCGGATGCCTATGCCATGCGCCTCGCCCGCGCCCACACCGGCCGCGACAAGATTCTGAAGTTCGAGGGCGGCTATCACGGCATGAGCGACTACGGCCTCATCAGCTTGGCGCCCACCACGTTCAGCAACTTCCCCCAGGGCGTGCCGGATAGCGCCGGCATTCCGGCCAGCGTCCAGGCGGAGATGCTGGTGGCGCCCTACAACGACCTCGAAACGGTCGAGGCGCTGGTGAAGGAGCACAAGCACGAAATCGCCGCCATCATGGCCGAGCCGTTCCAGCGCCTGATCCCGCCGAAGCCCGGCTTCCTGGAGGGGTTGCGCCGCATCACGCAGGAAAACGGCCT
Organism: Alphaproteobacteria bacterium; assembly: GCA_020638555.1. Taxonomy (NCBI): domain Bacteria; kingdom Pseudomonadati; phylum Pseudomonadota; class Alphaproteobacteria; species Alphaproteobacteria bacterium. The sequence goes on along the minus strand of JACKII010000006.1, from coordinate 238,458 downwards.
GCTGCTGATCTTTGACGAGGTCGTCACCGGCTTCCGCTTCGCCTATGGCGGCGCACAGGCGTATTACGGCGTGGTTCCCGACATCTGCACGCTGGGCAAGGCCATCGGCGGCGGCTATCCGCTGGCGGCGATCGCCGGCCGTGCCGACATCATGGCCCATTTCGACAAGAAGGCCGTGGCCGCCGACAAGTTCATGACCCAGGTCGGCACGCTCTCCGGCAACCCGGTGGCCGCGGCCGCGGGACTGAAAACCCTGGAAATCCTGAAGCGGCCCGGCGCCTACGAGCACATTTTCAAGATCGGCCGCGCCATCATGGACGGCTATACCGAAATCCTGGCCAAGACCGATCTCAAGGCCAAGGTGGTGGGCGACGCCCCGATGTTCGATGTGATCTTCACCGAGAAGGACGTGATCGACTACCGCTCCTCCAAGAGCGACCCGGCGCTGACCACCCGCTGGAACCAGTTGATGCGCGAGCGCGGTATTCTCAAAAGCGAGGGCAAGCACTACATTAGCTGGGCTCATACCGAGGCCGACGTGACGGCGACGCTCGCCGCATTCGGCGACTCCATTGACCAGTTGGTGCGAGAGCGGGCAGCCTAGAGCCACCGCCCATCCGCCCTGTCCCCCGATACGAACGAGGCCCTGGTCGCGTGTCCGACCCGTTGAAGCAATTCGCCTTTGCCGCCCTCGACGCGGAAGACCTCGGCGGCGAGACCGCCGCGGACATGCGTCCGTGCGACTGGGAAGGCTGCGAGGCCGAGGGCGCCCATCCGGCGCCGCGCAGCCGCCAGCGCCTGTCGGACCGCTACTGGTTCTGCAAGGAACACGCGCGCGAATACAACCGCGCCTGGAACTATTTCGCCGGCATGTCCGCCGCGGAAATCGAGCAGGAACGGCGCAAGGACACGATCTGGCAGCGGCCGACCTGGCCGTTCAGCCGCGGCCATGGCGGCGCGGGCGGCGGGGCGTCCGGGCCCGATGCCGACGCCTCCGCCAGGCCCCGAAACGGCGGTCGCCGGCCGATTACTGCGGCAGAATGCCGTGCGGCCTCGACTTTGGGGCTTGTGACACCGTATACCAAAGCGTCGCTGAAGGCTTGCTATCGCGAGCGGGCAAAAGCGGCCCACCCGGACCTGAACCCCGACGATCCGCATGCAGAAGAACGCTTCAAAGTCTTGCGCGAAGCGTATATGACACTGCTACGACCGTTATCGACCTAGCCTGAAGTGCGTTGGAAATCCCACGATGAGCGTTGAAAGAGATTCCACCGGTATGCCAACGGGAATGCCGGACACCCAGGTCTCGGTGCGCGAGACCTTTGGCATCGACACCGACATGGTATGCCCGGCCTTCTCCGAAGGCAGCGAGCATGTGCCGGATCTGGACGAGACCTACCATTTCGACCCGCAGACCACGCTGGCGATTTTGGCGGGCTTCGCCCACAACCGCCGCGTGATGATCCAGGGCTATCACGGCACCGGCAAGTCCACGCATATCGAGCAGGTGGCCGCGCGCCTGAACTGGCCCTGTATCCGCGTCAACCTCGATAGCCATGTCAGCCGCATCGACCTGGTCGGCAAGGACGCCATCGTCCTGCGCGACGGCCAGCAGGTGACCGAATTCCGCGAGGGCCTGCTGCCCTGGGCGCTGCAACACCCGACCGCGCTGGTGTTCGACGAGTACGACGCCGGCCGCCCGGACGTGATGTTCGTCATCCAGCGCGTGCTGGAGGTCGAGGGCAAGCTGACCTTGCTGGACCAGAGCCGCGTCATCCGCCCGCACAAGGGCTTCCGCCTGTTCTCGACGGCGAACACCGTCGGCCTGGGCGACACCACCGGCCTCTATCACGGCACGCAACAGATCAACCAGGGCCAGATGGACCGCTGGAACATCGTCGTGACCCTGAACTATCTGGAAGCGGACGAGGAAATCAAAATCGTCTCCTCCAAGCTCAAGGCGTTGCAGAACTCGGAAGGTCAGAAGCTGGTCGCGCAGATGGTGTCGCTGGCGGAAATGACCCGTCACGCCTTCATCAAGGGCGACATTTCCACTGTGATGTCGCCCAGGACGGTGATCACCTGGGCCGAGAATGCCGAGATTTTCGGCGACCTGGGCATGGCGTTCCGCTTCACCTTCCTGAACAAGTGCGACGAGTCCGAGCGCTCGCTGGTGGCCGAGTACTATCAGCGCTGCTTCGGCAAGGAACTGCCGGAATCCGTGGTCGCGCGCGCGGCCGAATAGGCGCGCGATTAAGGAGGAGGGCATATGGCTACGCCCGAGAAGCGCTCGGCGATCGAGGACTTCAAGCGCGCGACGGCATCGACCATGCGCGCTCTCGCCCTGGCGGAGGACGAGGTCGAGGTCGTGTTCGGCCCCGATCCCTCGCGCATGGACGGCAACACCGCGCGCCTGCAAATGCCGGCGCGCAACCTGCCGCCGGCGGAAGTGGCGCAGATCCGCGGCGAGTCGGACGCGATGGCGCTGAAAAAACGCCATCACGACGCCAAGACGCACCGCCGCCTCAGCCCGAAATCCAAGACCGCGCGGGCGGTGTTCGACGCGGTCGAACAGGTGCGCTGCGAGGCCCTGGGCTCGCGCCACCGTTCCGGCGTGGCGGAGAATCTCCAGGCGGCGCTGGAAGAACAATGCCGGCGCAAGGGCTATGCCCGCATGAGCGAGGTGGAGGCCGGCCAACTGCCGGACCTGCTGGCCATGCTGGCACGCGAGGCCATGACCGGCCAGGCCGTGCCCCATGACGCCACCGCCCTGGTCGACCAGTTGCGCGAGAAGGTGTCGGATGCGGCCATGGAGTCCATGCGCCACCTGAACGACACCGCGAGCGACCAGACCGCCTTTGCCAACATGGTGCACGAACTGCTCCAGGAACTGGACCTGGAGGCGGAATTCGCCGACGATTCTGACGACCAGGAAGAGGGCGAGCAGTCCGAAGACCAGCAGGAATCGCAGTCCGACGAGACGGGCGAAAGCGACGATACCTCCTCCATGTCCGCCGAAGGCGAAATGGACTCCTCCGACAGCGACGACTCGTCGATGGAAGAGGGCGAAATGGACATGGACGAGGACGCCGCCCTCGGCGAGGACGAGATGGACGGCTCCACCACGCCGCAGCAGCGGCCGATGGACCGGTCCAACAGCGGCGCCGCGATCTACCGTCCCTACACCATGCAATATGACGAGATCGTCACCGCGGAAGCGCTCTGCGACGAGGACGAGCTCGGCCGCCTGCGCCACCATCTGGACCAGCAACTGGCGGCGCTGCAAGGCGTGGTCACCCGGCTCGCCAACCGGTTGCAGCGCAAGCTGATGGCGCAGCAGACCCGCTCTTGGGATTTCGACCTGGAAGAGGGGATTCTGGACACGGCGCGGCTCGCCCGCGTGGTGGCACAGCCGACGCACGCGCTCAGCTACAAGATGGAGCGCGAGACCGAGTTCCGGGATACGGTCGTCAGCCTGCTGATCGACAATTCCGGCTCGATGCGGGGCCGTCCGATCACGGTCGCGGCCATGTGCGCCGACATCATGGCGCGCACGCTGGAGCGCTGCGGCGTCCGGGTCGAGATCCTGGGCTTCACCACCCGCGCCTGGAAAGGCGGCCAGTCGCGCGAGAAATGGCTCGCGGAGGGCAAGCCGTCGAACCCGGGCCGCCTGAACGACCTGCGCCACATCATCTACAAGGAAGCCGATGCGCCCTGGCGCCGGTCGCGCCGCAATCTGGGCCTGATGCTGCGCGAAGGTATTCTGAAGGAGAATATCGACGGCGAGGCGCTGCTCTGGGCGCACAACCGGATCGTCAACCGGCCGGAAGACCGTCGTATCCTGATGGTGATCTCGGACGGTGCGCCGGTGGACGACTCGACCCTGTCGGTCAATCCGGGCAACTATCTGGAAAAGCACCTGCGCGACGTGATCGAGTATATCGAGCGCCGTTCGCCGGTGGAGCTGATCGCCATCGGCATCGGCCACGACGTGACCCGCTACTATCGCCGCGCCGTCACCATTTTCGATGCCGACCAGTTGGGCGGCGCGATGATGGCGCAGTTGACCGACCTGTTCGACGACGAACGCAGCCGCCCGGCCCCGCCCCGCGGGCGCTGATCGGTTGCGCCGCAAGGCAGAGCGAAAGCCCCGTGTTCCCCGGACGGTGCGGAGCGCCGATCCGGGGCCGGCGTCAGCGGACGAACTCCGTTATTCCAGGTGCTCGCGACAGACGATAGGGGTCCCGGCTCTCGCCTGCGGCTCGGCTGGGAAAGCTCTGTAGCGGTGCTGGTCGGTGGCTGGGGCGCCTCTCGCACGGGCTGACGTCGCGAATAAGGGCAGCCCGCTTTCCCGAGCCCTCGGCACCACGGCCCCGTAACTCCCAGCTTCCCCGAAGGTGGCGCAGCCACCATCCGGGGTCTCTCTCGGCGTGCAAAGACCGCCGGGCCACTGCCGCGACCCGCCGCGCTCAGCCGTTGAACTGCACAGGTCCGCGGAAGGGGCGCATGTCCGGATAGCCGCTGACCGCCCAGGCGCCATCCACCAACAGGCTCGCCCCATTGACATAGGAGGCGTCGTCGCTGGCGAGAAACAGGGACGGCGCCGCGATCTCTTCCGGCTGGGCCGGGCGGCGCTGCGGGATGCGGTCCATGAAAGCGGCCAGTGCGGCCTCATTGTCGAAATGGCGGCGGGTGAGGGGGGTCTGTACCAGCCCCGGCAGGATGGCGTTGACGCGGATGGCGTGGTCCGCGAATTCCAGCGCCGCGTTCTTGGTCAGCATCTCCACCCCGGCCTTGGCCGTGGCATAGGCCGCGCCGGCATGCATGGGCACATGGGCGTTCAGGCTGGCGATGTTGACGATGGCACCACCCTTGCCGCCCCGCACCATCTGCCGCGCCTGGTGCTTGACGCCCAGGAACACGCCTTTCAGGCAGAGGTCGATGGTCCACTGCCAATCGTCCTCCGACAGATCCAGCAGATAACCGGGTCGGCTGCCGCCGGCGACGTTGAAGGCCAGGTCGAGGCCGCCGAACCGGTCGACCGCCAGAGGCCACCAGGCTTCGCCGTCGGCTTCAGCGGTTACGTCGGCCAGGGCGAACGCGAACGAATCGCCCAGTTCGTGCGCCAAGCTGGTTCAGGCCGTGCTCGTTGCGATCGCCGCCGACCACACGGGCGCCCTCGGCCACCAGGCGTGCCGCGATTGCCCGGCCAATGCCGGAGGCCGCGCCGGTGACGAGGGCGATCTTCCCGGCAAATCGGTTGGTGTTGGGTTCCATTTCGTCTCTCCTGGATTGCGGAAAAGTAAGCGAATGACGCGAATTGTATGTTGAAACTGCGGATTGAGATCGGTAATTTTGCGTATACAACATGCGAATGTTGCACCATACCCAAACAAGAAAAAATGCCGAGTGGCAACAATGAAAAAATAATCCTGGGTATCCTCACCGTAGTATTCATCGTGGCAGCCGGGTGTGAAAACGAACTCGGCTATGACGGTATACTCAAAATCGGGTTCGTTTACCAAGGTCGGGCTTCCCAGCCCGGCTGGAGCCGTAGCCACGATCTTGCGCGGCGAGCGGTTGCGACTGCGCTCGCGGGTCAGGTGGAAACCACATCTGTCGAATTTGTTGCGCCGAAATTCGCCGAGCATGCGATGCGCCGATTGGCTCTCAGCGGCCTATCGGCTGATTTTGCAACAGCGATCGCCTACCAGGATGCGACGGCCAGGGTCGCGGCAGACTTTCCCGGTGTCAGGTTCGAGCAATTGGGCGGCCATCGTCGAACGGCAAATGTCGCGACCTATACGGCACGCTTTTATGAGGCGCGCGCGGTGTTGGGGCTGATTGCCGGAAATATGACCAAGACAAACATTATCGGCTATGTCGCCAGCATTCCGGTTCCGGAGGTTGTGCAGGGAATCGACGCGTTCACGCTTGCCTTGCGACAGGTACGGCCGAATGCGGTGGTCAAGGTCATTTGGATCGGCAGCTTTACGACCGGGCTGCGGAAGCCCGGGCTGCGGAGCATCTGGTCGACCTCGGGGCCGACGTGCTGGTGCAACACACCGGTTCGGCCGCCGTGGTCCAAGTGGCCGAACGGCGCGGGGTCTATGCGTTCGGCAAGAGCGGCGACATGCGGGAATTCGGTCCGACCGCCCAACTGACCGCCAGTCTCGACCGCTGGGACGGGTACTATATCGCACGGGCCAAAGCGGTGATCGAAGGGCGATGGAAGAGCCAGGACACATGGAGCGGCATCGGCGACGGCATGGTCGAGTTGGCGCCCTATAGTTCGTTGATCCCGCCTTCCGTCCGCCAGCAGGCCGACGACATGACCCACGCGATTGCCCAGGGCACGCTGAACCCGTTTGCCGGGCCCGATCATCGACCGGGATGGCCAGGAACGCATCCCGCAAGGCAGGGTGGCCAGCGACCCATGCTGCAAACATTGGACTGGTATGTCCCCGGCGTCGAGGACGTCTGGCTCTAGGGGCCGCATGGCAGGCCGGCGAACCCATGTCGGCCTGCCGCGCATCCCGGAAGCTTACTCGGCCGCGGCCTTGGTCTTCCACGCGCCGAGGGTCGGCTTGGGCAGGCCCAGGGTCTCGCGCAGTGTCGTTCCCGGATATTCCTTGCGGTAGAGCCCGCGTTTCTGGAGTTCCGGCACCACGAATTTGACGAAATCCTCGAACGAACCCGGCAGCCAGGTCGGGCCGACCACGAAGCCGTCGCAGGCATGGGAGGAGAAATATTCCTCCATCTTGTCGGCGATGTCTTGCCGGTGCCGACCCAGGGGTCGTCCATGCGGCCGCGGCCGGTGACCTCCATGAAGTCGCGCGGCGTCGGGTTCTTGATGCCGGCGGTCTTGACCACGCGGTCGCGCATCGCCTGCATGCCGCTGATGCCCTCCAACTCCTCGTCGGTGAAGGGCTCGTCGATACCTTCTGGGCAAAGTCGTAGTTCAGCGCCTCCGACAGCAGCGAGAGCTGGTCGACCTCGTTCGGCAGCGTGTCGTAGAAGGCTTTCTTGTCCTCCGCCTCGGCCCGGGTCTCGGCCACCATCGGATAGAACAGGTTGCAGAGCTTGAAATGGTCCGGGTTGCGCCCGAGGAGGCACAATCCTCCTTCATCGCCTTGTACTGCTTCTGCGCCAGTTCCAGATTGTGCCAGGCGGTGAAGATCACGTCGCCCCAGCGCGAGCCGAATTTCATGCCGCGGCCGGACGAGCCCGCCTGGATCAGCACCGGATTGCTCCTGCGGCGAGCGCGGCACGGTGAACGGCCCGCGCGAGGAATAGTATTTGCCGTGATAGTCGAGGCGGCGGATCTTGTTCGGGTCGGCGAACTTCATGTTCACCTTGTCGTAGAGCACCGCGTCATCGTCCCACGAATCCAGTGGCCGCGGACGATTTCCAGGAACTCGTCGGCGCGGTCATAGCGGTAATCGTGGTCCAGACCCTTTTCCCAGCCCCAGTTGCGGGCCTCGTTGTCGTTGACGCTGGTCACGACATTCCAGGCGGCGCGGCCGTTGGTCATCAGGTCGACGGTCTGGAACAGGCGGGCGACATGGAACGGGTTGAAATAGGTGGTGGACATGGTCGCGCCCAGGCCCAGATGCTTGGTCGCCAGCGCCATCACGGTCATGCAGGTAACCGGGTCCATCTTCACGCAGCGGATGCCGTGCTCGACCGTGTGGGCATGATCGCCCATATACATGTGCCGGGCATGGCCAGCCGGTCGTCGAAGAAACCCATGTCGAACTTGCCTTCTTCCAGCACCCGGCCGATGTGCTGGTAGTATTCCGGCGAATAGCTGTTCGTCCAACCGTCCGGATGGCGCCAGGCGGCGGGAATGGTGGTGCAGTTCTGGGCCTGGAGGAAGGCCACCTGGGAAATCTGGCGCATGGTCGGGTTCGTTCCTCGGACGGGCGGTGGGATCTCGTTGGCCCAAAGTCTAACCCGCAAACCGGGGGAGAGGGAAGGGCGTGTGGTTCGGCGGGGCGGCCATTATGCCGCCGCATAGCGCCCGACCGGCCTCGCGACCGGCCCCGCCGATATTGCCAAAGGCGGGTGGGCGTGGGACGATGCGCGCCAAACCCCGATCAAGCGAAATCCTCACGATTACAGGAACCGCCCCATGCCCCGCGCTCCTTCCACCCAAGGCGTCGAGATCGAATACGTCACCTACGGCCCGGACGACGGCCCGCCGCTGCTGCTGGTCGGCGGCCTGGGCGTGCAAATTCCTCCTGGTCGGAAAAGCTGGTGCAGGAACTGGCGGGCCGCGGCTTCCGCGTCATCGCCTACGACAACCGCGATTGCGGCCTCTCGACCGCGTTCGACGACTGGGGCCGGCGGATATCGGCAAGGCCTTCAAGCAGGCCCGCGCCAAGGAGACGGTGGAGGCCCCGTACAAGCTGGAGGACATGGCCGACGACGGTGCGGCGGTGCTGGATCATCTCGGCATCAAACAGGCGCATATCGTCGGCAGTTCCAACGGCGGCGCCATCGCCCAGATCTTCGCCTACCGCCATCGCGACAAGACGGCGACGCTGACCTCGATCATGGCGACCAGCGGCCGGCGCGGCCTCGCCGCGGCCGAGCGAGAAGGCGAACGAATGGCTCGGCCGGCCGAAAACCCCGCCGGCACGCGCGAAGGCGCCATGGACGACGCGATCGCGTCGGCCGAGGTGCTGGGCTCGCCCGGCTTCCCGCGCAACGAGGCAGCGCTGCGGGACAAGGCCGCGATGCTCTACGACCGCTCGTTCAACCCGGCCGGCGCCTCGCGCCACCTGCTGGCCAGCATCGCCAGCGCCGACGGCCGGGTCGAGCATCTGGACAGCATCAGCGCGCCGACCCTGGTGATCCACGGCAAGGAGGACCCTGCTGGTGCCGGTGGCCGCCGGTCAGGACCTCGCCGATACGGTCGCCGGCGCCGACATGCTGGTGATCGCCGGCATGGCCCATGACTATCCGGATGCCGCCTGCGCCCGCATCGCCAGCGCCATCGCCGCCAACGCGGCGCGGGCGGGTAGGAGCCGGTTGTCCAGGCGAGGCGCGGGCGGCGACCCTGCCTCGCCTGCCGAGACGCAACAGGAGGTGTGCCCATGACCCAACTCCCCGACACCGGCTGGGTCGCGGTCGTCAAGCGCGACTGTCCGACCTGCGAGCCTGACCGAGCCCGTGCTCGCCGCGCTCGCAAAGGCCGGCGATCTCACCGTCTTCACCCAGGACGATCCGGCCTTTCCGGCCTCCGTGCCGCACGCCTACGACTCCACCCTCGACGTCTCGCACGGGCTGAGGATCGAGATCGTGCCGACCCTGCTGCGCCGCGAGAACGGCCAGAAGTCGCCCGCACCTATGGCTGGGACAAGGCGGAGTGGCGCAGGCTCACCGGCCTGGCCGGCCTGGGCGAGGACCTGCCGGACCTCCGGCCCGGCTGCGGCGCCAAGAATATCGAGCCGGGCGTGATCGAGGACCTGCTGGTGCGCCATGGCGAGACCGGCCTCACGTCGCGCAAGGTGGAACTCGGCAGCGCCGAGGACGAGATCGAGGCCATGTTCGACCGCGGCTGGTCCGACGGCCTGCCGGTCGTGCCGCCGACGGAGCAACGGGTGCTGCGCATGCTCGCCGGCACCGCGCGCGACCCGCAGGAGGTGATCGGCAATGTGCCGCCGGACCTCGCCCGCTGCACGGTGGAGAAGGTGGCGATCAACGCCGTCATGGCCGGTTGCAAGCCCGAATACCTGCCGGTGGTCCTCGCCGCGGTCGAGGCGGTGCTGGAAGAGCCCTTCGCCATGCACGGCGTGCTGGCGACGACCATGTATGTGGGGCCGGTGGTGGTGGTGAACGGCCCGATCCGCCGCGCCATCGGCATGAATTCGAAGGGCAACGCGCTCGGCCAGGGCTTCCGCGCCAACAGCACCATCGGCCGGGCGCTGCAACTGGTGATCCGCAATGTCGGCGGCGGCCGGCCGCAGGAGGTGGACCGGGCCACCCTCGGCAATCCCGGCAAGCTCTCCTACTGCATCGCCGAGGATGAAGAAGGCTCGTGCTGGGAATCGCTGGCGGCCGAGCGCGGCGTGCCGGAGGGCAAGAGCGCCGTCACGGTGTTTGCCGGCTATGGGCTGCAAGGCATTGTCGACCAGAAATCGCGCACGCCGGAAAGCCTCGCCCAGACCTTTGCCGAATGCCTGAAGGCGTTGCAGCATCCGAAGCTTTATCCCGGCGCCGACGCGCTGCTGGTGGTCTGCCCGGAGCACGAGCGCACCTTCCGCGAGGCCGGGTGGAGCAAGCAGCGGCTCTATGACGAACTCTACCGGCGCGCGCAACGGCCGGCCGACGAGATCCGCCCCGGTGCCGGCGGCATCGCGGAGGGGACAACCGCCTTTGCCGATGGTAGCATGGCGCGCAAGATCCGCGACGGCGGCCTGATGATCGTGCGCGCCGGCGGCGGCGCCGGCATGTTCTCCGGCATTATCGGCGGCTGGTCCGCCAGCGGCGAGAAAGGGTCCTCGCCGGTGACCCGGGTGATCGGCTCCTGAGGAGCCGGCTCGAAGTGAGAGAAGGAGGTGCTTTCGTGACAACCATCCTCGACCCCACCGCCGAACGCGCGGTCGCGGCCCGTCCGCGCCTGGCGCGTCCGGCCAGCCTGGAGGGGCTGCGCGTCGGCCTGCTCGACATCGCCAAGGCCAAGGGAGACATCTTCCTCGACCGGGTGGAACAGCGCCTGACCGAGCGCGGGCTGGAGGTGAAGCGCTACGCCAAGCCGACCAACACGCGGCCCGCGCCGACGCCGCTCTACCAGCGGATCGCGACCGAGGTCGACGTCGTCATCGAAGCCCTGAGCGATTGAGGCTCCTGCACGTCGTGCTGTACGCATGACATGGCGGACCTCGAAAGCCGCGGCATTCCGGTGGTCGGCATCGCCACGACCGAGTTCATCCAGGCCAAGGAGGCCCAGGCCAAGGCATTGGGCACCGACCCGGCCTACGTCTTCGTCCCCCACCCGATCCAGGACCGCACCGACGCGGAACTGCACGCCATGGCGGACGCCTATCTGGACGAGATGCTGAAAGGGCTGGTTGCGGAAGGCGTGTAGCACCTACGGCGGTGGTGCTAGCCCCCTGTTCCTGCTTCCACCACACCCCGCCCCGTGCTTGACACGGGGGCCATGCCTGAGCGTCGCCGGTAAAGTCCGGTCTTTGTGCGGAACGCTCAGGCAAGGGTTCCCGCCTCCGCGGAAACGGTTTCTATCGGAAGGACCGCTGAGACACCGCCCGCCCATGCAGCCATCAGGGCGCAAGGTCACCTGGAATTGACAAACTTTGCCATCCGCTCCACTCTTCCCGCCATAAGGAGAGTTCGATGGCGACGATGAACGTGTCTCTGCCCGACCGGATGAAGGAATGGGTGGAAGCCCAGGCGAAGAGCGGGCGCTATAGCAACGCCAGCGACTATGTCCGTGACCTGATCCGCCGCGACCAGGAGCGGCGGCAGGCAATTGCCGAGCTTCAGCAGGCGGTCGACGAAGCCATCGCCAGCGGCGACCCGCAGCCCTTCGACTTCGATACGTTCAAGGCCCGTATGCGGGAGCGCCATGGCGCGGACTAGGCTCTCCAGCTACCGCCTGCGGCCGGCGGCGCAAGCCGATCTTGAAGGAATCTGGCGCTACACAGCCGAACAGTGGTCCGCCGATCAGGCGGACCGCTATGTCGATGGCTTGCAGGCCACAATCGCACTGCTCGTCTCCATGCCGGAGATCGCGCGGGAACGGCGAGAGTTCGTTCCGCCCGTCCGCATTCACCCCAGTGCCCGTCATCTGATCATCTATCGAATTGAAGACGATATTCTGGCGGTCCTTCGGATTGTGGCCCAGCGCCAGAACTGGCGGGCCCTGCTGGACTCGTCTGAGTGACAAGCGCCTTGCCCCTTCGGGCGTGACAGCAGGGCTTCCGCGGCGCAGACTGACGGCAAGCACCAAAGTCCAAGGTGAGGAACACGCCATGCCCCAGACCTCCGCATCCTCGGCGGCGAGCGTCCCGGCCAATGCCGCCGGACTGCCGACCGTCACGCCGTTCGCCAACGGCATCGGCGCCGAAATTGGCCGGATCGACCTCACCCGGCCGCTCACCGATGCCGCGTTCGAGCTGATCCACGACGCGTTCCTCTCCCACAAGGTGCTGGTGTTCCGCAACCAGCCCCTGGACGACGATGCGCACCAGGCCTTCGCCCTGCGCTTCGGGCCGCTGGAAGGGCATATCAACGTCTCGACCCGGCACGCGCGGCTGCCGCAGGTGCAGGTGTTCTCGAACGTGAAGGCGGACGGCAGCACCACCGGCGTGCATCCGGAAAAGGGCACGCTGGTCTGGCATACCGACAAATCCTATGTGGCCGAGCCCTCGCTCACCACCATCCTGCGCTCGCCAGCGATTGCCCGCCAGGGCGGCGACACCCTGTTCGCCGACACGGCCCGTGCCTATGCGGACCTGCCGGAAGAGACCAAACGCAAGCTGGACGGCCTGCTCTGCGTGCACGACTGGAAGCGCAGCCGCGAGAAATCGCACGAACGCCCGGCGACCGAAGACGAGAGGCGCGCCGCGCCACCGGTGGTGCACCCGCTGGTGCGCACCCATCCGGAGACGGGAGCGAAGGCGCTCTATATCGGCAACCACACGGCCTGCATTGTCGGCTGGACCTGGGCCGACAGCGACGCCTTCATCGCCGAACTGGAAGCACACGCGACCCAGCCCCGCTATGTCTATCGCCACAAATGGCAGGTGAACGACGTGCTGATGTGGGACAATCGCTGCACGCTGCACTGCGTCGAGCCCTATGATGCGGCCAGGGAAAAGCGGGCGGTGCATCGGGTGGTGGTCAAGGGCGACCGGCCCTTCTGACGCCGCGCGCCGGCAATGTCCGGCGGTCCCTTGCGCCGGCGGGCGATTGGGTGTGTCCTGCGGGGCGAACCATCCAAACCCAATCGAGGAACGCCCCCGCATGTCTGACCAACCGATCGGCTTTATCGGCCTTGGCGCCATGGGCCGCCCCATGGCCATCAACCTCGCCAATGCCGGCCAGGCGCTGGTGGTGCGTGACGTGAACCCGACCGCAACCGACATCCTGGCCCAGCGCGGCGCCGCGGTGGCCGAAAGCGTCAAGGCCGCAGCCGACCGCGCGGCGACCGTGCTGGCCTGCATGCCGTCGGTCGCCATTGCCGAGGAGGTGGTGGAGCAGGCGGCGGAGGGCTCCGCCATCAAGCATTTCGTCAATCTGGGCACCACCGGCAGCCGGTTCTCCCAGGCCGCGGCGAGCCTCATGGCCGAAAAGGGCATTGCCTATCTGGACGCGCCGATCTCCGGCGGCCCGCCGGGGGCGGAGGCGGCGACGCTCTCCATCATGTGCTCCGGCGACAAGGCCGCCTACGACGCGGCCCGCCCGGCGCTGGAAGTCATGAGCGCCAAGCTCACCTATCTGGGCGAGAAGGTGGGCGCGGCCCAGACCATGAAACTGGTCAACAATATCATGAGCTTCTGCAATCTGGTCGCCGCGTCCGAAGCCTTCACCCTCGGCGCCAAGGCCGGGCTCGACCCGGAGCAGATGCTGGAGGTGGTGAACGTCTCCAGCGGCCGCAACAGCGCCAGCATGGACAAGATCCCGAAAGCGATTCTGACCCGCAGCTTCGACTATGGCGGCGCCAACTACATCATCCTGAAAGACCTGGAACTCTGGCGCCAGGAGGCGGAGGCCTACGGCATCCCCGCCTATATGGGCAATCTGGTCCGCACCCTGTTCCGCCAGATGGTGCAGGAGGAAGGCCAGGACAAGGATTTCACGCGCATCTTTCGGTTGATGGAGCGTATGGCCGATGTGGAAATGCAGAAAACCCGGTAAATCTTCCCTGTTTGCCCGCCTCTGTCCGCACTGGCCTTGCCGCGGCGATACAAGGCGATAAAAGAGCGGAAAACTTTTCTCCCTGCCGAAAGGAAGCGTTTCATGAGTTCAGACCCGAATGTCCGCACCACCAACGGCCGCGGCCGTCTTTTCGACAGCGTGATCGATGCGGTCGGCGAGACGCCGTGCATCCGCCTGAACCATCTGGCGCCCGATGGCGTGCGCGTGTACGTCAAGGCCGAGTTCTTCAACCCCGCCTCGTCGGTCAAGGACCGGCTGGCGGTCAACATCATCGAGGCGGCCGAGCGCAGCGGCGCGCTCAAGCCCGGCCAGACCGTGGTGGAGGCGACCAGCGGCAACACCGGCATCGGCCTTGCCATGGTGTGTGCGCAGAAGGGCTATCCGCTGGTCATCACCATGGCGGAGAGCTTCTCGGTCGAGCGGCGCAAGCTGATGCGCATGCTGGGAGCCAAGGTCGTGCTGACTCCCCGGGCCGAAAAGGGCTATGGCATGTACATGAAGGCGGTGGAACTGGCGCAGAAGAACGGCTGGTTCCTGGCACGCCAGTTCGAGACCGACGCCAATGCCGACATTCACGAGGCGACCACCGGGCGCGAGATCATGGCGGATTTCGCCGGCGACCGGCTCGACTATTTCGTCAGCGGCTACGGCACCGGCGGCACGGTCACCGGCGTCGGCCGCGTGCTGCGACGCGAGCGGCCGGACACCAAGATCATCCTGAGCGAGCCGGCGAACGCCGCCATTGTCGGCAGCGGCCAGGCCCAGCAGCGGTTGGACGACCACTCGCCCGCCGTCAGCCATCCGGCGTTCGAGCCGCATCCGATCCAGGGCTGGACGCCGGACTTCATCCCCTACGTGCTCCAGGAAGCCATCGACAAAAACCTCTATGACGAGCTGATCCCGGTGGCCGGGACCGACGGCATCCAGTGGGCGCAGAAGCTGGCGCAGAAGGAAGGCATTCTGACCGGCATTTCCGGCGGCTCCACCGTCGCGGTGGCGATGCAAATCGCCCAGAAGGCGCCGGCCGGCTCGGTGATCCTGGCCATGCTGCCGGACACCGGCGAGCGCTATCTCTCGACGCCGCTGTTCGACGGCATCGAAGAGGTGATGAGCGACGAGGAAATCGCCATTTCCCACTCCACCCCGGGCTTCCAGATGGGTTGAGCCGGCGGCGAATTGCAAAAGGGGCGAGGGAAGGCGGCCTTCCCTCGTTCCCGATCTCGACTGGCCCCAGGTATTCCGACCCACGCAACCGTGCGCATTCAGCGGCGCAGGGGATGCGCTTTTGCCCAAGCCGCAATGGCCGTTTCCGTTTCGGGCGAGGCGGCGAGACCGGGCCAGAAGGAAGCGAGCCGCCCGAGGAACGCGTCAGGCTCTCCGTTCACCTCGCTCCAGACCGTTGCGACATAGTATTCGGCAATGGCGATCTGCCCGGAGCGGTCGAACCGACGGTGCTGCCATTCAGGCCGCCCGTCTTTTCTTGTCGTCGCTTCCAGATGCAGGCGCCGTAGCCCAAAGCCGCCGGCTTGGACCGCCTGGTCCTCCGGATATTGCTCGTGGATTGCCGTCAATAGCTGCTCGACGGTCAACAGCGTGACCGCTGGTCCCGAAAGCGGCGGCTCGCAGTGATCCCAGTCATAGGGCGACACGAGATGCGTGATCAGGTCCAGCAACCGGTCTTCGACCGGCTTGGAACGGCCGGGGCCGGTCCCCTGACGGCTTTGGCCCGCGGCATCGGTTGCCGTAGGCGCTTGCGATCGGTGGACGTAGAGCGTGAACGATTTGATCCGTCCACGCGGGTCCGAAGCGGCCTCCTCCTCGATACGCACGTCCGGATGCTCCCGTTGCCAGATGCGCCGTTCCCTTTCCGCCGCTTCTCGGGTGGCAAACCCGGCGATTTTCAGAATGTCGTCCGCCAAATGTCCCTCCCGGTTCATCGCCCGACGCTATGGCGAATGGTCAAATGCGCCTTCTCGGGGATAGGGCCACGGGTCTACCCGGCCCGGGGCGGGAATCCGAGGGCCCGGTCGCCCGGTCCGTCCAGCGGGGTCAGCACCACGCACTGGGACGCCGCTCCGAAGGCGCCGTGCCGGTCAAACAGTTCGGTTTCAGTGGTGCCGAGGCCGTTCTGGCGCCAGTGCTGGCGGTTGCGGAAACCGATCCAGGGGCCTTGCGGCGGCCGGGCGAGGCGCACGCCCAACTCCACGTTCGGAAACCACTTCGCCTTGGGTTCGCGCCAGCCGTCCGGGCGCCAGGTGCCGCTGGACCAGTCGGCGACGCTGGCGGCCAATGCCATCGGCGTCTCGCCCGGAAACAACGGCCGGTCGTAGCGATACCAGCAGAGGCTGTCCTCGGTGAAGCGCATCTCCGCCACATCGCCGAGCCAGGGGTGGCCGGGGGAGGTGAGGCGGCCCGGCTTTCCGGTCTCGGGGGCGAGAGGCGCGAAGTCCGGCTCCGGCATGCCCGGGGTGGGTTCGGCGCGGGCAAAGGCTGCCTGGGCACTGGCCTGCAGCTTGCCGTCGGTCCGGGCCTCCGCGCGCAGGAACAGGCCGCGGCCGCCCAGGCGCAGCACCTCGACCGTCACCTGGTTGGCCCGTCGCGGCACCGGGCGCAGCAGGAAGACGGAGACAGAGAGCGGCAGGAACGGGTTGGCCGGGTTCGGGTCCAACTCACGGGCCTTCAACTCGCAGGCGCCGGTCAGCATCGCGCCGACCGCGCCGCCGTGCATGCCGGGGCCGTTGAAGCCGCCGGCGGCGAGTTCCGGCGTCCAGATGTCGCCCTCGATGGAGAATACAGTGGTTTGGCTCACAACAAATCCCGCAGCATCGCCACCAGCGGCTTGTCGGCCGGCGGCATCGGATAATCGGTCATGCGGTTGGGCCGCACCCAGACGAGGCGCTGGCCTTCCTGCGGCGTCGGATTGCCCTTCCAGACGCGGCAGACATAAAGCGGCATCAGCAGGTGGAAGTCCGCATAGGTGTGGCTGGCAAAGGTGAAGGGCGAGAGGCAGCTTTCCGCCGTATCCACCGCCAGTTCCTCTTTCAACTCGCGGATCAGGGCGGCTTCCGGCGTTTCGCCAGGGTCGACCTTGCCGCCGGGAAACTCCCAGAGGCCGGCCAGGCTCTTGCCCTCCGGCCGCTGCGCCAGCAGCACGCGCCCGTCCCGGTCGATCAGGGCAACGGCGGTGACGAGGAGAATGGGCAGGGTCATGACCTCACACCCCCAACCGCTCGTGTTTCCCGGCCTTGTGCCGGGACCAGGCGGAGAGCCGGCCTGCCGTAGCGGCCCCGGATCGCTCTGCGAGCGTCCGGGGTGCAGGCGCTGTCGAAGCAGCCGTGGTGCGGGGCGCGCACGGGCATCCTAGCTGCGATAGTCGCCGTTGATGGTGATGTAGCCGTGGGTCAGGTCGCAGGTCCAGACCGTCGCCTGCCCTCGGCCCAGGCCGATGTCGATGGCGATGTCGATCTCCTGGCCCTTCATGTGCTGGGCCACCGGCCCCTCGTCATAGCCGGGGACGACCTTGCCCTGGTCGGTGATCTTCACGCCGCCGATATGGATTTGCAGCCGGTCGCGGTCCGCCTTCTCGCCGGACTTGCCGACGGCCATGACGATGCGGCCCCAGTTGGCGTCCTCGCCGGCAATGGCGGTCTTGACCAGGGGCGAGTTGGCGACCGAGAGGCCGATGCGCTTCGCCGCCGCGTCGCTGTCCGCGCCCGTCACCCGGATGGCGACGAACTTGGTCGCGCCCTCGCCGTCGCGGACGATCTGCTGGGCGAGGTCGAGGCAGACCGCCTCCACCGCCTCCGCGAATTCGGCCAGGCCCGGGTCGAAGGCGTGGGCCGGCGCCGGGTTGCCGGCCTTGCCCGTCGCGCAAAGAATCACCGTGTCGCTGGTGGAGGTGTCGCTGTCGACGGTGATGCAGTTGAACGAGCGCTCGACGGCCCGGCTCAGCACGCCTTGCAGCACGTCCGCCGGCACGTTCGCATCGGTGCAGAGAAAGCCCAGCATGGTCGCCATGTCCGGCGCGATCATGCCGGAGCCCTTGGCGACGCCGTTGATCCGCACCGGGACGCCGCCGATCTTCGCGGTCGCGGTCGCGCCCTTGGGGAAGGTGTCGGTGGTCATGATGGCGCCGCCGGCGAACGCCCATTGGTCCTCGGTCACCTTGGCGAACAGGTCCGGGAGCTTGGCGGGGATGTGGTCGGCCGGGATCGGCTCGCCGATGACGCCGGTGGAGGCGATGAACACTTCCGACGGCTGGCAGCCGGCCAGCTTCGCCGCGGCCTCGCCGGTGGCGCGCACGGTGTCGCGGCCGGCCTGGCCGGTGAAGGCGTTGGAGTTGCCGGAGTTCACCACGATCGCCCGGGCCGAGCCGCCCTTCAGCGCCTCCTGGCACCACTGCACCGGCGCGCCGGCGGTCAGCGACTTGGTAAAGCAGCCGGCGACGGTCGTGCCCGCATCCAGCAGCCAGAGCGCCAGGTCGTGGCGGCCCTTGTACTTGATCCCGGCCTCCATGGCGCCGAGGCGGACGCCGGCGATGGGCGGCAGAGTGGGGAAGGACGCGGGCGCGAGCGGCGATTGGGGCAGGGAGGCCATGGCACGTAAGACCGTCTTGGAGGTGATGTTGCGGGCGCGACCATGCCGCGCCCGCGCGGTTTCGGCAAGGGGTCAGGCGGCCTCGCTGTAGGGCTCCAGATAATCGTCGAGCTGCACCGCCAGCGTGTTCAGCGCGCAACTCACCATGCGGTACTGGCCGCAGATGAAGATCAGGTCCAGGATTTGTTGCAGCGAATAGGCGTCCGAGAGCCGCGCCCAGAGGGCGTCGTCGATCATGCTGGTGCGGTGCAACTGGTTCACGGCCTCGACCAGCAGTCCCTCGCGGCCGCCGAGCGTGCCGTCGGCGATGGCGGCGATCTCCGCCGCGGAGAGGCCGCGCTCCAGGGCAATGGGCCGGTGCTGCGCCCACTCGTAGCCGGAGCCGCAGAGCCGGCCGATGCGCAACATCACCGTCTCGCGCTCGCGCAGCGACAACTCGCACTTGTGCAGGCAGTGGCCGAAAAACGGCATCCAGCGGCGCAGCAGGTCCGGGTGGTGCATCATGGTCTGGATGACGTTGATCCGGTCCAGATGGCCGCGGGCCTTGTCGTAGAGTTCGCGCGACTTCTCGCCCAGCAATTCCAGCGGCTCCGGCTCCAGGCGCGGCTTGGCGCGCTTGATCGCCATGGAGGGGAGGGCGGCCGACGGCTGGGCGGAGTTGCCCGGCAGGTCCGGGTCCGGCGGCGCCCAGCCTGCGTCCAGCTGCACGCCCAGCACGTTCAGCGCCCAGGCGAGAGTCGTGTAGTTGCAGGCGGTGAACACCGCGTCCAGGATCTGGCGGGCGGAGTAGCGGTCGATCAGTTCGTTCCAGACCGCGTCGTCGACGAATTGCTTTGTGTAGAGCTGCTCGGCCATGGCCAGCAGCGCCCGCTCACCCCGGTTCCAGAGCGGGTCCGCCGAGCCCTCGGCGATGGCCTGGAACTCGACTTGCGTGAACTGGCAGTCCTTCTCGGCGATGGGGACGTGCTGGCCCCACTCATAGGCGCAACCCGCCATCCAGCCGGCGCGCATGATGACCATTTCCCGCTCGTGGGGCGGCAGGGTGGACTTGAACAGCAGGTGATTGGCGAGCGGGCTCCAGCGGCGGAGCAGTTGCGGGTGATGCGCCAGGGTCGCGAACACGTTCAGCACCTGGCCATGCTCGAACCCGCCGGGCCGCTGGAGCATTTCCTGGATCTGCGGGTCCATCTGGCCGAGCGCCAGCGGCTGCACGCGGGGGGTGGAGAGGCGGTAGGGTTGGGTCATGGGCGGGGACTTTCTGGGATCTGATTCTCGGAGTCTGGGTTCAATCTTCCCAATCTTCATCAAAATCTATCGAATGAATTTCTGGATAATCAAAGAATGCTTGTCGATGCAGATGAATATTGACGCGCGCAGCAACATTTTTTGGCGCAGTATCGATTCCGATTTCCTCGTTAATTGTTGTTTGAAATATCATTTCCTCACCCCATATATTGAGATTTCCATCCCAAATATCGTCTCTTTCAACCAGCTTTTTTGCTGCGGTTTCAAAATCCCATTCTTCATTTTTATTGCGTACAATATACCAAGCGCTAGAGGTAGGGTAATCGATCCGGTCCCAGGGCCGGTTCGCAAATCCACTATGCTCCCGAGGGCGGGTACTGCCCCAATCCCCATAAATGATAGTAGTTCGGTTAGAAGATCGAGAAATCTGCTCAACAAGTTGGCGATTATTAAAGGGGACCGGTGTGATACCTTCATACCGAGTAAAAATTTTTGGCATCGAAGTGCATGATAATATTATAGGAACGCTTGCGTCAATCGCCTGTAAACTTTCCGATAGTATCCCTTGAAACCATACAGATAAGCTTAGTGGATCAGTAGTCCAGCCACCCTCCAAAATAATGGCAAAATCCGCTGTGCCGCCTGCTGAGAATGCTGAGATAATTTCATCAATATTCCCAGGGAAGCGATCCCTAACAATCCGCATAAAGTAAGGGCGTTCCAACTCTTGGAACGCCGCAATCTGCTGCCGAAGATCGGCTTCGTTCTGGTCTCTTGTTTGAACGCAAGGCCACACCCAGACATGCTGCTCTACAAAGTCAACCCAATTGGCAAACCCGTTGGCTGGATCCATTAGGTGGGTGAGTTCTTGCTGAGGAGCGCTTTCTAGGTTGGTGAACCGATAATCCCTGTCAATGTCTAGAAAGTAGTTTCTGTTTGGGAAGGCCCGCTCGACGCGATCAATCGCGCGCTCGAGTGTGTTAGAATTGGCCCACGGCGCGAGCAATATACAGGGTGTCATCCTGTCCTTGGTTGCTCCCGGTAAAAACTCCAGCGCATTCATTTCGCTGGGACGAATAGCGAGCGTTGGAACGTATTTCCTATCCCCAAAATTCATTTCTAATCACTATGCTGCATCAGCGAAAGTGGAGAGGCGGATTTCCATTGCTGCTTTGGAAACTTGAAATCGTGCAGCAAGCCCTTCAATTGTAGCGTCCATTACAACCCCGCTAAATTCATCCCTCAGTGCTTTTTCTACAAGTTCCATCGGCATAACAATATCTGCCGCCAGTCTATTGGCTTCAAATTCAATGCGCTCGGGCGCACCTGATCGGTAAAGCACATTGTCTTTAATACCTTCTGGCGTGCTATCGATAATGTGGCGGTGTAGTAGAAAATGAGAAAGCTCGTGAGCGATAGTAAACCGTTGTCTTTCTCGGGCTCATAGCGATTGACACGAATCACATATCCGTTTCCTTCGCGTTTAATCTGACCAGAAACCCCCTGTGCAGGCTCGACACCTTCATCGACACCCCGAATTCCTTCGCGATTTGCCCAAGCTTTACAGGATACTGGAGAGGTGCCTTTCAAGAATTGCCTTTTTCGTCGGCTCGCAAGCGCTTTATTTCCGTGAAGCCATGGTGATTCTCCCATCTATCGTTCGATTGCATTATCTGGATCGTAATCTTCATCCAACTCATCAATTTTCTTTTACAGCATCTTCTTTCTGAGTGTACGATATTCGGTCCTGTTGCATATGCAACCTCGTCAATGCGAGACTTAATTTCTTATCTGACAATTTTTCTTTCAACTAGTGATCTGATTTTCTGTAAGGGCGCTGCTCGTTCTGCATGTCTCCTAATTTCTCGGAACGTATATGCTGCGACAAGTCCGACCCCTATCGCACAGCTAGCCGCCAACACAACTGTAACCGCGGTCATCATGGCGGAAACAAAGCTAAGGTACGTTGGAAGCGCAAAGACCGGCTCTTCTTGAGTTCCCGGTATTCCGTCGATCCGATCAACCACACCTAACGAAAGCAAAATGTAACAGAGGACCACTCCGCCGATTAGTCCCGCTAAGGCTGCGATGATCTTCATCTTATAAACCGGATAAGGACGTGTTGCTCATTGTACCCATATATATTCTTACTATGTTCCTTGCAAGCTACCGTCTGTACCGGATAGTCAATCAGGAGATTCGCTTGGAGGAAATGTGGGACATCCATCACGCCACCATCGCCTCAATCAGCGTCGGCCCGTCGGTCTTGGCAATCGCCTTCGCGAACGCCGCCTCGAACGCCGCGCCGTCCGAGACGCGCACGCTCTCCATGCCGTAGCCCTCGGCGATTTTGGCGGCGTCGATGCTGGGGTTGGAGAAGTTCATGCCGATATACTGCTCGTTGCCGTGGAACAGTTTCAGGCGCTGGCGGATGATGCGGTAGCCGTCGTTGTTGCAGATGACGAACACCACCGGCGCCTTCATGTTCGCCGCCGTCCAGAGCGCCTGGATCGAGTACTGGGCCGAGCCGTCGCCGATCACCGCCACCACGCGCCGCTCCGGCTGGGCCATCTGCACCCCGACCGCCGCCGCGATGCCCCAGCCGATGCCGCCGGAGACGTTGCCGAAATAGCTGTAGCGATCGACGAACGGGAAGTGCGCGTTCAAGGTCGCGGCACTGGTCACGCCCTCGTCGACCACGATCACGTCGCGGGGGGCGAGGTCGCTCATGCGCATCATCAGCCATTCGGCGTTGACCGGCTCGCCGGCACCCTTGGCCTCCGCGTCGGCGCGGCGCTTGGCGCGGACGCTGGTCCAGTTCTGAGGCTCGACCGCGGCGATGCGCTTCGCCGCCGTTGCGGCCTGGGCGGCCCCGCCCTTGGCCTTTAGCAGTGGCGTGAGGGCGGCGAGGGTCTCGCTGAGGTCGGCGCGGAGTGCCATCTCGGCCGGGTAGTTCTTGCCCATCTCCCAGTCGTTCAGGCCGATCTGGATCACCGGCAGGGCCTCCGGCAGCGGGTCGACCTCGGAATAGACCGACATGCGCAGCACGTCCGCGCCCAGGCAGACCAGCAGGTCATAGGGCTCCAGCGCCTTGCGCACGTCCGGCTGCGAGCGGCCGAGGCAGCGGATGAAGGCCGGGTGCTCGCTGGGGAAATGGGCGCCGCTCGCCACCGTCTGCTGGAACACCGGCGCGCCCAGGGCGTCGACGAAGGCCACGGCCTCGGCAAAGGCGTCGGAATTCACGATCTCGGTGCCGGCAATCACCACCGGGTTCTTCGCCGCCAGCAGCCGGTCGGCGAGGGCGTCCAGGGCGGCGTCGCTGGGGCGGACGCTCGTGTCGACGCGGGTGCGGCGGCCGAGGTCGATGGCGGCGTCGCTGTTCAGAATGTCGCCCGGCAGGGAGATGAACACCGGCCCGGTCGGCGCGGTCATCGCCACCTTGGCGGCGCGGCGCAGGACGCGGGGCAGGTCTTCGAGCTGGGTGATCTCGGTCGACCATTTGACCACCGGGGCCGCCATCTCCACCAGCGGGCCATAGAGCAGGGGCTCTTGCAGGCCGTGGCCCTGCTCCTGCTGGCCGGCGGTCAGGATCATCGGCGTGCCGGAATTGGCGGCGGTGAACAGCGTGCCCATGGCGTTGCCGAGGCCGGGTGCGACGTGGACGTTGCAGGCCACCAGCTCGCCGGAGGCGCGGGCATAGCCGTCGGCCATGGCGACGACGACGCTCTCCTGCAGCGCCATGGTGTACTGGATGTCCGGCTCGTCGGTGAGTGCGTGCATGATCGGCAGTTCGGTGGTGCCGGGATTGCCGAACATGCGCTTCACCCCCTCGTCCTTCATGACGGAGAGGAAAGCGGCGCGGCCGGTGATGGTGTTGGTGGGGGCGGACATGGGCGGGCGATCCTCGGACGGGGCAGGGGGTGCGGTCATCGTTGCCGCCCAGCATAGCCGGAGCGCGCGCGCTGGCAACTTGCGCGGTGGCGATGGCCGGGGCAGTACTACGGAAACTTTTCCCCACAGGACCGGACCGCCCCATGGATTTCACCTTCGCCCCCGAACACGTGCAATTGCGAGAGACCGTCCGCCGCTTCGCAGGGGACGAGATGATGCCGCTCGCCGCCGAATCCGACGACGCGGAACGCTTCCCGAAGCATCTGTTCCGGCGCTGGGGCGAGCTCGGCCTGCTGGGCGCGCGCTATCCGGAGGAGGACGGCGGCGTCGGCATGGACAAGGTTTCCGACTGCATCATCCGCGAGGAGCTGGCGCGCGTCAGCCAGGCCTTCTGCGCGGCCTATTCCGCCCACTCCCACCTGGGCATCTGGCCGATCTGGCGGGCCGGGACCGAGATGCAGAAGGCCCAGTATTTCCGCCCGGCGCTGGCCGGCGAGAAGGTGGCGTGCTTCGGCCTGTCGGAGCCGGACGGCGGCTCGAACATCCGGGCGATGAAGACAAGGGCGGAGAAGGTGGAGGGCGGCTATCGCGTCAACGGCGCGAAGCTCTACATCACCAACTCGCCGCTGGCGGATTTCATGCTGCTGGCCGCGCGCACGGCGCCGGACCTGAAGCCCTGGGCCATCAGCCTGTTCATCGTGCCGCTGCCGAACCCGGCCGTGCACATCAGCCACCTGAAGAAAGAGGGGCTGAAGGGCTCGGAGACCGGGCTGCTGGCGATCGAGGACCTGTTCGTGCCGGACGATCACGTTCTGGGCGAGCGCGAGGGCACCTATCCGGTCATTCTCGACTCGCTGACCGAGAACCGGGTCGGGGTCGCGGCCTCGGTGCTGGGTCTCGCCAAGGGCGCCTATGAAGAGGCGCTGGACTATGCTCGCACCCGTATCGTCGCCGGGCGGCCGATCCTGCAATACCAGGCGGTGGCCCATCGCCTCGCCGACATGGTGACGGATATCGAGGCGGCGCACTGGATGGTCTATCACGGCGCCTGGCGGGTGGATCAGGGCACGATCGACCATGCCGCGGCGGCCAAGATCAAGCTATTCGCCAGCGAGGCGGCGCTGCGCGTGACCGAGGGCGCCATGCGGGTGCTGGGCGGGGCCAGCATCATGCGCGAATATTCGGTGGGCCGGCACCATCGCGACGCGCTGGTCTATCTGTTCGGCGAGGGCACCAGCGACGTGCAGCGCAACCTGATCTCCCGCAGCATGGGGGAGTTCGACCTGCTGCCGGAGTAGGGGGTTGGGCGCCCGCCGCTTCGAGGCCCGCTGCGCTCGCACCTCAGCGTGAAGACCGGGGATCGGGAGCCACCTTAGCATTCGCTGGGACGAGATGTTCCCCTGCCGCCGCGGAGCGGGGGTCGGGCCGTCGCTCTCGCGAACACGGGCGGCAACGGTGTTCGCGCACCGAGAGCGGTCCCGGATGTCCGCTCCGCGGGCTCCGGGATACAAGCCTATCCTTCTTCATGCTTCACCCCGAGTAGCCCTGGGCGCAGTCCGGGGCGTATCGAGGGGGCAGGGTGGGCGTCCCTCGTCCCTCGATACGGCGCTTCGCACCTACTCGGGATGAAGCTTGATGGAGGGCGAGGGATGAAGCGCGAAGGCGGGGCGAAGCGGTGGCCTACCGCCGGGCAAAGCCTTTGTAGCCTTCGCGGACGACCGCGTCGCATTTGGCGATATAGGCCGGCAGGCCGCCGATATAGGGCATGAACACGCTGGGCTTGCCCTCGATATTGGCGCCGATATACCAGCTCTTCACCCGCGAACGCAGGGACTGGCCCGCAACGTCGTTGACGTGGGCCACCCACTCGGCTTCCGCCTCCGCCTCAGGCTCGATCACGTGCTTTTGGGCGTCGCGCATGGCGCCGATGGCGTCGGTGATCCATTCGACGTTCTGCTCGATGGAGGGCAGCATGTTGGTCAGCACCGAGGGGCTGCCCGGTCCCGTCACCATGAACATGTTCGGGAAGCCGGCGACCGAGACGCCCAGATAGGTGCGCGGGCCCGCATCCCAGTGGTCCTTCAACTCCAGGCCGTCGCGGCCGCGAATGTCGATGCGCAGATAGCTGCCGGTCATGGCGTCGAAGCCGGTGGCGTAGACGATGCTGTCGACCTCGTATTCCTTGCCATCGTGCAGAACGCCCTTGGCCGTGATGCGCTCGACCGGGGTTTCGCTGACATCCACCAGATGGACGTTCGGCCGGTTGTACATGGCGTAATAGTCGGTATCGACGCAGAGACGCTTGCCGCCGATGATGTTCTTGGGGCAGAGCAGTTCCGCGGTCTCCGGGTCCTTGACGATGGCGCGGATCTTGTTGCGCACGAATTCCTGCGCATATTCGTTGGCCCGCTCGTCCATCAGCATGTCGGTGAAGCCGCCGAGGAAGGTGAGGCCGCCGGTCTGCCAGCGGGTTTCCAACTCCCGCTCGACCTCCTCCTTCGGCGTTTCCACCGCCTTGCGGCTGCCGAAATCGCCCAGCAGGCCGGAGACCATGGTCTTCGCTTCCGCCCGGAACTCGCGGTATTTGGCCTTGACGCCGGAAACATAGTCCGGGTCCTGCGCGCCGTTATGGGCCGGGATCGAATAGTTCGGCGTGCGCTGGAAGATGGTGAGGTCGCTCGCCTGCCGGGCGATCACCGGGCAGGACTGGATCGACGAGGAACCGGTGCCGATCACCGCGACCCGCTGGCCGGTGAAGTCCACCGGCTCGTGCGGCCACTGGCCGGTGTGGTAGCTGTTGCCCTGGAAATCGTCGATGCCGGTGATCTTCGGCATGTTGAAGGACGAGAGGCAGCCGACCGCCAGCACGAAATACTGGGCGCGGGTGGTTTTGCCGTCGCCGGTGGTCACCAACCAGTCCTCGTTCGCGTCGTCGAAATGCGCGGCGGTCACCTTGGTGTTGAAGCGGATATCCCGGCGCAGGTCATAGCGGTCGGCCACGTGCTGCGCGTATTTCAGGATCTCCGGCTGCGGCGAGTATTTCTCCGACCACTCCCATTCCTGCTCCAGCTCCGGGTCGAACTGGTAGGAATACTGCATGCTTTCCACGTCGACGCGCGCGCCCGGGTAGCGGTTCCAGTACCAGGTGCCACCGACATCGGAGCCGGTCTCGAAAGCGATGGCGCTCAGGCCCATCTGGCGGAAACGGTGCAGCAGATACATGCCGCCGAAACCGGCACCGACAACGATCACGTCAAAGTCACGGGTGGCCATCCGGACAGGCTCCTCATTCGAAAATTCACAGGACAGGGCGGGGGAGTGGGGCCGTCAGAGCCCCAGCACCCGCTTGGCGATGATATCGCGCTGCACCTCGTTGGTGCCGCCATAGATCGTGGCGGCGCGCCGCAGCAGGTGCTCCGTCATCACGCCGCGACCATGGTCCGGGCCGATGGTCTCGACATTGGTGTCGATGCGCAGGGCTTCCAGATCATACGGTTGGGCGTAGTTGCCGAGCGCCTCCACGAAGGTCTCGTTCAGCGCCTGCTCGATCTCCGAACCGTTGATCTTCAGCAGCGAGGCCTCCGGCCCGACCGTGCCGCCGCCGGCCTCCTGCGCCAGCACGCGCAGATTGCTCATGCCGAGCGCGGCCAGCTTGGCGTTGATGGTGGCGATGCGGGCGCGGAAGGCCGGATCGTCCCAGAGCGTGCCGCCCTGGCCGTCGCTTTCCTGCTTCGCCGCCGCGATGATCGCTTCCAGCTTCTTGGCCGACTTGCCGACCTGGGCGACGCCCGTGCGCTCGTTGCCGAGCAGGAATTTGGCGTAGGTCCAGCCCTTGTTTTCCTCGCCGATACGGTTGCTGGCCGGAACCCGCACGTCGGTAAAGAACACCTCGTTCAGATAATGGCCGCCATCCATGGAGATGATCGGGCGGATTTCGATGCCGGGCGTTTTCAGGTCGATCAGCAGGAAGCTGATGCCTTCCTGCTTTTTCGGCGCGTTCGGGTCGGTGCGGACCAGGGCGAAAATCCAGTCGGCGTGATGGGCGTGGCTGGTCCAGATCTTCTGGCCGTTGACCACATAGTCGTCGCCATCGCGCACCGCGCGGGTCTTCAGGCTGGCAAGGTCCGAGCCGGAGCCGGGCTCGGAATAGCCCTGGCACCAGAAGGTGTCGCCGGAAAGGATGCCCGGCAGGTGTTGCGCCTTCTGCGCCTCGGTACCGAAGGTGTAGATCACCGGACCGACCATGGTCAGGCCGAAGGGCGAGAGGCGCGGCGCGCCGGTTGCCTGCACCTCCTCGTCGAAAATGTGCTTCTGCACGGCCGTCCAGCCGGTGCCGCCGAACTCCACCGGCCAGTTCGGCGCGATCCAGCCCTTGTTGTAGAGGATTTTGTGCCAGTCCCGCGTCATCTCCTTGGAAACATAGGAGGGCGCAAGCTGCGTCTGCCGGCGGATATGGTCCGGCATGGCGGTTTTCAGGAAGGCGCGAACCTCGTCGCGGAAGGCCAAGTCTTCGGGTTTGTAAGCGGCGTCCATGGGAATCCGAACTCTGATGGGCAATGGATGCCCCCGCGGGCTGGCGGGGGCCAAGTGAGGGGCAGTCTAGTCCAAAGACGGTTCCATCGAAACCGCCACGGCGCGGGTCACGGTGACATCGACCTTGTCGCCCTTTTTCAGGCTCGCCGCAAATTGGGCCATATCGGGGTTGACGAACACGCTGTCGGGCTTGCCGTCCGGGTTGATGTAGGTCGCGATCTGGCTGTCGGGGTCATAGTGGATGAACTCGACCACCATGTTGACCGCCTCTGCCGTGACCATGGCCGGCATCTCGCCCTTGCCGGCCCGTTCGACCACCGTGGCGCCGGCCGGCGCGTCGGCACTGCCCGCATCCGCGAGATGGGCGGCCACCGATTCGTAATAGGCGACCGTGAGGTGGTCGCCGACCTTGACCCGTTCGAAATTGCGAACATCCGGGCTGGCAACCACCGTCACGTAATTCCCGTTTTCGTCGCGCAGCACGACTTCGCGGGTCTTCTGGTCGATGGCACGGACTTCCGCGGTCATCGTCGCGGTGTGTTCGTGCGTGGCAACCGGGTTTTCGGCCGCGGCAGGACGGGTTGCCGCCGCCATCATCGCGGCGGCGACAAGAACCAAGGACAGGCGTTTCATGGGCTTGCTCCCAATGGCAGTCAGACGCTCGGTGATCGGATCGACCCCGAGGTTCGACACTATCGGGATAGCGTCCGCCTTGTCATTGCTATCCGACGCGCCTGTGCCGTATCGCCCTAGCGCCCGGTGAAGACCGGCTTGCGCTTTTCGACAAAGGCGAGGGCGGCTTCCTCATGGTCCTTGGTGGACTGGGCCAGCGCCTGGAAGCCGGCCGCCATTTCCAGCGACGTGGCGAGCGACTGGCTCTCGCTCTCTTTCAGCAGCCGCTTGGTCATGCGCAGCGCCTCCGGCGGCTTGGCGGCGATCTTCTTCGCCATGTCCATGCACGCGCCCATCAGGCCGTCATGGGGCACGACCTTGTGCACCAGGCCCACTTCCAGGCATTCGTCCGCCTTCAGCACGTCGCCGGTAAAGGCCATCTCGAACGCCTTGGCGCGGCCGACGATCCGGGGCAGATACCAGGCGCCGCCGTCGCCGGGGATGATGCCCAGATTGACGAACACCTCGCCCATCAGCGCCTTGTCGCTGGCAATGCGGATGTCGCACATCATGGCCAGGTCGCAGCCGGCGCCGATGGCCGGGCCGTTGACCGCGGCGATGATCGGGATTTCCACCTTGTCGAGGCAGAGCGGGATGCGCTGGATGCCCTCGCGGTACCAGTGGCGGGTGCCGTTGGGGAAAGCCTGGTTCTCGGCCGCCGTCTCGGCAAAGCCCTTCACGTCGCCGCCGGACGAAAACGCCGAGCCGGCGCCGGTCAGAATGATGCACGAGACCTCGTGATCCTTGGCGGCTTTCTCGAACGCCGCCTCGAACGCGTCCAGCATGTCATAGGCGGAGATGGAGTTGCGGATTTCCGGACGGTTGATCGTGATCGTGACGATCCGACCTTGCTTCTCGTAGAGCATCAGGTCTTGAGCCATGGGAGACGCCTTTGGTTGTGTTTGAGAGGGTGTTTGTTAACGGATGGCCCTACATACACAAACACCCGCCACCATTGCGAGTCCCGGGGCAGGGGCCGGGGTATCCGCAAGGGTGGCGGGTGCGGAAGGGCGCCCGTCAGGAAAGGCGCCCGTCGGGAAAGGCGCCCGTCAGGAAAGGCGCCCGTCGGGAAAGGCGCCCGTCGGGGCAGGCGGTCAGGGCAGGCGGTAGAGGCTGTCCGGACCGGGCGGGTCGTCGGGGCTGACGACGCGGCCTTCCTCCACCATGTGCAGCAGATGGCTCAGCACGCTGCGGCCGGCGGCCCGGTGCAGTTGCTCCGGCGTGTTGATGTAGATTTCCTTCACCATTTCCGGGATGTGCTGCGGGTGATGCGCCAGGCAGTCGATAATCTGCTGCTCGCGCTCGCCCCGGTGTTCGATGAAGCTCTCGACAAAGGCCTTGGGGTCGGTGATCGGCCCGCCATGGCCCGGATAATAGGTGTGCTCCGGCCGGGCCAGCATCTTGCGCAGGCTGGCCATGTAGTGGCTCATATCGCCGTCCGGCGGCGAGACGATGCTGGTGGACCAGCCCATCAGGTGGTCGCCGGTCAGGATGACGTCATCTTCCTTCACGACATAGCAGAGATGGTTGGAAATATGGCCCGGCGTGAAGATCGCCTCGACCGTCCAGCCGTCGCCCTTCAGGATTTCGCCGTCGGCGAGCCGGATGTCCGGAACGAACGAGGTGTCGCCGCCCTCCGGCCCGGCAAACGGCCAGTTGCGCCGCGCGCCGACGCCGTGCGGGCCATAGCCATAGGTGGGCGCGTCCGTCCATTCCTTCATCAGCGCCACGCCCGGCGAGTGATCGCGGTGGGTGTGCGTCACCAGGATGTGCGAGACGGTCTCGCCGTTTTCCGCCAGCACCTCGCGCAGCCGGTCGGTGTGCGCCTTCTCGGCCGGGCCGGGATCGACGATGCCCACCTTGCCGTGGCCCAGGATATAGGTGTTGGTGCCATGGAAGGTGAACGAGCTGGGGTTGGGGCAGGTGACCCGGCGGATGCGCGGGGTCAGGGTTACGACCTCCCCGGTCTCGTAGGGGAAGTCTTTGTTGAAAGGGATGACGGCCATGCGGCGTGTCTCCTGAGGATCATTCGCAATTTCATTCCAAAAAGCGGCACGGCCCGCTGCCGAAGTCAAGGCCCTCGCTCCGGGCGGACGCGACACGGGCGGGACGGCGGGGCCGACGGAGCGGGCAGGGGATTGATTTAGGTCATCGCCCTGCCGACCTTTCCGGCTAGGCTGCCCCCCGCTAGGCTGCCCCCCGCTAGGCTGCCCCCCGCTAGGCTGCCCGTCGTCCCGAACCGGGCAGGGGAGATTCCCGTTCATGTCGCAGTTCTTCGACGATTTGCACGCCAAGTGCGCCGACCTGCCACCCATGCCAACGGCTGTTGCCCATCCCTGCGACGCGGTTTCGCTGTCGGGCGCGGTCGACGCCGCAGAGGCAGGGCTGCTGCGGCCGATCCTGGTCGGCCCGGAGCACAAAATCCGCGCGGTGGCGGAGGCGGAGGGCCTCGACCTCTCGCCCTACGAACTGATCCCGACCAAGCACAGCCACGCCGCGGCGGAGAAAGCCGTCGCCCTGGTGCGGGAGGGAACGGCGAGCGTGCTGATGAAGGGCTCGCTGCACACCGACGAACTCATGCACGAGGTGACGCAAAAGGCAACCGGCCTGCGCACCGACCGGCGCCTGAGCCATGTCTATGTCATGCATGTCCCGACCTATCCGAAGCTGCTGATGGTCACGGACGCGGCGATCAACATCTACCCGACGCTGGAAGACAAGCGCGACATCTGCCAGAACGCGATCGAGCTGGCCCAGGCGCTGGGCATCGCCACGCCCAAGGTCGGCATTCTGTCCGCGGTGGAGACGGTGACCCCCAAGCTGCCATCCACCGTGGAGGCGGCGGCGCTCTGCAAGATGGCGGATCGGGGCCAGATCACCGGCGGCCTGCTGGACGGACCGTTGGCCTTCGACAATGCCATCAGCAAGGAAGCGGCGGAAATCAAGCACATCCGCTCGGAGGTTGCGGGAGACGTCGATATCCTGCTGGCCCCGGACCTGGAAGCCGGCAACATGCTGGCGAAACAATTGACCTTCCTCGCCAATGCCGACGCGGCCGGCCTGGTCGTGGGTGCGCGGGTGCCGATCATCCTGACCAGCCGGGCGGATAGCGTGCCGGCGCGGCTGGCCTCCTGCGCCGTGGCCGCGATCTTCGCTGCCGCCCGCCAGGGCCTGCGCGACGCCGCGGCGGAGGATTGAGCCATGCCTGATGATGCCATTTTGGTTTTGAATGCAGGCTCTTCCAGCATAAAGCTCGCGCTCTACCGCATATCGGGCCAGGACCTGGTTCTGGCGTGGCACGGGCTGCTGGAAGAGGTGCGGACGGCGCCGCACTTTCACGCCACCGCCCCGGACGGCAGCGCCATCGCCGACGAGCGCCCGGACATCCATCCCGACGGGGCCACCGCCTGGGTGCTGGACTGGATCGACCATCATCTGGGCAGCGCCCGCTTGCTGGCCTGCGGCCACCGCGTCGTCCATGGCGGCCCGCTCTATGCCGAGCCGGTGCGGATCGACGATGCGATGCTGGAGACGCTCGCCACCTTCATCCCGCTGGCGCCGCTGCACCAGCCGGTGAATCTGGCGCCGATCCGGGCGATCCGCGCGGCGCGCCCGAACCTGCCCCAGGTCGCCTGTTTCGACACGGCGTTCCACCGCGGCCACTCAGCGGTGGTGAACACCTTCGCCTTGCCCTACCGCTATTACGAGGCGGGCGTGCGCCGCTATGGCTTTCACGGGCTCAGCTACGACTTTATTGCGAGCCAGTTGCCGAGGCACTCGCCGCGCCTGGCCGCCGGCAAGGTGGTGGTGGCCCATCTCGGCAACGGCTCCAGCATGTGCGCGATGGACGGGTGCCGCAGCGTCGACACGACCATGGGCTTCACCGCCCTGGACGGCCTGCCCATGGGGACCCGCACCGGCCAGATCGACCCCGGCGTGCTGCTCTACCTGATGGAGCATGACGGCCTGTCCGTCCCACAGGTCACCGACCTGATTTACAAGGACAGCGGGCTGAAGGGCCTTTCCGGCGTCAGCAGCGACATGCGCACGCTGATGGAAAGCCCGGAGCCGCGGGCGAAATACGCCATCGACGTCTACATTCACCAGATCGCCAAACAGACCTGCGCGCTGGCCGGCACCCTGGGCGGGCTCGACGGCATGGTGTTCACGGCCGGCATCGGCGAGCACCAACCGGCGATCCGCGCCGGCGTTTTGGCCAAGCTCGCCTGGCTGGGCTTCTCCCTGGACGCGGCCGCGAACGCGCAGGGCGGGCCCCGATTGACGACCGCCGACAGCCGGGCCGAGGCCTTTGCCATTGCGACCGACGAGGAACGCGTGATCGCGGGACAGACGCTGGCATTGCTCTGAAGGCCCGGCATAGCTGTGGGTTGCGGCCCGGGCGCGCGGTCTATTCCAGGGATTTCAGGTAAACGATCAACCGGTCCACTTCCTCGTCGGAGAACTGGAACTCCGGCATGTCCTCGTGGCCGACCATGATGCCTTCGGACAGGGCCTCGCTGAGCTGTTCCGGCGGGTATTGTTTCACGATCTCCGCAAACGGCGGCGCCTTGCCGTGCGGGCTGACGGCGGTTTCCTTGTCCACCGCATGACAAGCGCCGCACCGTTCCCGGGCCAGCATCCGGCCGGCGCCCAGTTCCCGCGTTCCCCCGTCGTCCGCCCGGGCTTCCTCCCGGCTTTCGCAGGCGCACGTGACAAGCGCCAGCGCCAGGAGGCCGGCCTTCATGGCCGAACCGCGGCCATTCCAGATTTTGCGATTTGCGTGGGTCATCTTCTCCACCGAGAGATCGCGGTTGCGAGTGATGCGATCGGCATCGCAATTTGCCTACACGGTTCCGACACCTGCCGCCAGCGGAACCTCCCAATGGCGCAGCGTTTTGCCGTGCCAGGAACCCTCGATCCCGGGCCCCCCCGAACATCGGCCTGCCAATGGGGGGCCGATCCGATGGGAATTCTCTCTTTGACAATCGCTACCCAATTAGCGCATTCTCGATCCTGTGGCTCGAACGGACGCGGTCCGGCGGATCCCGAACGGTTGCCTGCCACCCATGACGGTCATTCCGGCCATGACACGAGGGCATTCCGATGCGGAAGACAACGGCTCCGCAACAATGCAAACCGCAATCCGGCGGCTGTTCGACAGTGGCCAGGCACGCGGTGCCGTTCGCTCTTTTGCCGCTGCTGAGCGGGTGTTCGCTCGCCCCCATCCCCTTGCTCAACCCGGTCGGCGCGGTTGGCGAGGCGGAAGCCAACCTGTTCTTCCTGTCGGTCACCGTGATGTTGATCATCATCGTACCGGTCATGATCGCAACACTGTGGTTCGCGTGGCGCTATCGCGCGGCAAACAACGGGCGCGACTACGATCCCAACTTCGTCGAACACCCGGTCATCAACAAGATCACCGTGTTTGTCCCGCTGTTCACGATTGCGATTCTGGGCGGCTTGACATGGGTTTACACCCACCGGCTCGACCCGTATCGACCCGTCGTGGCGGGAGCGCCGTACGAGATCCAGGCCATCAGCCTCGATTACAAATGGCTGTTCGTTTATCCGGACGAGGGCGTGGCAACCGTCAACGAATTGGTGGCCCCGGCGGGCCGGCCCGTGACACTGCGGATGACGGCGGACCCGATGATGACGTCGATTTTCGTCCCGGGCTTGATCAGCCAGATCTACACCATGCCCGGCATGGAATCGCGCGCGAACTTTTACTCGAAGACCGCTGCGGAATTGCAAGGCTCGAATGCGATGTATTCCGGCCCCGGGTTCGAGTATCAGCGCTTCACAACCAGAATCATGCCGGCAAATGCGTTTCGGTCCTGGATCGACGACGTCAAAAGCGGGAAGGGCGCTGCCGGCAAGAAGGAGGCGCTGCTCGACCGCGCCGCCTATGACCGCCTGGTGCAGCGGTCCACGAACAATCCCGTCACGCATTTTGCGGCCGTCCGGCCCGGATTGTTCGCGCGTGTGGTGCAAAAATACACACCGCAATACATCATGCGCGAACTGCCGACCAAGGCGCAGTTCGATGCCGGCCACCTGTCCGGCCCGGCGGCAGTGGCTGCCGACGGTGGCAGACCATCCCCGCAAGGCGGGGGGCAATGACCATGTCTCACAGGCGGATGGCAAGGAGGCGGTAAGATGTTGGGGCGATTGGATTACAACGCGCTTCCGTTTTATAGCCCGGTCGCGTTCGGCGGCGCGGCGGTAACGGTTCTGGCCGGTGCGATCGTCTTGGCGTTGATCACCTATTTCCGTCTCTGGGGTTGGCTCTGGAAGAACTACCTGACGACCGTGGATCATAAGAAAATCGGCATCATGTACGTGGTCCTGGCGATCGTGTTGCTGCTGCGCGGCTTCGCGGACGCGATCATGATGCGACTGCAACAAATGCTGTCGGTCACGGGAAACGGCTATCTGGAGGGGGACCATTTCCAGCAGGTCTTCAGCGCCCATGGCACGATCATGATTTTCTTTGTGGCCATGCCGTTCATGTCGGGCCTGGCGAATATCATTATTCCGCAGCAGATCGGCGCGCGCGACGTCGCCTTTCCCTTTTTGAACGCGCTCAGCTTTTGGCTGACCGCGGCCGGGGCAGGGCTGGTGTTGATTTCCCTGGTGCTGGGCGAATTCTCGGCGGCCGGCTGGACGGGCTACCCGCCCTTCGCCGGGATCGAACGGAGTCCGGGCACCGGCGTCGACTATTGGCTGTGGGCCGTGTTCATTTCCGGCTGGGGTTCGACCCTGACCGGCATCAACTTCCTCGTCACCATCATCCGTCGACGAGCGCCGGGCATGACATTGATGCGATTGCCGATGTTCATCTGGACCATGGCCTGCACCAGCGCCGTCATTCTGCTGTCATTTCCGCCCCTGACCGTGGTCACCGCACTGCTGATGCTCGACCGAATTTTCGGCATGCATTTCTTCACGGCGGACATGGGCGGCAATTTCATGAACTATGCCAACCTGTTGTGGATGTGGGGTCATCCAGAGGTTTATATTCTGGTCTTGCCGGCCTTCGGCATTTTCTCCGAAGTGGCGTCGACGTTTTCGCGCAAGGCGCTCTATGGCTATCGCGACATGGTCTACGCGACGGCCGTTATCACCGTGCTGTCGATGCTGGTGTGGTTGCATCACTTCTTCACCATGGGCTCAAGCGCGACGGTGAATGCGGCGTTCGGCATCGCGACCATGATCATCGGCATCCCGACCGGTTTGAAAGTCTTCAACTGGCTTTTCACCATGTACAAGGGCCGGATCGAATTCGAGGTGCCGATATACTGGTTGCTGGGATTCATGATCCTGTTTGTCATCGGCGGCGCCACCGGGGTGATGCATGCCATCGTTCCGCTGGACTACAACCTGCACAACACGACCTTTCTGGTGGCCCATTTCCACAACATGATCATTCCGGGCGTGCTGTTCGGATATCTGGCCGGCTATTACTACTGGTTCCCGAAGGCCATGGGCTTCCGGCTACATGCCGGCTGGGGCAAGGCCTCGTTCTGGGGCTGGTTCATCGGCTTCATCCTGGCCTTCATGCCGCTCTATGTGCTGGGCATGATGGGGTTGCCGCGGCGGGTCGCCAACATTCCGGATCCCCGCTTCGAGCCGTTGCTGATCGTTGCCTTCATCGGCGCATGCTGCATCGCATTCGGAATCTTCTCGATCGTGATGCAATTGCTGGTCAGCATCCGCCAGCGCGAGGCGTTGCGCGATCAAGACGGCGATCCGTGGGATGGCCGCACGCTGGAATGGTCTATCCCATCGCCGCCGCCGGAGTTCAATTTTGCCCGGATCCCGATTGTCCACTCCCTGGATGCGCTGACGCATGCCAAGGCGAATGGTGGGCTGGACTACGGCCCGGTGGAGTCCATCCAGTTGCCTCGCCAGACGCCGACCGGCCTGTTCATCGGCGGGCTGGCGTTTCTCATCGGATTCGGCGCGGTGTGGCACATGTGGTGGCTGCTCGCTCTGGGGTTTGTCGGCATCCTCGTCCTGGTCGTGCAGCGCAGTTTCATCGACCACGACGAATTCGAGGTTTCGGGGAGCGAAGTGCGCGAAATCATGAGCCGGAGCGGCCAACCGCTGCCGTCGGAGGCGGGGCCATGACGACCTACAGCGCCCAACGCGACCACCCGGTGCCGCCCGAACCGCATCGCGAGCGCGCCCTGGGGTTCTGGCTCTACCTGATCACCGATGCGGTGCTGTTCGCCGTCCTGTTTGCGAACTACGCGGTATTGCTGCCGGGAACGGCAGGCGGTCCAGCGCCCGGGGAAATTTTCACCCTGTGGCGCGTTGCGGCCGAAACCGGCTTGCTGCTCTGTTCGAGCCTCACATTCGGCTTTCTGGCCATATCGGCCTTGTCCGGAGCCCACGGGCGGGCGAATCTGTGGCTCCTGGTGACCTTCCTGCTGGGCGCCGGCTTCGTTGCGCTGGAGATCGGTGAGTTCGCGGAAATGGCCGCCAACGGCGCAACACCGCAGCGTAGCGGCTTCCTCTCCGGCTTCGTCGCCCTGGTCGGCACCCACGGCCTGCATGTAAGCTTTGGCCTGCTCATGCTTGCGGTGATGTTCGTTCAAATTCAGGTCAAGGGCCTGACCCATCCGGTTCTGTCGCGACTGTATCGGCTGGGCCTGTTCTGGCACTTCCTCGACCTGATCTGGATTGGCATCTTCTCCTTTGTTTACCTGCCGGGATTGGTCAAATGAGCGACCGCGACGAAGACCTGCCATTCTTTCTGCACAAGCCCCCAATAGCGGACTATCTCACGGGTTTCCTGTTGGCCATCGCCCTGACCGGCGTCCCGTTCTATGTCGTGGCCGCCGGCGATGTGGGCAAATCCGGCACCTTTCTCATCGTCACGGTCTTCGCGCTGGCACAGATCCTGGTGCATCTGCGGTATTTTCTGCACTATTCGACCAAGCGCGTGCCGCTGGAGGCCACGATCGCCCTGACATTGGCGGTGGTGATTGGCGCGATCATCATCGCCGGCGCGATATGGGTAATGTTCGACCTGAACTACCGGATGATGGGATAACAGCGACCGAGATTGGCGGATGGGGTGTCCGCCATCGTCGAATCCGGCGATGTTCGCGAATGTTCACAAATCCCATTGAAAATAAGCGGTTATTTGACTTCTCTTGTCCATTGTCGTCCGCTCTGATACGCTCAAATCCGCGTCATTGAGGGGGAAGAAATGGAGGAAGAATGGCCAGGGCGATGGAACGACGGGCAGCCAAGACGCTTACCGCCGCGAGGGTGAAATCCGCAGGGCCGGGGAAGCATCATGACGGCGGCGGGTTCGGCCTTTACCTGCGGGTCGAACCGAACGGCTCGCGGTTCTGGGTGCAGCGGCTCACCATTCATGGGAAGCGGCGGGAACTTGGCCTTGGCAGCCCGCCTCTGGTGTCGCTGGCCGATGCGCGCGAAGCGGCGTTCGAGAATAAGCGGATCGTTCGAGGCGGCGGAAACCCGCTGGCGGAAAAGCAGAGGCAGCGGGATGCCCTGACCTTTCAGCAGGCGGTGGAAAAGTATCTGGCCTCGAAGCTGGATGAATTCCGCAACGAGAAACACCAGAAGCAATGGCGCTCCACCTTGGACACCTACGCCCGGCCGGCGCTAGGGGAATTGCCCGTCCGGTCGATCACCATGAGCGATATTCTGCGTGTCCTTGAGCCGATCTGGTCGACCAAGACCGAGACGGCCTCGCGGCTTCGAGGGCGCATCGAGGCGGTGCTATCCTGGGCAACCGTTGCCGGCTATCGGGAGGGCGACAACCCGGCGCGATGGAAGGGCAACCTTTCGGAAGTCCTGCCCAAGCCCGCCAGGGTAGCACGAGCGGGAAACCACCCGGCCGTCGCTTTGGCCGACATGCCGCGCTGGTGGGAAGACCTACAGGGCAGGGCAGGGATGGCAGCACAGGCGCTGCAATTCCTGACGCTGACCGCATGCCGATCCGGCGAAGTGCGGGGCATGGTATGGGGTGAGGTCGATCTTGGATCGCCAGGCCCCAGCCCAAGCGCCGCAGTTTGGACCATCCCAGCGGAACGCATGAAGGCGGGCCGCGAGCATCGAGTCCCCCTGACACAAGAGGCCGTCGCATTGCTGTCCCGGCTGCCGCGACTGGAGGGTTCGGAGGTCGTGTTCTTTGCCCCGCGCGGTGGACCCCTCTCGGATATGAGCCTGTCGGCCGTCACGCGCCGCATTCACAAGGCAGAGGCCGACGCGGGGAGGGAAGGGTATCTTGACCCCCGAAGCAAACGGCCCGCTGTACCTCACGGAATACGCTCGACATTCCGCGATTGGGCGGATGAGCGGGGATACCCGCGCGACATGGCGGAAATCGCTCTCGCGCACACGGTCGGCACGGAAGTCGAAAGAGCCTACCGCCGATCTGACATGCTGGAGCGGCGGCGCGGGATGCTAGAAGCCTGGGGCCGATTCCTGGAGGGGAAGGGGGCCGAGAAACTTGTTCAACTGAGGGCCTCTATATGACTGATAAAAAACGAGAATGGATCGACAAGGGGGGCGATGAATTAACCCGCTTGGGCCATTGGCAAGAGCCCGATTGGGACGACATGCCAATTCAACAGAAGGTGGGGATCGTAAAAGAGTCGTTCGAGGCGAGAGAATTGGCCCTAGCAACAATCTGGAGCGAGATCGACGCGCTTTGGGCTGAGTGCCACTCGGTATTGAAGGCGGCGGGCCTCCCGCACGGGCAAGAGCGTGTGGTATACAAGGACCGCAACACTTGGTGGCAAACCAGCGATCCAAACTGCCCGCCCATTCAGAAGATCAAAGAAGGTGGGTTCGGTTTCGCCCATGTGACCGAATTTGCGAGGAACTTCTCGGAACCGTTCTCCGATCCGTGGTATGCGGCAAGGGCAATCGAAACAATCGAGGACCTGCGAAGGAATGCAGGGGGCGCGGGCCAGATGCATTTCGCTATTGCTTTAGGCGCTCTTACAGAGGAATGGCATTGGCGAACGAAATACAAGCCGTCAATTCTATTGGGAATGAAAAGATACGGATGGAGCGATTCCGGCAGAAGTGAAAGCGTCAGTTCACGAAGAAAACAGTCAGAAAAACGGAGAGACTATATTAAAGAAATTATGCACCAAGAAAAACATGCGACAGACAATGCTTTGCAGAAGTGGTTAGTGCTCAAAGTAACTGAATGGTACGAAAAATCAGATGCCGACAAAAAAAATCCATATCACAGAGGACGATCCGAGAAGACCTTAGGATAATTCGCGGTCGGCGCTAAATTTTCCGGAAATTTGCCTTAGTCGCTGCCATTGGTGGCTTTCTACCTTTCGCATGTCCACTAACACGCGAGAGGCATTAACAATGCACAATGAAGTTTGGCGCTTTCCCCGGGTGCTAGCCGCCATCGGCATGGGGCGCTCTTGGGTTTACGACCAAGTAAAGGCTGGGCAGTTCCCTGCGCCCATCAAGCTCGGTGCGCGCGCCATTGGGTGGCGGCGCGAAGACATTGAAGCGTGGATCGCCAGCCGCGAAGCCGACAAGGCAGCCTGATCATGGGAGGCGGACAAAGAAACGCCCCGGCCGGTGGTCAGACCGGCGCGGGGCTACGCAATCATGAGGGGGCGATTGCTGCGGAAGCCCTGAATGTAGCGGCCGTGGTGACAAATGCAAGCCACGAGACGATGGCGCTAGAGACGGGCTGCGGCACCACATCCGCGACGGATCGGGAGGGCGGCCGATGACCACCGCCATTCTCGAACGAGCCGACGCCCAATCCCTGACCAAGGCGCTGGGCGGCCGCTGGTACGGCCACTACGGCACCTGCCCTTGCCCCGTCTGCCAGCCGGAGCGGCGCCGCGATCAAAACGCCCTGACCTTGGCCGATAGCCGTGGCCGGCTGTTGTTGCACTGCAAGAAAAGCCAGTGCACCTTCCGCGATGTCCTGGCGGCGGCTGGCGTCGCGCCGGGCTCGCATGCAGCACCCGACCCGGTGGCGGTCGCCCAACTCAACGCCGAGCGCCAGGCCGTCCGGGCAGAGAGTTCACGCTTCGCCGAACGCATCTGGCGTGAGGCCAGGCCGATCCATGGCACGTTGGGCGAGCGATATCTGCGAACTCGCGGCATCGACTGCGAATTGCCCGGCACGCTTCGATACCTGTCGGCCTGCTGGCACACGCCGTCGAAAATGTGCTGGCCCGCCGTCGTCGCGCTGGTCCAGGGCGGCGATGGCTTTGCGGTCCACCGCATCTATCTGGACCGCGACGGCACCGGCAAAGCGCCTGTGGGCAGCAATGACCAGAAGCGAGCGCTTGGCCCGGTCCGCGGAGGCGCCGTGCGCCTGACCGTTGGGCGCGGACCGTTGGTCATCGCCGAAGGCATCGAAACCGCCCTGTCTGCTATTCCCGGCGGCTTCGTCGAGCCCGACGCTCGGATTTGGGCAGCGATCAGCAGCTCCAACATGAAGCAGGTGAAACTGCCGAGGACTCCTGGTCGCCTGGTCGTCGCGTTGGATCGCGATCAGGCCGGCCGGCGCGCGGCCTACGCCCTGGCGGACCGTGCGCACGGCTGGGCCTGGGAGGTGACGCTGCTGCAACCGCCTGCCGGATCGGACTTCAACGACCTGCTCCGCCGCGAGGTGGCGGCATGACGGCATCCAACGTGACCAGGATCAATTTTTCGCCACTGCCCACTGGCTTCGAGGCGCGACCGAACGGCGACATTCATCGTATCGTCGAAGATGATGAAGGCAACCGCCGCGCCCCCCTTGTTTGCTCGGAACTTCACGTTCTGGCCCTGACCCGCGACCGATCCGGCGCGGGATGGGGCCGGCTGGTGGAAGTCATCGACTCGGACGGCAATGCCCATGTTTGGGCGATCCCCGCACGCATGTTCGCGGGCGACGGCGCCGAACTGCGCGCCAAGCTGCTGGACCTTGGGCTTTACATCGCGCCTGGCCCGGCCGCCCGATATGCGCTCGCCGACCTGCTACAGCGCTGGCGGCCCAAGGACCGCGCCCTATCGGTCGACCGGCTGGGATGGTCCGACGAGACCTGCCGCAGCTTCGTTCTCGGCAGTGGCGAGGTGATCGGCGACGAGCGCGCCGTGTTTCAGGCCGAGACGATCAGCAGCGCCGCGACGGCTATGGTGGCGGCCGGTGATCTCGCGGACTGGCGCGGCCAGGTCGCGGCGCTCTGCGTCGGCAATCCGCTGATGGTCGCCGCCGTCTCGCTCGCCCTCGCCGGGCCGCTGCTCGAACCGCTTGGCCTCGATGGCGGCGGCCTGCATCTTCGCGGCGCATCGAGCAGCGGCAAGAGCACGATCCAGCGGGCGGCGGCGTCGGTCTGGGGCGGCCCCGCTTTCCTGCAAAGCTGGCGGGCGACCGCCAACGGCCTGGAGGCCCTGGCGACGGCCTGCAACGGCTCGGTGCTGGCCCTGGACGAAATGGGCGAAGTCTCCGGCCGAGAGGCGGCACAAGCGGCCTATATGATCGCCAACGGCATCGGCAAAGCGCGGGCGGATCGAACGGGCGCAGCCCGGCCGCAAAAGCGATGGCGCACGATGATCTTGTCCAGTGGCGAAATTTGTCTGGCAGACAAGATCGCGGAGGCCGGCGGCCGCACCCATGCCGGGCAGCATGTGCGCCTTCTCGATGTGTCGGCCGACGCCGGCCAACATGGCGCATTCGACCATCTGCATGGCTCGGAGAGCGCTGCAGCATTTGCCGACCGCGTTCGGGCGACAACCGCCACTGCCCACGGCACGGCCGGGCCGGCATTCGTCGCGAAATTTCTCGACGACCCCGAGGCGGCGAAAGCGACGGCCCGCGAGGCGATGGAGACGTTTCGCCGTGACGCGGTGGAATTGCATGGCGTCGAGGCAGATGGTCAGACACAGCGGGCCGCCGCTCGCCTGGGCCTGATCGCCGCCGCCGGAGAACTGGCGACCATCTTCGATCTCACGGGGTGGCCACGAGGGGCGGCGCATGACGCTGCAATGCATATTCTCGGCCTGTGGATCGACGGCCGCGGCGGTGCCGGGCCGGCCGAAGCCCGCGAGGCCATCGAGCGCGTGCGCGCGTTCCTGGTCACCCATGGCGATGCGCGCTTTGAGCGACTGGACCCCGGCGGCGACCCGCGGCCCGCGATCCCGAACCGGGCCGGGTGGCGCGAGGGAGAAACCTATTACGTCGCCGCCGACGCCTGGCGCGAGGTTCACCGCGGCGCCGATCCACAGCGGGCGGCGCGATATCTTCATGACGCCGGCTACCTCGAAGGAGGCGATGGGCGACACCTCACCCGTCGCATGAGCCTCAAGCATGGCCGGCCCCGCGCCTATGCGGTCACGGCCTCGATCATGGGTGCGGGTGATGACTGACACTGCCACCCGCGAATATCGGTGGGACAGGTGGGACAGGTGGGACCACGTTGATATTGCGTGGTTTTCTCGGTCCCACAGTGGTCCATGGCGGTGGGACATGTGGGACCACATGCCCTCGACCGGTCCCACCTGTCCCACACGGGCCGCACATAGTGGGACTGGAATCTACCAGCAAAAACAACCCGGTCCCACCTGTCCCACTGGTCCCACAGGAAATCACATGGACCAAACCCAGCCGGGCCGGCACGCGATGGCGGGCAACCCCGCGATCAAGCGGAAATGGCAGCGCTGGCGATGTGCCGGACGCCAGCCCGAGCGTCGGCGGCAGAGGCGCGCATGCACGCCGCCGGCCGACTGACCACCGATGCCGGCGCAACACACCACCACGTCATAGGAATACGAGCAAAGCTCATGTATAATGCAGATCATGAACAAATTCGGATTGCACGCGAACTTTGGGCGGATGCCGTGAAGGCAGCAGACGCAGCCGGCGGAGATGCCGAAGTCTTCGTCACCGCCTGGCTTGTCTCCGGCTTGCAGCTTTACGCGAAGGTCAAAGGCCCCGCGGCAGCCAAGGCGCTGGTGGCGATGGCCGCGGCGATCGATGAAACACCCGCCGGCCGCTGCTGACCGGCACATGGAATGCCCCTCGGGGCATAGCGTGACACCCCGACACGCCGAATTTCGGGAGGTAGGCCGAAGGCGAAAGCCGGAAGCTGATCAACTCCGAACGCCGCCAAAGGGGCGGCATGGAGCACATCACATGACCGACGAAAAAAAAATCGTCGACCATATCCAGGCGCTCGACACCGAATGCCGAGCCCTGACCGATGAAATGGGCCAGGCCGCGACGACCAAGGAACGCGCGGCCGAAATCGAGGCCCGGTTTGATGCCGCGATGGCCGAGCGCGACCGGCTCTCGGCCGATCTGTCGAAAATGCGCCGGCCGCCCTATGCCGACGTGACCGGCGGCGAGGATGACGGCGGCAGCGCCGGCGGCGGCGTGTGGGAGCGCGGTGCTGCGCCGCCCTTCGGCCTGGCGCCGGAACAGCGCATGCTCGACTGGGCGGCGAAGCACCAGCCCGACCCCTATCGCGGCCTGAGCGCCGGCGCCTATTTGCGGTCGATGATCCTCGGAGGAAAA
This sequence comes from Alphaproteobacteria bacterium, assembly GCA_020638555.1. Lineage (NCBI taxonomy): Bacteria > Pseudomonadati > Pseudomonadota > Alphaproteobacteria > Alphaproteobacteria bacterium. The sequence continues at coordinate 194,081 of JACKII010000006.1, read as the reverse complement.
ACCGAGACCGAGCGGCGCGCGCTTGCCGAGGGCAGCGATTCCGCCGGCGGCTACAGCGTTCCGGCGGTTGTTTCGGCGGAACTGCTCGACAATCTTCGGGCGGCGAGCGTGACCGTCCAGGCCGGCGCCCGCACCGTGCCGCTGACCAGCGCCACGAACTCCATCGCGGCGGTGGCCAGCGATCCGGCGCCGGCCTGGCGCTCTGAAAATGCCGCGGTTGCGGAGAGCGACCCGACGTTTCGCGCTGTCGTCTTCACCCCGCGCAGCCTGGCGGTTCTGGTCAAGGTCAGCCGCGAGCTGATCGAGGACTCGTTGAACCTCGAAACCGCACTGCCGCAGCTTCTGGCCGCGGCCCTGGCGACGGAACTCGACCGGGTGGCGCTGCTGGGCTCCGGCACCGCGCCCGAGCCGAGAGGCATCGCCAATACCTCGGGCATCGGCACGGCGGCGCTGGGCGCCGACCTGGCCAACTATGGGCCGCTGCTGGCCGGTCGCACGGCCATCCTGACCGCGAATGCGGGACCGGTAACAGCCGCGATCCTGCACCCGCGCGATGAGGGCACCCTGGCCGGCCTCACGGACTCGACCGGCCAGCCGCTCATGGCCCCGGCAGCGCTGAGCGCGATCCCACAGTTGACCACCACGGCCGTTCCGACCGATGGCGGCACCAGCTCAGACAGATCCACGATCTTCGCCGGCAATTTCCAGCACTTGATGATCGGCATGCGGACAGGGCTTCAGGTCGAACTGTTGCGAGACCTATGCAGCCAATCATCAATACGCTTTCGTTGCGTCCCTGCGGGCCGATGTGGCCGTGGCGCATCCGGCGCGTTCTACACCGTGACCGCCGTCACGGATAACCCAGGCGAGCGGGCGGGGCTCCGGCCCCGCCAGCACGTCAAAGCAAGGCCCGCCGGTACGAAAATTGCCGGCGGGTTTTTTTGCAGCTTCGTTTTCTTACGCTTTTGCATAATGTCGGGACCCGCCGGTCCTTGAAGGGTGGTCGAGAGATCAGATACCCCCCTCCCACCGGCTCACACGGGCGCCCCGATTTCAGGCGCGTGCCCGCCAGGATCACGCCCGGCGGCGGTGGGGGGTGGTCGAAAGTCTACCGCGATCCGCGCCAGGACCGGCGGGGGGCAAAACTTTTGCGCATGCCAAAATTGGAATGGTTTTCCCGGCAGTGGTCCAAGGGTGTCGCCCGGCTCACCGCCGACGCGGCACGCCAAAGGGGAAGACCGTCGTTCAGCGCCTCAGCGCCACGCCCGGCCAAGCAGCTTGCCGAGGATGCGGCGCCAGATCCTGCGCTGGACCGCGCCGGGGCGCTTGCTGGTCAGGGCCTGCATGTCTCCGCTGTATTTCGCGATACGGTACAGCAGGCCGCGGAATTGGTTGATCGTCATCGGCTGCGGTCCTCTCTGTCGAACTGGTTGATGGTGCACCCGTCCGGGGCTGGCTCAGCGCCTCAGCGCCACGCCGGGGCCGTTCCCGTTCGCGTCCAGAAACACCACGCCGCCGGCCTCAAGCGCGGCTCGGATCGAGGCGAGGGCATGGCCTGGCGACGTGGCCTCCGTCTCGATGCGTGTCACCGTGTTCCGGTGCACCCCCGCCTTTTCGGCAAGGTCGCGGACAGTCCAGGCTAGGAGCCCGCGTGCGGCTCGAATTTGTGCACTTGTCACCATGTCTCGATTGCGGCTATTGTTCATATGTCACCTTGAGAGTGACGGAAGCATATCCATAACAGGAGTCCGAGACAATGCCCTACACAAACACCAACATGGGGACCGCATCGCAGCCCAGTGATTGGGGACCGGCCGTCGACCGCCTCAAGATACGTTCTGGCGAGGCCAGAGTAGAAGCCGCACTTGGCGTGCTCATACTGGGGCATATCATGGACGCACCCGGCCGCATCGACCGGGCGACGGACCTACAGTTGAGCGCCGCAAGCGAAGCCTTTAAGCGGATCGGGACCGAGGCCAGCAACACTCTTGCAGCCGACGCAGAGTCCAAAGCCAATGCGTTCAACCGATTGACCGAATTCGAGAACGCCATGGCGTCCATATCGGAAGACGCAGAGGTCGCAGCGGTCCTCTTGGCTCCGATGTGTGACCGCCTCAAAGGCTCCATCCGCAACGATCACTTTTTGATCCTGCGGAGCGCCGCCAATGCGGCGGTGCGGCTCCAGGCGTTGGCGGATTATTCGGCCGACGTGGCACCCGATGCAGAAGCCGCACCCAACCAAGCCGTTACCAACTAGCCGTCGCGACCGATAAGCAACGGGGCGCCTGATCGGGCGCAATTCTGGGGGAAGAAATGGCGGACAGACCTAAGCCAAATCGCGTTATTTCAATGAGATACATGCGAAATCTGGCGGATGGGGTGGGATTCGAACCCACGGTACGCTTGCACGCACGCCGGTTTTCAAGACCGGTGCAATCAACCACTCTGCCACCCATCCGTGGTACGCCGGCGGCGGGGGATTGGTACTGCCGCCGGCCGCGTCGCGTCAATCGTCTCAACCCCTAAATGTGAACAGATATATTATGGGAAATTATGTTAGAAACCGGAACAGGCTCACAGAACCGTTCTGTCGATCTTGGCAAACAGCCGGAAAAAGTTGTCCGTCGTCGTCTCGGCCATCGCGGCGGCCGTCACGCCGTGAACCTCGGCCAGGCAGGCCGCGGTGTGGATGGTAAAGGCGGGTTCGTTGGTCTTGCCGCGTTTCGGCACCGGCGCCAGGAACGGCGCGTCGGTCTCGACCAACAGACGGTCCGACGGCAGCACCTTGGCGGTCGCCCGGATGTCGTCAGCGTTCCGGAATGTCAGCATGCCCGAGAACGATACATAGAGCCCGTGCCGCACCGCGTGCTCCGCCAACGGGCGGCCGGAGCTGAAACAGTGCAACAGGCCCGGTACCGGGCCTTTGGCCATGGCCTCGTCCAGAATGGCGGCCGTGTCGGCGTCGGCGTTGCGCGTGTGGACGATGAACGGCAGCCCGGTCCGACGCGAAGCCTCGATGTGGTTGACGAAGCTCTGGCGCTGCATCTCGCGCGGGCTCTTGTCGTAATAGTAGTCGAGGCCGGTTTCGCCGATGCCCACCACCTTCGGGTGCTCGGTCCAGGAGACGATCTCATCGACAGACCGCACACCATGGCCCTCGACGCTGTGCGGGTGTATGCCAATGGCGGCATAGACCTCCGGATAGCGCTCGGCAATCGCCAGGACCGTCGGAATGGCTTCGACGCGGGTGCAGATCGTCAGCATGCAGCCGATCCCGGCATTGCGCGCCCGTGCCACCACCGCATCGAGATCGACGTGGAGTTCCGGAAAATCCAGGTGGCAGTGGCTGTCGACCAGCATCAGGCGGGCTCCTCCACATAGCGGGGAAACACGCCCTGGGGCTTCGGCAGCGCGGTTCCGGGTTGCAGGGCGCCGATCTCTCCCATGCGAGAGAAAACGCGATCCGATGCGGCAATTTCCAACTGATCCAGAATCTTATCCGAAGCTTCTGGCATATAAGGTGAGGTCGCAAGACCCAGATGCCGGAGGGTTTCCGCCAGCACGTAGAGCACCGTGGCCATCCGCGCGGGGTCGGTCTTGCGCAGAGCCCAGGGCGCCTGGTGGTCCACATAGGCGTTGGCGGCCCGCACCACCTGCCAGATCGCTTCCAGGGCTTCGTGGAAGGCCTGCCGGTCCATCAGAGGCCGCATGGTCTCGACCAGTTGTCGGGCCGGCTGCAACAGGGCGCGGTCATCGTCGGTGAAGTTGCCGGGTTCCGGCACCCGCGCATCGCAGTTCTTGTTGATCATGCTGAGCACGCGCTGGACCAGATTGCCGTAATCATTCGCCAGTTCGTGGTTCATGCGGCTGACCATGCTCGCATGGGAGAAATCGCCGTCATTGCCGAACGGCACCTCGCGCAGCAGGAAATAGCGCACCTGGTCGAGACCATATCTCTCAATCAAGTCATAGGGTTTGATCACATTCCCAAGGCTCTTGCTGATCTTCTGCCCCTCGTTGGTCCACCAACCATGGGCATAGATCCGCTGCGGCGGCGCGATGTCGGCGGCCATGAGGAAAGCCGGCCAATAGACGGCATGGAAGCGCAGAATGTCCTTCCCCACCATGTGAAGATTGCACGGCCAGAAGGTTGAAAATGCCTCGGACTTCATGTCCGGATAGCCAACGGCGGTTGCGTAGTTCGTGAGCGCGTCGAGCCACACATACATGATGTGATCGGCGTCGTTCGGCACCGGCACACCCCATTTGAACGACACGCGACTGACCGAGAGATCCTGCAAACCGCCTTTGACGAAGCTGATCACCTCGTTGCGGCGCGAGGCCGGGCCGATGCAATCCGGGTTCGCGTCGTACCAGGCCAGCAGACGGTCGCCCCAGGCGGACAGCCGGAAGAAATAGCTCGGCTCCTCGACCCACTCCACCGGCGCGCCCGACGGGGCCAGCTTTTCCCCATTGGCACCGGCGGTCAGTTCGCTTTCCGCATAAAAGGCTTCGTCGCGAACCGCGTACCAGCCGGCATAGGAACCCAGATAGATGTCACCCGCGTCCAGCAGTTTCTGCCAGAGCGCCTGGCAGGCGCGGGTGTGCCGGTCCTCGGTGGTGCGGATGAAATCGTCGTTGGAGAAGTTCATCCGTGCGGCCAGATCGCGGAAATTCTGGCTGACCCGGTCGGTGAAGGTCTGCGGGTCGACGCCGGCCGCCTCCGCCGCCTTTTCCACTTTCTGGCCGTGCTCGTCGGTACCGGTCAGGAAATGCACGCGGTAGCCGTCCATGCGCTTGAACCGGGCCAGAACATCGCAGGCCAGCGTCGTGTAGGCGTGGCCGATGTGCGGGTCGTCGTTCACGTAATAGATGGGCGTGGTGATGTAGTATGGCTCGGCCATAGCACCCTCGCATGGGCGGATTGCAGATGGTGGCGGTATAACGCCCGGAGGCGGTGGGTCCAACCCCGGACCTAGGTGCGGGCCAGCGTCTCGTGGAAGCGGAGCGGTCGGCCCTGGGGCTCGCCCAGCAAGTCGCCCTCGCGCATGACCACGCGGCCGCGGATGATGGTACCGACCGGCCAGCCCTTGCAGCGCACGCCCTCATAGGGCGACCACCCTGCCCGGCTTGCCAGCCAATCGCGGGTGATCTCGCGCTCAGCCGCAAGGTCGACCAACGTGAAGTCCGCGTCGTAACCCACGGCAATCCGGCCCTTATTCGCGATGCCGAACACCCGGTTCGGGCCGTGCGCCATCAGGTCGACCAGCCGTTGCAGGCTGAGGCGCCCCTCCGCCACATGGGTCAGCATCAGCGGCAAGGTGGTCTGCACCCCGGGCATGCCGGAGGGGCTCGCCGGATAGGCACGGGCCTTCTCCTCGGCCGTGTGTGGGGCGTGGTCGGAGCCGATAATGTCGACGGTGCCGTCGGCAACGGCCTGCCAGATGCGGGCCTTGTGCGCCGCATCGCGCACCGGCGGGTTCATCTGCGCATGCGTGCCGAGTCGGTCGTAACAGTCCGGCGCCTCCAGCGTCAGATGGTTCGGCGTCACCTCGACCGTAGCGATATCCTTGTGATCGACCAGAAAGTCCATCTCGTCGCCGGTGGAAATGTGAAGCACGTGAATGCGGCGACCGGTTTGCCGCGCCAGTTCAACGAGTTGCCGTGTGGCATTCAGAGCGGTTGTCGGGTCGCGCCAGTCCGGATGGGCCCGGGGATGCGCCGCGGCCTCGGCCACGCCCTTGCGCTCGCGCAGGCGCGCCTCGTCTTCCGCGTGCACGGCCACCCGGCGGCTGCCGTTCCGCAACACGGCCGCGATGGCGCCCGGCTCCTCGACCAGCAGCGAGCCGGTGGACGAGCCCATGAACAGCTTGACGCCGCAGGCGCCGGGCAGGCGTTCCAGTTCCGGCAGTTCGGCCAGATTGTCCGGCGTGGCCCCCACATAGAAGGCGTGCTCGCACCACATACGGCCGGCCGCGCGGGCGAGTTTGTCGGCGAGCGCTGCCGGCGTGCTGGTCGAGGGGTTGGTGTTCGGCATCTCGAACACGCCGGTGATGCCGCCCAGGACCGCGGCCTTGGAGCCGGTGGCGAGGTCTTCCTTCTGCTCACCGCCGGGCTCGCGGAAGTGCACCTGGGTGTCGATCATGCCGGGCAGCACGGTGAGGCCGGTGGCGTCGATTTCGTCCGCCCCCTGCCCCGCCGGAATGGTGCCGAGCGTCGCAATCCGCCCGCCACGCACGCCGATATCGCACGGCACCACGCCCGCTGGCAGCACCGCCATGCCGCCCCGGATCACAAGATCGTACATGAAAAACCCTCGCTAAAGCGCTTGGTTCAATACACTTTCGACGCCGCACCGGCCTGAACGGTGTTGCCGTCGCCAAACTTCTCCGCCAGCCGCTTGGCCACGCGCGGCGAGACGAAGTCGTCGATCTTGCCGCCGAGCGAGCCGATTTCCTTGACGAAGCGGCTGGAAATGAACTGGTGGCGGTCGCTCGCCATCAGGAACACGGTCTCGATGCCGGAATCTAGGGATTTGTTCAGGCTGGCCATCTGGATTTCGTATTCGAAATCGGTCACCGCCCGGAGCCCGCGGATCAACACGGTCACGTCCAGCTTGCGGGCGCTGTGCACCAGCAGGCCATCCACGACGGTGACCGAGATATTGGCCGCCAGCTTGCGGTCGGTCATGGCGTCGATCTCGTCCTGCACCATGGCGACGCGCTCGTCGACGCTGAACAACGGCCCCTTGCCCGCATTGCCGGCGACGCCGACATAGAGCTTATCCACCACCGCGGCTGCGCGCATGATGATGTCGGTGTGGCCACGGGTGGCCGGGTCGAACGTGCCTGGGTAAAGCGCGATATGCCCATCCGGCATGGAAAATCTCTCAATAGCCTCGTAGCGATGCGGTACCGGGCGGGGCGACGCCCGGCACCCTATTCCTCTGCGATCCGCGAGACCGAGACAACGCGTTCGCCCTCGCCAACCGAGAACAACCGCACGCCGCGGGTGGATCGCCTTGCTATACGGATATCCTGCACGGGCACGCGAATCAATTGCCCGCCGTTCGTCACGAGAACGAGGCCATCGCTATCGCTGACGGGGAAGGCCGCCACGACGCCCGCACCGGGCATCAGATCCATCAGGTCGATGCCCTTCCCGCCGCGCCGCGTCACCCGGTAGTCATACGCGCTGGTGCGCTTGCCATAGCCGTCGTCGGCCACCGACAGAATCAGTTCTTCCGCCGCGTGCAATTCCTCGAACCGCGCTTCGTCCAGGGCCTGCTCTTCGCCCACCTCGCCCGTGTCTTCCCGGCGGCGGGCCGCGGCCATGCGCAGATAGGCATCGCGCGTTTCCGTGTCGATTTCCGCGCCCTTCAGAATGGTCATGGAGATGACGCGGTCGCCCTCGGCGAGCGCGATGCCGCGAATGCCGGTGGATGCCCGGCCGGCGAACACGCGCACGTCTTCAACCGGGAAGCGAATCGCCTTGCCGTGCCAGGTGGCCAGCAGGAAGTGATCGGTCGGCTCCGCCAGCGCCACGCCGATCAGGCTGTCGCCCTCTTCCAGCTTCATGGCGATCTTGCCGTTGGCCATGACATTGGTGAAGTCCGACAGCTTGTTGCGGCGCACATTGCCGCTGGCGGTGGCGAAGACGATGTCCATCTCGTCCAGGCCCGGCGTATCCTCCTCCGGTAGCGGCAGGACGGTGGAGATGGTCTCGCCCTCGGAGAGCGGCAGCAGGTTCACCATGGCCTTGCCGCGAGCCTGTGGCGTGCCGATCGGCAGGCGGTAGACCTTCAGCTTGTAGACCATGCCGCGGGACGAGAAGAACAGCACCGGCGCGTGGGTGTTGGCGACGAAGACGTCGGCGACGAAATCCTCGTCGCGGGTCGACATGCCCGCCCTGCCCTTGCCGCCGCGGCGCTGCTCGCGATAGCTGGCGAGCGGCACGCGCTTGATATAGCCCTGGCGGCTGACGGTGATGACCATGTCCTCGCGCTGGATCAGGTCTTCGTCGTCCTGGTCGGCCTCCGCGTCGAGAATTTCCGTGCGCCTGGGCGTGTCGAACTTCTCGCGAACCTCGGCCAGTTCGTCGCGCATGATGGTCAGCACGCGCTCGCGATTGCCGAGAATGTCGAGATAGTCCTCGATCAGGCGCACGGTCTCGCGCAGGTCGGTGTCGATCTTTTCGCGCTCCAGCCCGGTCAGGCGGTGCAGGCGCAGGTCGAGAATGGCCTGGGCCTGAGCCTGGCTGAGCCGGTAGTTGCCGTCGCCGCGGGCGTCGGCGCCGTCGTCGACCAGGGCGATCAGCGGCGCGATGTCGCCGGCGGGCCAGGGCCGCGCCATCAACCGCTCGCGGGCGGTCGCCGGGTCCGGCGCCTCGCGGATCAGCCGGATCACGTCGTCCAGGTTGGCAACGGCAACGGCGAGCGCCAGCAAGGTGTTCGCCCGCTCGCGCGCCCGGCCGAGTTCGTAGGCGGTGCGCCGGGTGATGACCTGTTCGCGGAAACGGCAGAAGGCCTGCAACACCGCCTTCAGCGGCATCACCTGCGGCCGGCCGCCGTTCAGGGCCAGCATGTTGTAGCCGAACGAGGTCTGCATCGGCGTGAAGCGGAACAACTGGTTCAGCACCACGTCGGTGACCGCATCGCGCTTCAGTTCGATGACGACGCGGATGCCGTGGCGGTCGCTCTCGTCGCGCAGGTCGGAAATGCCCTCGATCAGCTTGAGGTTCACCACCTCCGCGATCCGCTCCACCATCTTGGCCTTGTTGCACTGGTAGGGCACGTCGGTGACGATGATCGCCTCGCGGCCGCCCGGGCGCTCCTCGATCTGGTGGCGGGCGCGCATGATGACGGAGCCCCGGCCGGTGGCGAACGCCTGGCGGATGCCGCCCCGGCCCATGACCAGCGCGCCGGTCGGGAAATCCGGCCCCGGCATGATCTCCATCAGTTCGTCGAGGCCGATTTCTGGATCATCCAGATAGGCGAGCGTCGCCGCTACCACCTCGCCCAGATTGTGGGGCGGGATGTTGGTGGCCATGCCGACGGCGATGCCCCCTGCCCCGTTGACCAGCAGGTTCGGGAAGCGGGCCGGCAGAACCGTCGGTTCGCGCTCGCTTTCATCGTAGTTGAGCTGGAAATCGACCGTGTCCTTGTCGATGTCCTCCAGCAATGGCTGGGCGGCCTGGGCCAGACGCGCCTCGGTGTAACGCATGGCCGCCGGCGGATCGGCGTCCAGCGAGCCGAAATTGCCCTGGCCGGAAATCAACGGCAGGCGCATGGAGAACCACTGCGCCATGCGCACCAGCGCATCGTAAATGGCGGAGTCGCCGTGGGGGTGGAACTGGCCCATGACGTCGCCGACGATGCGGGCCGACTTGCGATAGGGCCGCGACCAGTCATAGCCGCCGACGCGCATGGCATAGAGGATGCGGCGGTGCACCGGCTTCAGGCCGTCGCGCACGTCCGGAATGGCGCGCGACACGATCACGCTCATGGCGTAATCGAGGTACGAACGCTGCATTTCCTCTTCAATGGAGACGGGCGCAATATCGCGGCGCTCGCTCCGGATTTCGTCGACCAAGAGTCCTGTCCCTTTGCCCAAACGCAACTATGCAAGATATGGGGGTGGGGGACGGTCGCAATCCGCTATGAATAGTGGAAAAACCGCCCCGATCACCCGTGTGCAAATTAGCAGGCAAGACAGGGAAAAGCCAGAGATTAGCCCGCAAACGCAGCACCGGAAGCAAGCGTGGCAGGGTCTTCCGGGTGCGTGTGATCCCAGGCGGTTATTCGGCCGGTACGGCCGCTATACTCCGAGGCAGGTGGCCATATTTGCAATGCCCCAGTCGTCAGGGAGTGGGCATCTTGGTTCTGCTTGGATTTCCACCATAAAGCGCTGCCGGGAGCCTGTGTCAGAAAGGCGTCGCCGGCCCGACTGCAAATCCCGCCAAATTTCAGCCATGGCGGGCGGCGAAGGCGTCGAAAATCGCCAGCGATTCCGCCCGGGATTCGCGATGGGCCGGCAGGTGCCGTCGGGCATCCGCCGGCAGGCCGACCTGGTCGCGCAACTCCTCCATGGAGAAGCGACGGCGCACCGCAGGGTTCTTCCCCACAAGCTTCGCCATGAAGGCCGCACTGTCCCGGGCATCGGCCGCGTAAACCAACTGCGTAATGCCGGCGAGCAGCATGGTCGCAACACACATGGCGCAGGGCTCCGCCGTCGTGACCATGATGGCCCCGGCGAGGCTGGTGGTGCCGAGCCGCTTGCAGGCATCGCGGATCGCCTCGGTCTCGCCGTGGGAGGTCGGATCGGACAGGGCTTGCGCGCGGTTCAGCCCCTCGCCGACGATCCGGCCGTCCAGGACCACCACGGCGGCATAGGGCAGCGCGCCGGCCTGGTCGGCGGCGGTCGCCGCGATTTCGAGCGCACGGGCCATGGCAGCGGCCTGGGAGATGGATGCGTCGGCGGGCATGGCGTGTCCTTCGCGGCATGGGGCAGGCAGAAGGCAGGTCTTGCCAGCGGCTCTCCCCATCCTCCGGCGGGTTCAAGGCGCAAGAGGGGCGGTTGCGATGGCCGGCCACTCGCCACCGCCCCGGTCTTGCCGCCCGCGCTCAGTCTTCGGTCTTGGGCGCGATGTTCGGAATGCCTGCCATCAGCGAACCCGGCACGCTGTCGGCCAGTTCGTCGACGCTGAACATGCCGCCGTCCTCGAACTTGTAGAGCGCACGGGCTTCCTCGCCGTAATAATAGGTGTGGATCAGGCCTTTTTCGGCGTGGAAGATCTGGCCGTTGATGTCGGCGGCCTCTTCGGTGCAGAGATAGGCGACCATCGGGGCCACGAATTCCGGCCCCGGCATGGCCATGCGCGACTCGTACTGGGCCTGGGTCAGCAGGCCGCTGTCCAGGCGCCGCTTCCAGCCCGCAATCACCGCATCGTTGACGGTCATGCGGGTGGCGGCCATCGGGCACATGGCGTTGGCGGTGATGCCGTATCGGCCACACTCGCGGGTGATGGTGCGGGTCAGGCCGATGATCCCGGCCTTGGCCGCCGCATAGTTGCACTGGCCGACCGAGCCCTTGAATGCATCGGACGAGAAGTTGACGATCCGGCCATAGCGCTGCCCGCGCATCAGCTTGATGGCGTGGTGGCACATGTTCCAGTGCCCCTTCAGGTGCACGTTGATGACCTGGTCGAAGTCTTCTTCGGTCATGTTCCAGATCATGCGCTCGCGCAGCATGCCGGCCACGTTGACGACAAAGTCGACCTTGCCGAACGTGTCGGCGCACTCCTTCACCATGCGCCCGGCGGTGTCGTATTCCGCGACCGAGCCGTAGTTCGCGATGGCGGTGCCGCCCGCGGCCTTGATTTCGGCGACCACCTCGTCCGCCGGGCGTTCTTCCGTCGCCTCGCCGCCGCGGCCGACGCCGGGGTCATTGACGACGACGCTGGCGCCTTCCTTGGCCATCAGCAGGGCCACCGCACGGCCGATGCCGCGCCCGGAGCCGGTGACGATCCCGGCCTTGCCTTCCAATCGCATGACTTGTTTCCTCCTGTGCCCGGTTGAGTGGGCGATTAGCGAATGCAAGCATGCTAGACTCCGGCTCCGCGCCCCGGCAAGGCGAACCGCGACTGGGGAATCCATGCGCAAGAAGAAGGGGGCCGAAGCCCCCTTCCCGTCAGTTCAGCATGTAGTTCGGCAATGTCAGCGAGATTTCCGGGAAGGCGATCAGAAGCACCATGATCACCGCCTCGGCCGCCAGGAACCAGGCCAACCCCCGGAATATGGTGGTGAGCGGTATGGCGTCGCCCACCACGCTTTTCACAACATAGGCGTTGAGGCCCACGGGCGGGGTCAACAAACCGATCTCGATGTATTTGACGACGATCACGCCGACCCAGATCAGGTCCAGCTTCAGCGCCTCGAACATCGGCAGGAACACCGGCAGGGTCAGCAGCATCAGACCCAGCGGGTCCAGGAACATGCCTAGGATCAGATAGACGATGGACAGGCCGATAATCAGCAGCAACGGGTCGATGGCCCAGTCGCCGATCATCTCCGCCATCAGCATCGGCACGCCGCTGAACGCCAGCAGGCGGGTCAGCAACAGGGCGCCGATGGCGACGAAGAAGATGCCGGCGGTGCTCTCCAGCGCTTCCATCACGCTGGTCCGGAAAATCTGCCAGGTCATGCGCCCCTGGAAGAAGGCGATGATAATCGCGATCAACGCCCCCAGCGCACCCGCTTCCGTCGGCGTGGCGATGCCGCCATAGATGCTGCCGACCACGCCCAGGATCAACAACGGCACCGGCCAGATTTCGATGAGCGCGCTCCAGCGCTGGCCCCAGGTGACGGTCTCGCTCACCGCCGGCGCCAGTTCGGGGTTCAACCAGCACCGGATGATGATCATGCCGGCATAGATGAAAGCCGTCAGCAGCCCCGGCAGAATGCCGGCGATCAACAACGCGCCGATCGAGGTCTCGGTGAACCAGCCATAGAGCACGAAGGCGATGGAGGGCGGGATCAGGGCGCCGAGCGTGCCGGACGCGGCGACGACGCCGGCGGCCAGCGCCTTGTCATAGCCGAGGCGCAGCATCTCCGGGATGGCCAACCGGCCCATGGCGGCCGAGGTCGCCAGCGATGAGCCGCTGGCGGCGGCAAATCCGGCGGAGGCGAAATTGGTCGCGACCGCCAGGCCGCCCGGCAAGGCCGACAGCCACAGCCGGGCCGCATTGTAGAGGCTGGAGGTCAGCCCGGAATGATAGGCGACGGAGCCCATCAGCAGGAACATCGGCACCGCCGACAGCGACCAGCTGGCGCCGAACTCGAACGGCAGGTCGCCGAAAATGCCGAAGGCCGACTCGGTCGAGCGGGCGAACATCAGCCCGACCAGGGACACCGAGCCGAGGGCGATGCCGATGGGAACGCGCAGGCCGATCAGCACCAGCAGCGCGACGATGGCAATGATGCCGATCCAAATCGGATCCATTGCTCAGTTCTCCTCGATGATGATGCCGTCTTGGGTCTGCTTGGTCGGTTCACCGCGGCCGGTGAAGCCGTATCGCAGGTCGCGGATGGCTTGCAGGATCATGATCAACGTCATCGCCCCGACGGCGATGGGCAGGAACCAGCGCGACGGCCAGACCGGCAGGTCGAAGAAGGTCACGTCCTGCACTTCGTTCGAGGCGGTGGACGCAATCGCCTGCTCCAGGGTCAGCCAGAACAGAATGCCCACATAGACCGCCCCCAGGACGGCGATCAGGCCTTCCAGGCGCGCCATGGCCCGCGGCTCCATGGTGCGGGTGAACAATTCCACCATCAGATGCTTCTTCTGCACCTGGATATAGGCGACCGGCAGAAACACCGTCGCGACCATGTAGTACCAGGCAACGATTTCCAGGGTGGCGGTCATGGGCTGGTGAAAGATCGTCTTGCCGACCACGTCGGCGGCGACATGGATCATCATCAGCGTGATGGCGACGCCGGCGATCCAGAGAAGCCCCACGCTGAACCGCTCCAACAGGCGCTCCAAGGCAGCCATGACGGAGATCCTCACAGGTAGAAGGGAAAGGGGTGTGCGGCGCTGGCCGCAGCAACGGGGCCGGCGACGGACCAATCGCCGTCGCCGGCCGCGCGCATCAGGGATAGGACACCTTGCTGTAAATTTCGGTGTTCAGCGCTTCGGCGTATTTCGCCCACTCGGCATCGCCCCAGAAACCCGGATTGATGTCGTTCACGATCTTGGTCCACTTGGCGATGTTCTCCTTGAACTTCGCCACGATCGGTTCCGGGTCCTTCACGCCGCGCGACTTGGCCAACTCGATCACCCGAGCGGTGTCGTTCTGGCGCATGTGCTCGACCGCGTCCTCGAAGCTTTTGTCCACGGTGAGCCACTTGATGCCCTTGGCTTCCGCTTCCTTGCGGATGCTCGCGTCGTCATCCTCGTATGCCCGCGCGATGCCGACGACCGCCTGGACGAGATTGTCGACGAAGGCCTGCTTTTCCTTCTTCGACAGTTTCTGCCAGGTGTTGGTGCGCAAATTGATAAAATTGGTACCGTGATACGTGCCGAGCCCGGAGTCGGAGACCGTCGTCACCATGTCCCACAGCGCCATGGTTTTGAGCCAGGGCAACGGCCCCATGGCACAGTCCACCTGGCCGCGCTGCAACGCCTCGTAGATTTCGGCGCTGGTGACATTCACCGGCGTCGCACCCATATTCGCCGCCAACACGCCCATGGCACCGGTGCCGCGCACCTTCTTGCCCTTCCAGTCGTCGGCGGTGACGATGCTACCGCTGACGCACATCAGGTGATAGGGCGTCAGCGAGTAGGAGGCGAACGGCAGCACCTTGTCTTCCGTATAGTCCTTCTTGCAGGCGGGACAATCCAGTTGCAGCATCTGGTTGACCGCACCGGTCATCACCCGCGCATCCCGACCCAGCACCGCCAGGTCGCTGATCAGGGCGCTGGTCGGCAATTCGTTCGGCGTATAGACGTCGGCCAGCAGGCCCATGTCGGCGGTGCCGTTGCGGATGGCGTTCAACGTGGTCTTGCCGCTGGCGAGCGAGCCGCCGGCAAACAGCTTGATGGTCAGCTTGCCGTCGGTCGCCTTGGACAGACGCTCGCCGAACGGCTCGACGCCGTGGGTGTGGACCGGGTGCTTCGCCGGAACGGAACTGGCATAGACCAATTCCCTGGCCTGTCCGGCGCCGGCTGCCAAGACCAGACCGACGGCCGCCATACCGGCCAAGATTGCTCGTTTCATGAGGCTTCCTCGTTTCTTCCTGTAGACCACGCGGGATACACTCCCGTCATCAAGAGTGAGGAAACGATGGCAGTTTGCCGAACGCTCCGCAAGGGTCGAGCAGACCTAGCCGGCGATTGGTCCACCTCCGACATCTGCGCATGCAGGGATGGCTCCGGCCGGACACCCCCTTATACTGAAGCGCCCATCGCCCCGAAGCCCGCAGAGGAACCGCGCGCATGAAATTCAGCATCTGCGTCATGGCGAATATCGACGAAATCGGCTTTTTCAATCATGTAGAAGCGCTCGGCTATCACGCGGTCTGGGTGACCGACAGCCAGATGCTGTTTTCGGACTGCTATGCCGTCCTCGCCCTGGCGGCACGGCAGACCTCGCGCCTGCAACTCGGCACCGGCACGGCCATCACCGGCACCCGTATTGCGCCCGTGCATGCCGCCGCCGCGGCGACACTCAACCGCATCGCGCCGGGCCGCATCCATATCGGCATCGGCACCGGCAACACCGCCATGCGCACCATGGGCCAGCGCCCCATGCGGATTGCCGCCTATCGCGAGTATCTGCGTGCGCTCTCGGGCCTGCTGCGGGGCGAGACGCTGGACTACACCCACAATGGCGTCACCAAGCCGGTGAAACTGCTGATGCACGACGAGACCGGCTTTATGAATCTGGAGCCGAAAATCCCGCTCTATGTCTCGGGCTTCGGGCCGCGGGCCATGGGGCTGGCGGGCGAGTTCGGCGACGGTCTGGTCTTCGCCATTCCGCCCCGCGGCGTCGCCGTGCCGGAAGCGCTGGGCCATGTGCGGCAGGGGGCGGCCAGCGTCGGCCGCAGCATCGGCGCGGACTTCCGCAACTGCGCCCTCACCAACATCGCTTTGCTACAGCCCGGCGAGGCCGTGGACAGCGACCGCATCAAGGCGCTGATCGGCCCGAACGTGATGGCCAGCGTCTATTATTTCTATGACGAGGTGCACGAGCGCGGCGTCGAGGTGCTGGATTTCCTGAAGCCGATCTGGAAGCCCTATTGCGCCCTGGTCGAGGACACCGCCCCGGAACTGCGTCATCTGCGCACGCACGAATTCCACTACACCTATCTGCATCCCGGCGAGGCGGAGTTGATCACCGCCGACCTGATCCGCGCCACCTGCCTGGTCGGCGTGGCCGATGACCTGGTGGAGCAGGTGCAGGACTTGGAGCGCCAGGGCCTGCAGGAGATCATGTGGGCCGCCGGCACCCAAGGCAAGTGGCGCTTCGCCGAGGATTTCGCCCGCCAGGTGATGAGCCGGGTCTGAGGCCGCCGGGCTTCGGCCTCTGCCCTCTCCCTTTTCCCGCGAAGGCGGGAGGCCGCGGAGCGTTGTTGGCCCTCCGCCATCTCGTCACCCCCTTCTCCCGCGAAGGCGGGAGGCCATGCCTGAGCGCATCCCGCAGAGCCGGGAGTTTGTGAGGGATTCTCAGGCATGGACCCTGTGTCAAGCACGGGGCGGGGTGGAACGGGTGGCGCGGGCGGCGCCTGGACCGCTGGCGCCGCGGGTCCAAGGCCCTCCGCCCTCTACCCCAGGCGATAGGCGCGCGTTGCGGCGCCGGCGAACAGGTCGGCCTTTTCGGCGGCAGAGGCATCGGCCGCCATGCGCTTGAAGGCATTCCAGGTGGTCTGGTAGCTGGACCAGCGCTTCTGCACTGGGAAATTGCTCTCGAACATGCAACGGGCCGGGCCGAAGGCGTCGATGCAGGCGCGCATCCACGGCCCCCACGCCGCCGCAATCTCCTCCGATCCCGGCGGCAAAGAGCGATCAGCGGTCGAGCCGGGCATGCGGATCGGCAGCGCCCCCAGCTTGCAATAGACGTTCGCCCTCTGGCCCAGATCGGCAATGCCCTGCTGCCAGTCGCGAAACACTTCCTCGCCCTTGTCGCGATAGGGGCCGCCCAGGATCGGGCTGCCGACATGGTTCAGCACGATGGCGAGATTGGGCAGCTTGTCCGCCAGGGCCGCGACATCCGCCAATTGCGGATGATAGAGCCAGACATCCAGGGTAAGGTTCATGTCCGCCAGCACACCGGCCGCCTCCACCACCGCCGGGTCGATCAGCATGTGCCGGGCCGGGGCGACATTGGGGATGCGCTCGTTCGCATCCCAGCCGGTGGAATAGCGCACGCCCTTGAACCGGCCGGCGGAGCGTTCGAGGTGGCGCTCCAGCAGCGGCCGCACCGCGGCGCCCAGGGTCATCTCCACCCGGCCGAACATGGCGGCACAGGCGCGTGCCGGACCGAAGGCGCCACTGGCCGCCATCGCCGCACAACCGACGATGAACTCGGTCTCGCCCAGCGGCCTTTCCGCCTCCGGCCCGTCCGGCCGGTACATGGAATGGCACTCGGCGAACACGGTCGAGACGATGTTGTGGCCGCTGGCGGCGTCCTCCATGAATTCGGGGATCAGGTAGCGGTAGCCGTTGCGCATCCACAAATGGTGGTGCGGGTCGATGATCGGCAGGTCGGGCTCCAGAATATCTTCCTGAAGCTTGGCAAGCCAGGCATCGTCCGGTGCGGTGTGGCCCATATTGGCGCCGGATGTCTTCTCGGCCATGGCGGGGCGGCTCCTCATATGTCGGTTTGGTCGCATGATGTGCGCCGCCACACCGGACGGCAAGACCCACCGTTCGGCGTCGCATTCCACGCTGCATTCCGCGACCGCCGCGATTTCCCGCCGCAGCGGGCCGACCGGCATGGAATCCCCTCGGATTTAATCCATATGTTACATTCCACTTTAACAACGCAAGCTGCCCGCCATTCCCAGACCCATCGGAGGAACGAGCGATGTCCGAAACCCGATTGGCAGACGCCATTTCCCAGTATGGCCGCGAGGCCTATCTGCTGACCGTCAGCGAAACCGGCCCGCACACCAGCAGCGTCCGCGTCGACCTGGACGGCGAGACCGTCACCTGCGTGCTGGGGCGGAGCGCCGGCCGGAATATCGCGACCCAGCCCAATGTCTCGCTGTTCTGGCCGCCGCGGGAGCCGGGCGGCTATGCGCTGATCCTCAATGGCACGGCCCGGCCGGCGCCGCCGCGGGGCGATGATGCGATGGCGCAAATCACCCTGACCAAGTCGGTGTTCCACCGCGCCGGCCCGCGGGACGAGGAGCGGGAAGGCCCCTGCACCGCCGATTGCAAGCCGATCCGCCGCGCCGGCTGACGAGCCGACCGGGCGAGCAGCCCGGGCGAGACGCGTGCGCGGTGCGGGCGCGGCTGCTAGGGTGACGGGGTCTCAGCCAAGGAGGCCCCGATGACCCAGGAAACCGCCCGCTCCCGCGCCGCCCTGCAACGCCCCCGCCGCCTGCATCATGCGGCCTGGGTGACCAAGGACCAGGAAGCCACCCGTCAGTTTTACGAGGAAATCATCGGCCTGCCGATGACCGCCTGCTGGAAGGAAAAATCGCCCGACGGCCGCGAATACTGCCACACCTTCTTCGAAATCGGCGATGGCGGTGCCGTCGTCTTTTTCCAGTGGGACGACCAGGACGAACACCCGCCGGAGCTGAAATCGCCCGGCCATCTGGCGCTGGAATGCGATGCGGAGACCCAGGCCGCGATCAAGGCCCGGCTGGACGCCGCCGGCTATGCGACCCGGCTGACCGACCACGGCTATTGCGTCTCGCTCTATTGCAACGACCCGAACAATCTGCGCCTGGAATTCACGGTCGATCACCCGGATTTCCAGCGCATCTATGCGGAGCACTCGCCCAACGCCCATCGCTATCTGCGCGAATGGCTGTCGGGCGAGCGCAGCGTCAACAACGATATCCGACCGCACTGAGTGGCCCTTCCCTGCCCTCTTCCGGGCGTCGCCATCGGCGTGATACGCTTTGGCGACAAAGCACGGTGCAGGGATGTCAGCCACTTATGACCGAATTCGACTATGTCATTGTCGGCGGCGGGTCCGCCGGCTCGGTGCTCGCGCATCGGCTGTCGGCCAAAGGCGCCAACAAGGTGCTGCTGCTGGAAGCCGGGATCGATACGCCGCACGGCAACATCCCGCCGGAGGTGCACAACAGCTATCCCGGCACGGTTTATTTCGACCCGCGCTTTCACTGGAACCAGTTGCAGGTCACCACCCGCGCCCGCGAGCACAACCGGCCGGAGGCGCCGCGGCCGCCGCTGCGCAAATACGAGCAGGCGCGCGTCATGGGCGGCGGTTCCTCGATCAACGGCCAGTTGCTGAACCGCGGCTCGCCGAACGACTATGACGACTGGGGCCGCCAGGGCGCCGCGGGCTGGAGTTGGGAGCGATGCTTCCCTTACTTCAAGAAGCTGGAACGCGACATGGATTTCGGCGGCGAGTATCACGGCCAGACCGGCCGCATCCCCGTCCGCCGGCTGTTCCAGGAGGACTGGCCCGGCCACGCGCACGCGGTTGCCGAGGCCTTCAAGCAACTGGGGTTCGAATACCGCGCCGACCAGAACGGCGAATGGAAAGACGGCTATTTCCCCATCACCATCTCCAACATCTATGACCGTCGCGTCTCTGCCGCCATCGGCTATCTGGACCCGGCGACGCGGCAGCGCCCGAACCTGACCATCCAGTCGGAGACCATGGTCGCGGAAATCCTGTTCGACGGCCTGAAGGCCACCGGCGTGCGGGCCGTGCACAAGGGCCAGAGCCAGACCTTCAACGCCAGAGAGGTCATTCTCTGCTGCGGCGCCATCCATTCCCCCGCCCACCTGATGCGGAACGGCATCGGGCCGGAGGGCCATCTGCGCGAGATGGGCATTGCGGTGCGCCATGCCCTGCCGGGCGTCGGCCAGCACCTGATGGAACACCCGGCCCTCGGCCTGGCCGGCTTCCTGCACGACCGGTACCGGCAGCCGGAACGGATCAAGCGTCACATTCATGTCGGCTTGCGCTATTCCTCCGGCATCGGCGAGGCGCCGCCCGGCGACATGTTCCTGATCCAGATCGCCAAGAGCACCTGGCACCAGGTCGGCTGGCGCCTCGGCTCGCTGCTGATGAGCGTCTACAAGTCCTATTCCACCGGCGAGGTGAAACTGGCGACCCGCGACTATCGCGACGAGCCGGTCGTCGACTTCGACCTGTGCAGCGACCGCCGCGACCTCGAGCGGATGATGGACGCCTACCGAAGAGCCATCACCATCTATCGCCATCCGGCATTGCACGGCGTGATCGAAACCCCGTTTCCGGCCGCCTATTCCGACCGTGTGCGCGCCTTCGCCCAGGTGACGACCAAAAACAAGGTGCTCACCCGGATGGCCGGTTGGGCCATGGACTCGAACAAGAGCGTGCGCGACTACCTGATCCGGAACGTGATTGCCGAAGGACCGACCGTCGACGACCTGATGAACAGCGAGGATGTGCTGGAAGGGTTCATTCGCGACAACGTCCACGGCATCTGGCACGCCTCCTGCACCAACCGGATGGGCGCCGACGACGACCCGATGGCGGTGACCACCGGCACCGGCCGGGTGCGGGGCGTGGCCGGCCTCAGGGTCTGCGACGCCTCGATCATGCCGAGCGTGCCCTGCGCCAACACCAACGGCCCCACACTGATGACCGCCGAGAAAATCGCCGATCACATCCTGGCGGGCGAGTGAACCGGCACCGCGGCGACGCTACCCGTCCGGGAAGGCCGATGCAGAAGTCCTTTGCGGCCGGGCCGATTGCGATCATCCTGGGGAACCCTATCTGAGGGGCAGTCCATCGCCTTGACCCAGCCGAAGGAAACCACGCGATGTCCATCGCCATCAAAGGCCTGCACCACAACGCCTATCGTTGCCGGGATTCCGAGGAAACCCGCCGCTTCTACGAGGATTTCCTTGGCCTGAAACTGGCGGAGGCACTGCCGATCAGGACCACCCAGACCGGCCGCAAGACCGACGTGCTGCACACTTTCTACGAGATGGGCGACGGCTCGTTCCTGGCCTTTTTCGAAGCGCCGGACCGGCCGTTCGAGTTCAGGCAGCAGCACGATTTCGACCTGCACATCGCCCTGGAGGTGGAGCCCGATCACCTGAAGGCCATGTTCGAAAAGGGCAAGGCCGCCGGCATCGAAACGCGCGGCATCTCCGACCATCACTTCATCGACTCGATCTATTTTCGCGACCCGAACGGCTATGTCATCGAGCTGTCGGCCAAGAAGGGCGAGAGCCCGCGCGACTACGCCCGTGCCCATGACATTCTGAAGGACTGGCAGGCTGCCAAATCCGCCTGATTCCGCGCCCATGCCGCGGCCGATCGCTCCCCTGTTTCCGATTGAGGATGGGCCGTGGCGCATGGCCATGGCCCTGCGTCCGCTCGATCCTGCCGACTGGATCGCGCCGGACGACGACCTGGAGGCCCATCTGGCCGAAAAGGAACGCCTGCTGGCGGAGCGCCGGGACGAGGTATTTGCCGCCCTGCCCGGCAGCGAAGCGGCGCAGGCGGAGGTGCTGGCCCGCCTGGTCGAGCACCTGCCCCGCCGGTTTCCCGCCCTCTATGGCCGCGATGGCGACTCGCTGCGCATCGGCCCCGACCGCAGCGTCCGCCTGGATGGCGACGCCCCGCCCCTGCTGACCGCCGGCCGGCTGGTGCAGGAGGATTTGTGCCTGATGCAATCGCCGGCGCCGGGCGAGCCCTATTGTCTGACGGCCGCCAGCCTCTGCTTTCCCAGCCGCTGGCGTCTGGCCGACAAGCTGGGCCGGCCCATGGCGGCGATCCACGCGCCGGTGCCGCTCTATGCCGAGCGCATGGCGCGGCAGGTCGATCGCTTTCTCCAGCATTTAAAAGCCGACAAGCCGGTCTGGCGGATCAACTGGTCGCTGCTGGACGACGGCGCGCTGTTCCAACCCACCGGTCATGGCCGCACCGAATCCGATCCGCGGTTCACCGTCGAAAACCTGCCGCAGAGCGTCTGGTTCCGCTCCGAGCGTCAGACCCTGGTGCGCCTGCCGGAGAGCCAGGCAATCTGTTTCGGCATCCGGATCTACCAGGCGCCGCTCGGCACCCTTGCCGCCGACCCGGTACGTGCCCGGCGCCTGCTGACGGCGATCCAGACCATGGCGCCGGAGATGGACGCTTACAAATCCTTCGCCGTTTTCCGCCGGCCGCTGGTCGCGTATCTGTGTACGCGTGCATCTTAATATAGTATCGACAATTTATGCTATATGTGTAAAATTCTCCTTTTACAGTGTCAGCTTTCTTTACACTATCACTCCATAAAACATTAATATAATACATTTTTTAGCAGGATATGTTGGTATTTGATCTGGCATAGGCAATGCATACAAATCGGTGGTGTTATATATTGGAGGCATCACCATGAAACTCATCCTTGCCCCTCTGGCGGCCATCGCCCTCATGGCGGTTCCCGTCGCGGCCAGTGCCGTTGCCCTCACCAGCATCGGCGGGCCGAACGATTACAGCATGGTCG
Organism: Alphaproteobacteria bacterium; assembly: GCA_020638555.1. Taxonomy (NCBI): domain Bacteria; kingdom Pseudomonadati; phylum Pseudomonadota; class Alphaproteobacteria; species Alphaproteobacteria bacterium. The sequence goes on along the minus strand of JACKII010000006.1, from coordinate 171,892 downwards.
ACGTCAGCACCAATGCGGCTCCGGTGGCGTTGCCGGCGTTCGCCTCTTGGTCCGCCGCGCCGACCATCCGCTCGGGCAATATTTCGGGCATTGCCCGCTCGCCGTTCGACGAGACGGTGAGCGATACGTTCACCAGCTCCCTGGCCGGCGCCATAGATCTCATGTATTTCGCCGTTGGCCCGGACAATCCGGCCAATCCGGCCATCCTGAGCTTCTCGCGCCAAATGTCCTCCCTCAGCTTCCTCTGGGGGTCGCCGGACGACTATAACGGCCTGACCTTTTACCTGAACGGCATGCAGGTCGGTGGCCCGTTCGATCAGACGGACGTCAACCCGCCGCTGGCGCCGACGAACCCGCCGACCTCGAACGTCTATGTCACGTTCACGGGTCCGTTCGACGAGGTGCGCTTCGCTTCTTCCTCGAACGCGTTCGAGTTCACCGGCCTCTCCGCACGGGTCCCGGCTCCGGCCACGCTCGCCCTGCTGGGCGGCGGCCTGGTCGTGCTCGGTCTGGTGCGTCGCCAGCGCTGAGCCGAACAGCCAAATCAACGCACGAGGCGGCTTCTTCGGGAGCCGCCTTTTTTGCGTCCGGTATGCCCGGCATTATCGAAGGGAGAGTGGGCCTGCGTCGTGATCGCGTCGGTGACTAGGGGCTAGGCGCGCCCGCTTCGGTCGGCCTAGACTGCGGCCTTAGTCTTATGCACCGCCTTCCCGACCGACCTGGAGCCCTGCGCCCATGCCAGCCATCGCCACCACCGCCACCCCGGAATCCGTCGGCCTTTCGACCGACCGGCTCGCCCGCGTCGACGCCTGGCGCGAGAAATGGGTCAATTCCGGCAAACTGCCCTGCGCCCTGACCGCGGTCCTGCGCCGGGGCGAGATCGTCCATGCCGGCGTCACCGGCCAGGCGGATATCGAGCGCAGCAAGCCGGCCGCGCTCGACACGATTTTCCGTATCTATTCGATGACCAAGCCGCTGACCTCGACGGCGATCATGATGCTGTACGAGGACGGCCACTTCCAGCTGGACGACCCGATCAGCCATTATGCGCCGGGCTTCAAACACATGCGGGTGATGACCGGCGGCAGCCGCGGCACCATCGCGACCGAGCCCGCGCACCGCGAAATCACCTATCGCGACCTGCTCTCGCACACCTCCGGCCTGACCTATGGCTTCATGGAGTCGAACCCGGTCGATGCGCTCTACCGGTCGAACGGCATCGACTTCAACTGGGGCGAGAACAAGTCGCTGGACGAGGTGATCGACAAGCTGGTGCAGGCGCCGCTGATCGCCCAGCCCGGCACGGAATGGAACTATTCGGTCGCCACCGACGTGCTCGGCTATCTGGTGCAGCAAATCAGCGGCCAGCCGTTCGACGTGTTCCTGCGCGAAAGGGTGATCCGGCCCCTGGGCATGGTCGATACCGATTTCTGGGTGCCGGCCGACAAGCTGGACCGGTTTGCCGGCAACTACACCCGCAAGCCGGATGGCGGCCTGGCCCTGATCGACGATCCCCAGGACAGCCCGCGCTACAACGCCATGCCGCCGGTGGCGAGCGGCGGCGGCGGTCTGGTCTCGACCGCCCACGACTATCTGCGCTTCTGCCAGTTCCTGCTGAACAAGGGCGAGTTGGAGGGCGTGCGCCTGCTGGGCCGCAAGACCGTGGAGCTGATGACCAGCAACCATCTGGGCGGCGACATGGCGGAGATGGGTCAGCCGACTTTCTCCGAAAGCCCGTATTATGGCATCGGCTTCGGCCTGGGATTCTCGGTCATGCTGGACCCGGCCAAGGCGCACATTCTGGGCACCCCCGGCGAATATGCCTGGGGCGGCGCCGCCAGCACCGCCTTCTGGTGCGATCCGGCCGAGGACATGGCCGTGGTCTTCCTGACCCAGTTGATGCCGAGCAGCACCTATCCGGTGCGCCGCGAATTGCGGGTACTGACCTACCAGGCCATCGTCGACTGAGACGCACGCCACCCCGAACTTTCCCGGACGGCGCAAAGCGGCGATCCGGGACCTCCGGCCGGGCCTGCCTCCCGCATGAGGTCCCGGCTCTCGCCTGGGGCTCGGCCGGGAAAGCCGCCCGGTGACGCATTCCCCCTATCGCCAGGCCCATTTCGGCTGTTCCAGGTGGGCGACCGGCGTGTGCCGGCCGGCGAGCGCCACCTCGCGGAACTGGTAAATCAAGGCCGCGGTCGGCGCGTGAACATGGCTTTCGGCGATGTGCACGCGGACCAGCGGGTGCTCGCTGTCGGGGATGGGTGCCAGTTCCACCACATCGTCCGGCGCCAGATGCGCCAGCGGGATGCGGTGCAGGCGGGCCACCTCGTCCGGATTCGGCACGGCCTCGACGCCGGGACCGGCCCAGACCACCACCGGCGTGATGCAATAGCCGGAGCGGGTCGGGTAGTCGTCCAACAGGCCCAGCACGGCCGAAGCCTCGAGCCGCACGCCGATTTCCTCGTCCATTTCGCGCAAGGCCGCCGTGATCGCATCCTCGCCCGGGTCGAGGCGGCCGCCCGGCAGCGCCCACTGCCCGGAATGGCGATTCAGGCGCGGCGCCCGCTTCGTCAGAAAGAAGGCGGGCGCCCCCGTCTCGTCGGCCGTCACGGTGATGGCGACGGCGGCCCGTTTCAGCCCGTCAGCCGTTGCCGCCGACGGCGTGAAACCGCGCATATTGCGGTCGATCCCGGCCCGCAGCCGGTCGAAATCCGTTTCGTGAAACACCGGAAGCTCTCAATCCTTCAGTCGTGGCCCAAGACTATATCCCGCGCCCTTCAAACCGGCGACCCTTTGGCGTGGATAAAAATTTCTGGCGTCCGACCTCTGGCTTGTGTCTTAATCCCGCGTGTCAAACTGTCCAACGGCGCCAAACGTTACGCGGCAGTGGCACTGGAGGAAATTGCGCCATGACTGCGGACGCTTACCGCCATAACCGTGTGTATCCCAAGAACCCGCGTATCGGGACAATGGCCGAGAGTATCGACGGCTTCCAACCGCCAACACCGGCGCTCGCGCGGCGTTGCCGAGGGCAGCATGCGCCGGAAGCCGCCCGCCCCCCATCGCCCTGACGGCCGAATAGCCGTCGGCTACCCGCCAAGCCAACCAAAACCGAAGAACAGGGAGTTCCCCACCCATGCCCCTTTCCCGCCGGGATTTTCTCCGCATCACCAAGGACTACGGCACCAAGACGGCAATGTTTGCCGCGATCACCGGCACCACCGCCGGCACGGTGCTGGGCCAGTTCGCCGCCAGGGACGCGCACGCCGCCAAAAGGGCGAAATACAAATTCCGGTACGGGCCGTCGGTGATGACGCCCAAAAGCGACGGCTATCTGCAAATCCGGGTCTACGACTTCGCCAACTGGATCGAGGAACTGTCCGATGGCGAGATCGCCGTGCAGATCATCGACAAGGGCCAGGCCTGCGCCGAAAACCAGTGCGTTGAGCGGGTCGGCGCCGGCGTGCTCGACATTGGCGGTTCGTCGGCGCAGAACGCCGCCGCCGTCGTCTATCACGCCCAGGCATTGGACTGGCCGTTTCTGTGGCGCGACCGCACCTCGCTGGTGAACCTCCTGCACGATCCCAGCATGAACGCGGTCTACCGCGATGTCTGGAAGAAGAAATACGGCATCGAATTCCTGTACTGCTCGAACGAGATGCGCGACGTGTTCATGGGGCTGAAATACAGCGACCTGCCAGAGGTGCGGCACCCGGACCAACTCAAGGGCCGCAAGCTGCGCATCACCAATTCCGCCATGATCCAGAATTTCGCCGCCTCGCTCGGCATGAGCCCGGTGCCGCTGGCCTGGACCGAGACGCTGGAGGGCATGAAATCCGGCGTGGTCGACGGCATGGAGACCTGGGGCTCCAGCGCCGCCGGTTTCGGCATGACGCGGGTGACCGCCCAGGCGGTGGAGCTGGACTTCTGCCCCGGCATGGGCTCGACCTTCATCAACAGCCGCAGCATGGAACGCCTGCCGGAACGGTTGCAGGAGGTGGTGCGCGAGGCGGCGCGGCGCGCCAGCGAGTTGTCGGAAGAGAAGGTCGGGTGGGGGCTGGACGCCATCACCGGCTGCGGCCCGAACCCGGCGCCCGACAGCGATTATGTGAAGATGAGCGCCACCATGCGCCATGTCCGCCTCACCGAAGACGAGATGGACACGTTCCGCGAGCGCGGCTCCGTCGAGCGCAACGGCCAAATCTATAGCGAAATCCGCAAGGAACTGGATGCCTTGGCCGGTCTCGACGTGTTTGGCGCGGTCTCGGAATACGAGAAGAAAGTGCGCGGCAAGCCGCTGAATGCCCAGAAATGGTGGGCCTGACCCGATTGCTTTCCCCCGGACGGCATTCGTAACCGGCCGGGATTCCCCCTTTGATTCGTATGAACGCAAGCTCCCTGGCCGCGGCAGCACCCCGGTCGGGGATGGGAGTGACTGCGCATGGGTCGGTTCCTGGACGATCTGATATCCGGCATTGAAAAGGCGGTCATGCTCGCCGCCTATCTCACCATCATTCTGGTGGTCGGGCTGGAGACCATCCGACGGATGATCACCGGCGAGCAGGCGGCCTGGGGGCCGGAGATCGCCATGGGGGCGTTCGTCTGGCTCTCCTGGTTCGCCATGGCGAGCGGTGTCCGCACCGGCGCCCACCTCTCCTTCACCACCCTGCGCGACCGGATGGGCCCGCGCCTGCGCCAGGGCATGGAAGTGTTCGACTGCCTGCTGTGGTTCGCCCTCGGCCTGATCGTGATTGCGGTTTCCTGGGACGTGGTCGAGTTGAACGAGCGCTTCAACCAGAAGATTTTCGGCACCGACATCCCCATGGCGGCCATCTCCATCGCCGTGCCGCTGGGCTGGGCCTTCACCATGATGCGCGTCGCCCAGCAACTGGTCCGGGTGCTGCGGGGCGAGACCGGCCCCCATGTTACCGCGGAGGACATCCGATGAGCGGGGACGATCTCACCACGCTGCAAATGCTGGTGGACTGGCTGCGCGACGTGCTGGACGTCTGGACCATCACCGGCATTTCGGTCGCGCTGTTCTTCCTGGGAACGCCGGTGGTCCTGGTGCTGGCGACCTGGGTGATGGCCTCGTCCTATTTCATCGTCGACTTTCCGCTGATGAATGTGGGCATTGCCGCGAACGACTCAATCAAGAGCTTCATCTTCCTGGCCGTGCCGCTGTTCGTCATCACCGGCGACTTCCTGACAGAGGGCGGCATCAGCCGCAAGCTGATCGCGTTCTCGCGCTCGTGCGTCGGCTTCATGGCGGGAGCAACGGCAGCGACGGCCATGTTCTCGTGCGGCCTGTTCGCGGCGATTTCGGGCTCGAACGCGGCGACGGCGGCGACCATGGGCCGGTTGCTGGGGCCGGAGATGATCGAACGCGGCGTCAAGCCGGGGCTGGCGGGCGCGATCATCGCCGCTGGCGGCACGGTCGGCGTCATCATCCCGCCCAGCGTCATCTTCCTGATCTACGGCGTCACCATGGAAGTGCCGAGCGTCGACCTGTTCGTCGGCGGCATGATTCCGGGCGTCCTGATGGTCCTCGCCCTGATGGGCGCGGCGGTCTGGCTCACCGGCAAGATCGAGCCGGGCACGGGTATTCGCGCGTTTCGGCCACGGCAGATCCTGTGCACCGGCGCCCATGCCTGGGCCGGCTTCATCGCCATCGGCGTGATCTTTCTCGGCATCTACTGGGGCTATTTCAGCCCGACCGAGGCCGCGGGCGTCGTCGCCATCTATTGCTTCATCGTCGGCACGGTGCCGTTCCTCGGCGGTCAGTTGAAGCTGCGACAAGTGCCGGGAATCCTGCTGAACAGCGCCCGCCTCGCCGGCCTGCTGGTGCCGCTGGTGGTATTTTCGATCCAGTTCCAGCAGGTTTCCAGCGTTATGGGCTTGCCCGAAGCGATCCAGGATTTTCTGGGTGAGCTGGGCGCTCATTACGGTTACGCCGTGCTGGTCATCGTCATGATGCTGCTGATCCTCGCCGTCGGTGCCATCACCGAGTCGGTGGCCGTGGTGCTGATCCTGGGGCCGATCCTGGGGCCGGTCGCAGAGAGTATCGGCATCGATCCCGTGCACTGGGGCGTGGTGTTCGTCGTCGGCACCACCATCGGCTTCATCACCCCGCCCTATGGCCTGAACCTGTTCGTGGTCTCGGGCGTGCTGGGCATCAACTACGACCAGATCATCCGCCATGTGTTCAAGCTGCTGCTGCCGCTGATGGTGGTCTGGGGCCTGGTCACGGCCTTCCCCTGGCTGAGCATGGTCCTGTTGGCAAAATAGCGACCGCCGCGCCGCCCTCCCACGCAAGAAGGCCCCCGGTGACGCAACCGGGGGCCTTTGCATTGGGGACGCGGTGTCGGCGACCGGCGATCAGTCGAGCCGCACGAGATCGTTGGTGGGCTTGCCCTCCGGCCCGATGGCACGGACCTCGACAATGCGGCCGGCGTCGTCACGCCGGCCGACAATGGCGAGGCCGTCGTCCCAGTGCACCGGGCGCAACATGCGCACATGCACCTTGAACGCGTCCAGCAACCCGTCCGTCTGCGCCACCTGAACCAGGTTCTGCACCATGGCATTGCCGGCGAAAATCGGCATGCGATAGCCGAAATTCTGCGCATAGGCCGGGTCGGTGTGGATGATGTTGCGGGTGTTGCCGCTGTAGCCGAGGCATTTGGCCGGCGTCACCTGCCGGTTGCACAGCAACTCCCAGCCCGGCTCCAGATCCACGGGCGGCGGCGGGCGCAGGGCGGTGGAATAGCCATCCTCCGCCGCCACTGCCGGCCGTGGCCGCATCTTGGTCTGGTCGGCCATCAGCGCCTTCGGCTTGACTTCCAGCAAAAGCCGGCCGTCCGGGCCGTGATAGGTGAAGGCACCGTGCATCATCCAGCCGCGCGGGTGGTCGTCCACCGCCGTGAATCGCCCGGCAAAGGCGATCGGCGCTTCCAGCGGGATCGGCGCGAATTGCTCGATCGTGCTTTCGGTGTGGACATAGCCGCGGTCGTCGTAATTGGCGAACAGCGCCTCGCCGATCACCTTGATCGGCCGGGTGGCCAGGATGGTCGGGTCGGCGCGGTCGCCATAAAAGCCGTGCGGGATGTCGCAGCAGGCATGGCGCCAGCGCTGCTCGCCCTCGGTCACGGTCAGGATTTCGCTCGGAAACTCATAGCCCGCTTCGACGCGGTAGGCGATGGCGTCCATCGTCTCTGCCCTCCCCGGTTCAGGCGGCCTGTTCGGCGGCAGCGTCGTAGTTCAGCTCGATCAGCAGCCCGTTCGGGTCGCGCACGAAAATCTGCCAGAGCTTGCCGCCCGGCACGATGCGCGCCTCGTATTCGTAGCCGGTCGACTCCAGATGCGTTTTCATCGCCTCGAAGCCATTGCTGACAAAGGCGATATGATCGATGCAGCCGGTACCGTCCTTCTGCCCTTCGCCGCTGCCGGAAATGTCGATCAGATGCAGCACCGGGCGGCCTTCGCTGTAGAGCCAGGCGCCGGGGAAGGCAAAATTCGGCCGGTCGCCGTCCTTCAGGCCCAGGACCTTCTCATAAAAGCCCACCGTTTCGGCCAGTTTGGCCGTGCGAATATTGTAGTGGTCGAGCAAGCCGACGGACATGGCGTCCTCCCGCGTTTTGGCGTGTGTGGTCGCCCGGATACTACCGCCGCGGGGCACCTCGTGTGAAGTCGCTCATAGCCGGGGCCACCGACACGGGTTAGGCTTTCCCGCGGTGGGGCGCCAGCGCAGGATCGAAAGGAAGCCGGCAATGCAGACGGGTTATGACCAGATCCAGATGGAACGCGCGGCCGAACGCTACCGCAAGGCCCGAGCCGCGATCGCCGCGGTCCAGCAAGCCCTGAAGGACGGCAAGACGCCCCTGGAACTGGACCGGCACGAGCGGGTCGGCAAGCGCCTGCGCCGGCTGGGCTTCCGCGAGCTGGCGGCCGAACTGAAGCCCGAAGAGGCGATGCAGCCCGCGCGCGCCGCCATTGCCCTGGCGGACCACGACGAAACCGCCCGCGTCGGGCTGGAGCGGGTGCTGGGCCAGAACAATCTGACCGGCGTCCGCTATCTCTCGCACGGCAACCGGGCCTCGCGGGCGGTGGGGCGTATCCGCATTCGCGACGCCTCCCAACGCATTGTCGGCTACGGCACCGGCTTCCTCGTCTCGCCGCAACTGGTGCTGACGAACCATCACGTGCTGCAAACCGCCATCGACGCGCAGAACAGCCAGCTTGAAATGGACTATGAGGAAGGCCCGCTGGGGGCGATGCGGCAGAGCGTGCTGTTCCCGCTGGAGCCTTCGCGCTTTTTCGTGTCCGATTTCAACCTGGACTTTGCGCTGGTCGCCGTCGGGCGGACCGCTGGCGGAACCGAGCCGCGGTCCTATGGCTGGCACAGGCTGATCGGCGAAGAGGGCAAGGTGCTGGTCGGCGAACCGCTCAACATCATCCAGCACCCGAATGGCGGCCCGAAGCAGATCGCGTTCCGCGACAACCGGCTGTTGCACCTGACCGACGACCCGGACCTGTTCCTGCACTACTCCACCGACACCGAGCCCGGCTCCAGCGGCTCGCCGGTGTTCAACGACGCCTGGGAGGTGGTGGCCCTGCACCATTCCGGCGTTCCGGAGACCGATGCCAGCGGGCAGATCGTGCGCCCGATCAAATGGGTCGCGAACGAGGGCGTCCGCGCATCGCGCATCGTCCGCCATTTGCGCTCGCTGACCCTGGCACCCGACCGCCAGCGGCTGATCGACGAGGCGCTGACCCTGCATCCGCGGCGGCTGGAGACCGACACGCCGACCGCGAGCGGTTCGACCGGCGCCGCCACCGTGGGCGGTCAGGTCGCCTTCACCTTGCCGCTCCAGGTCAGTTTCGGCGCGAATGGGGCCAAGATCGACGTCGGCGCGCCGACGGTTCGGGTCGGCCCCGCCCCGCCGGAGACGGGCACGGGTACCGGAACGGGAGTCGGTACGCCGCCAACCCCGGTGCCACCAACCCCGGTACCGCCCACCCCGCCGGAGCCGCCATTGCCCGGTGTCGATACCGAATATTATGACGCAGCGGCGGATCGGGAAGCCGCGCGCCGGTATTACGCGGACATCGACGACACCGCGGACCCGGCCGGGCTCTATCAGCAATTGTCGGACCTGTTGCGCCAAAGCCACGAGCGCGTGTTCAGCTACTCCGAAGCGCGGCTCGATCACCTCTATCCCGTCATCGACCGCTATCCGGACGGCCTGCTGCGCAGCGTCTATTCCGGCGAGGCGTTTCCGGCAGAAATGATCATCGCCCAGGAGCGCGCGCTGGAGGCCCTGCTCGACCAACGCCGCACGGAATTGCTGGCCATCGAGTCCACTCGCAGCGACGAGGACATCGCCGACGAACTGGCCGAGTTCGAGGCCGCCCTGCCCTTCAATTGCGAGCACGTGGTGCCGCAATCCTGGTTCGACAAGAAGAACCCGATGCGGACCGACCTGCACCACCTGTTCACCTGCGAATCGCGCTGCAACAGCTTCCGCTCGAACCACCCCTACACCGACTTCCCGGATTTCGGCGAGGCCGTCCGCGGCGATTGCGGCAAGATCGACGGCCACAATTTCGAGCCGGGCTTCAACAAAGGGGCGGTGGCGCGCGCCACCCTGTATTTCCTGCTGCGCTATCCCGGCTTCGTCAACGACACCAGCAACGAGTTCAGCGCCGACCGCATCCCCATCCTCCTGGACTGGCACCGGCAATCGCCGCCCGCCGACTCTCCCTGGGAGTTGCATCGCAACGCAACGGTTGCGACCGCGCAGGGCAACCGCAATCCCCTGATCGACCGCCCGGACTGGGCCGACACGATCGCCTTCGCTCGCGGCCTCGGCTGAGGGATTTCAGGCGGGTGTGTCCCGGCCGCCGCGGAGCGGTGCGCCGGGACCGGTCGCTCTCGCGAACACCCGCGGCGGCGGTGTTCGAAGGATGACGCCGGCCCCGGATGGCGGCTCAGCCACCTCCGGGGAACAGGGAGTCCCGGCCGCCCCGGAGCGGCGCTCCGCCACCTCCGGGGCACGCCGGTGGCCGGCGCTTTTCGCCGGATTACCCTACCAGATACGCCTCCGAGGCCTTTTTGGCGGCCAGGTTTTCCTGGATCGCCGCGGCGCGCATCGCCCGTTGCAGCTTCTCGAACGCCCGCACCTCGATCTGGCGCACGCGCTCGCGGCTGATGCCGTATTCGTGACTCAGATCTTCCAGGGTCGCCGGATCGTCCTTCAGGCGCCGCTCGGTCAGGATGTGCCGCTCGCGCGCGTTCAGGCACTCCATCGCCTCGCCCAGCATGCGGCGACGATGGTCGAGTTCCTCCTCCTCGCCGATCAGCACTTCCTGGCTGTCGGACTCGTCCTCCAGCCAATCCTGCCATTCGCCGTCGCCATCGATGCGCAGCGGCGCGTTCAGCGACTGGTCGCCGCCGGACAGGCGCCGGTTCATCGAGATCACGTCGTCCTGGCTCACCTGGAGCCGGGTCGCGATCTTCTCGACGTTTTCCGGGCTGAGGTCGCCGTCGTCCAGCGCCTTCAACTGGCCCTTGATCTTGCGCAGGTTGAAAAACAGCTTCTTTTGCGCCGCCGTGGTGCCCATTTTCACCAGCGACCAGGAATGCAGAATGTATTCCTGGATCGAGGCGCGGATCCACCACATGGCATAGGTCGCCAGACGGAAGCCACGGTCGGGGTCGAAGCGTTTCACCGCCTGCATCATCCCGACATTGCCTTCCGAGATCAGCTCGCCAACCGGCAGGCCGTAGCCGCGATAGCCCATGGCAATCTTCGCCACCAGCCGCAAATGGCTGGTCACCATTTTGTGGACGGCTTCCACGTCCTCGTGCTCCTGCCAGCGCTTGGCCAGCATGAATTCCTCGTCGGGATCCAACATCGGGAATTTGCGGATTTCCTGCAGATACCGGGTCAGGTTCCCCTCGGCGGAAATTGCAGGAATCGTTGCCGGAACAGCCATAGTCACATCCCTCTCTACTCGTAATGGCCCGTCACGGAGCCATTCACCGGACCATATGTAAGGCCGCCTCGCCGCTATGCGAAATACACAATTCGCACAGGCAGCAAATTGGCGCTTTTAGGGGCCGGGTGCTTGATATGGTTCTAACACTGATACGGATTAAGCGTAGGATTGGATCAAACATTTTTGCAGTGAACGCAAATCTGAGGGCAGATCGCTCTCGAAACGGACGGTTTCACCGCTTAATGGATGGGCAAAGCCCAGAACCGCCGCATGCAGCGCCTGCCGCCCTAGGGATTTGAGCGTAGCCTCCACCGGCTTCAGGGCGGCACGGCGCGCGCTCGACATATTGAGGTAGACCGGATCCCCCAGCACCGGCAGGCCGGAATGCGACAGGTGCACCCGGATCTGATGGGTGCGCCCGGTCTCCAGCCGGCAGCGCACCTGCGCCGCCACCTGTCCGAAATAGCGTTCGACCGTATAATGGGTCCGGGCGGGCCGGCCGCGGGCGACGACGCTCATGCGCTTGCGGTCGCCCGGATGGCGGCCGATGGGCAGGTCGATCAGGGCCTGCGGCGGATTGGGCGTTCCGGAAACGAAGGCGATGTAGGCGCGTTCGATCGAATGCACCTGGAATTGCGCCACCAGGTTCGCATGCGCGGCCTGGCTCTTGGCGACCACCATGACGCCGCTGGTGTCCTTGTCGAGACGGTGGACAATCCCGGGGCGCCGCTCGCCGCCGACACCCGCCAGGCTGTCGCCGCAATGGGCCAGAACGGCGTTGACCAGGGTTCCGTCCGGGTGCCCGGGCGCCGGATGCACCACCAGGCCCGGCGGCTTGTCGATCACCAGCACGGCCTCGTCTTCATAGAGAATCGCAAGCGGAATGGCCTGCGGTTCCAACCGCGACGCCACGGGCGGCGGCAGGCGCAGGCTCAGCGCCTCTCCTTCCCGCACCGTCGCCGACGGGGAAAGCGCCCGGTCCGTCCGCAGGTCGCCGCTCTCGATCAGGACGCGCAGCCGCGTGCGCGACAAATCGGGCCACAACGCTGCCGCGGCACGGTCCAGCCGTTCGCCGGCCAGTGCTGGCGGAATCGTCGCATGGCGGAGTTCGTCGTCGTCGCGCATGCCCTCTTCCTACAATGTTCCAAGCGCAAAGGAAGTCAAATCGATGGGCGCGATCAAGGCGGTGGTCATCGGGATGGGGGTGCTGATCCTGGTCGGGTTCGTCGTGGTGGCGGTGACGCTGGTGATGCGGACGCAAGACATGGGGACGCCGACCGCCGCCTTCCAGGGGCTGGTGACGCTTCCGCCCGGCACCCGCATCGCCGAGACCCGGGTGGGCGATGGCCGCATCGTCCTGCGCCTGGACGGGGCCGATGGCAGCCAATCCCTGCTCATCCTGAACGCCACCGACGGCAGCGAGCAGGGTCGTGTCAACCTGGCGGTGACGCCCCATTGAGCGCCATGGTCGCGGGTTGGGAAAACAGCAAAATCTCCGCTTGATCTGACCGGTCGCCGATGGCATATACCGGCTTCTTCTCTGTGTGGCCCCTTCGTCTAGCGGTTAGGACGTCAGCCTCTCACGTTGAAAACAGGGGTTCGATTCCCCTAGGGGTCACCACTCTTCATTACCGCGCGCAATCAACGGCTTACGGTCGCATTCCGGCCCGGGCTGACCACGCTATTCCGACCATATGAACCGGGCGCTTGAAGCCCGGTCACGTTGCCTCCCGATCAATGCGGACGCGGCCGGCTCGGAAGTTTCCATTCACCACAGACAGAATTTCGAAGCGCAGCACGGCGTTCCGCCTGGCCCGGTCGCGCCGCATGGCCGGTTCGGTCGACCATTGGCCGTATGGTTGGCGCATACCATCTTCCGCTCGAACCATCCGTGCGGGTACATCGTTGGCGATTCCGCGGTCCGGAACCGGATCGCCCCGGGCGCGGACAGGCCTTAGCGCAAAACTTTTGAACTATACCAATTATCATCTGGGCCTTTCAGTAACAAGGGGATAGCCGATAGACAACCGGGATATCTGGGTATTATCCCTTTATCTCTAAAGAAAATCACTTTGCCTATACGTAAAATTATCCATATCATTATATGCATTCAACTATGCAGACAACTCTGCGCATTCGTTGCGTTAGTATACGGACCAATGGTCCGACGCCCACGCTTTCGCCCAATGCGCTGTATGTAGTGGGAAACCCGATATGGCCGACAACACCCAAGAGCTTTCGAGCACTTCCGCCTCCTCCCTCGGTGTGATCCAGGGGCGCCTGTTTTTGGATCTCGACGGCAGCAACGGCGAATGGAACGCAGACCTGGGCCGTTGGGACTCCGGGATTTCCGGCCAGCTCGTGCAATTGCTGGACGAGTGGGGCAATGTTGTCGCCGAGACCTATACCACGGCCGGTGGCACTTACCGTTTTGAAATGCCGCCCGGCGACTATTTCGTCCGGTTCGCCGAAATCGACACCTATACCTTCTCCGAGAAGGATAGCGTTGCGAACCTCCTGGTGGATTCCGACGCGTATTCGAGCGGCCTGACCGACGTCATTCACCTGGAAGCCGGCCAGGTCTACGGCCATATCGACGTCGGCTATGTGCCAACGGCCGAGGTCGGGGCGATTTCCGGCCGGTTCTTCTATGACGCCAATGGCAACGCCCGCGACGACGGCGATGCCGGGGTCGCCGGCGCCACCGTCCAGGCCTACGCGAATTTCGGGTCCGGCTGGGTGGTCGCCGCGGAGACAATCACCGACGCCGACGGCAACTACACGCTGGAAGGTCTGGTCGCGCATCAGGACTACCGCGTGCGTTTTCACAACCAAACCGGCGAGACGTTCGTGGCGACGAGTGTCGGTGACGACCTCAACGACAGCGATGTCAACCAGACGTTCGGCGAATTCGGCCAAGTGAACTCTATCAGCCTGGGGGCCGGCGAACATGTCACCAATGTCGATGCGGGCGTAAACTCGGCCCTCCACGGCACGATCCAGGGTCGCGTCTTCGTCGACGCCGACGGCAACAATATCGACAACGGCGACGCCGGAATCGCCGGAGCCACCGTGCAACTCTACGCCTATTCCGCCGGCTACTGGTTCGTGCTTCGGGAAACGACGACGGATGCGGACGGCGGCTACCGGTTCGGCGGCCTGCACGCCAGCAACGATTACCGGGTGCGGGTCACGGATCACACTGGCGAGGGCTTCGTCGCCGCCAATGTCGGCGGCAACGACGCCATCGACAGCGATGCGGCCCAGCTCTTCGGCCGCTTCGGGCAGAGCGGTGCGGTGGCCGTCGGCACGGGCCAGACCGTCAGCGATGTCGATTTCGGCCTGCGGGCCAATGCCGACGGCTTCGAATACCGGGTGTTGCAGGCCGGCGACCATGTCGACCAGGAGGTCCGCAGCCTCGGCGGCGAATTGATCGTCAATGGCGGCTTTGAAAACCATGCCCATGCCGGCGCGATCGGCTGGTGGAATTATGGCGGCGTGACCGGCACGGCGCTGCCGGGCTGGCAAGTCGCCAACGACGCCAAATGGATCGAGTTGCAAACCGGCAACTACAACACCGGCAATACGGTCGGCAACGCGATCGTCGAGCTGGATGCGACCTCTGGTGCCGTGGAAGGCATTCAGCAAACCTTCATGGTCGTCGAGACCGGCACCTATCAGGTCGCCTACGACTACGGGGTTCGCGCCTACAATTCCGTCGACGAGCCCTGGTGGCTCGATGCCGAGAGCAATTCCTTCCTGGTTTACGTCGACGACGAGATCGTGCAGGTCACCGGCACCGGTACCGACAGCAATTTCGACCGCGGCTTCCAGCATCGCAGTTTCGACCTTCACCTGACCGCCGGCACCCACACGATCCGCTTCACCGAAAGCGGCTATGACTCCGGCAAGTCCGACAACGGCCTCGGCGCCATGCTGGACAATGTGTCCGTGCGCCAGGTCAACATGACCTATGACACCGGCGTTCTGACCGGCACCTATTATTACGATGGCGACCAGGATGGGCAGCGGGACGACGGCGAGGCCGGCCTGGGCGGTCGCACCGTTTCCTTGCTGCACGCCGACAACAGCCAGGTGCTCGACGCCGACGGCCACGCCGTCACCGCAACCACTCGCGCCGATGGCGGCTATTCGTTCCACGACCTGGCTGCCGGCGATTATCGCGTTGCCTCGGATGGCGGCCTCAGCGCCACCGCCCGGGTGACGGCCGGGGTGGAAACCTCGGGCGTGGATACCGGCACGATCGGCGCGACGACCGATGTGACGATCACGGTCTGCGAAAACGAAACCTTCGTGCGGGATTTCGACACCAACTGCGAGTTGGTCAGCGAAGACGTCTATTTCATGGTCGACCAGCCGATCTGCGCCCGGGTGGGCCAGACCGGCTTCGACGAAGACCAAGTGAACCACTGGAACAATGCGACGACGACCGCCGTTCCCTATTACGTTTTTCTGGAACAACCCGCCGAGACCGATCTGACATTCACGGTCCGCCTGACCGTCGATCCGAACGACCTGCCCAGCGGCCCCACCACCTATGACGGCGCGGCCTATCTGACCGACCAGGCGAACGAAATCAATGCGCCTCGCTATGAGGAGATGCAAGTCACGGTAAAGGCCGGGCAAACCCAGTCCGACGCCTTCTTCATCGGCACCGAGTCTTCGGCCCTGAACTTCGTGTTCGGGGTGGTGATCGACGAGATCTACAATCACGATCTGGACCAGGCTTGCGAGCGCGTCAGCGTGGTCGCGACGACGCCGGTGGCAATCGATCTGAACCATGACGGCCAGATCGGCGTGACCGGCGCGACGTCATCGGCCGACAAGACCGGCCTGACCATCGGCCAGACCGTTCTGTTCGACATGAACGCCGACGGCGTGGCCGAGCGGATCGAATGGTTCGACGGCTCCGGCGACGGCATCCTGATCGACAACCGCGACGGCAACGCGCTTGCCCACATGGACGGCTCGCGCCTGTTCGGCGACGACAACGGCGCCTACACGGACGGCTATGCCAAGCTCCGGGCCCAGTTCGACGCCAATCATGACGGCGTGGTCTCCGGGGCGGAACTGAACGGGCTGGCGCTCTGGGTCGACGATGGCGACGCGGTGGTCGAGGTCGGCGAACTGCAAAGCCTGCAATCCTACAGAATTACCGAGATTTCCGGCCAGGTCAGCTACGAGACCGACGCGGGCGGACGCGAGATCGTGCGCTCCACCGTCTCCCAGGATTTCGAGGCGACCGGCAGCGTGACCTACCAGCTGGAAGGCCCGGATGCGGCGCTGTTCACGGTCGACGAAAACGGCGTGGTGAATTTCAAGACCGCGCCGGACTACGAGAATCCGCAGGATCAGGGCAAGGACAATGTCTACGAGGTCACGCTGGTCCGCCTGACCGACGATCCAACCTGCGAACCCGCCCGGGAAAACCTGCGGATCGAGATCTGCGACAAGCCCTCGCTGGGCGACACGGTCTGGTACGATACCAATCAGAACGGCCTGCAGGACATCGGCGAGCACGGCGCCGCCGGCGTGACCGTCAAGCTGCTGGACGCGGCTTCGGGTGCGGTCTTGGCGACCAAGGTGACGGACGCGAACGGCCATTACCTGTTCGAGGATCTGGACCCCGGCGCCTATAAGGTGATGTTCGTTGCGCCCGGCGGCTATGCGTTCACCACCAAGGCGCCGTACGGACCGGAACTCGCGAACACCGACTCGGATGCTCATGCGAACGGCATGACCGACACGATTTACCTGACCGAAGGCGAGGTCCAACTGAACATCGACGCGGGCCTGGTCGATCCGGGCACGGCCTCGCTGGGCGATACCGTCTGGTACGACACGAACAAGGATGGCCTGCTGAACAATGGCGAACAGGGCGCCGGGGGCGTCACCGTCGAACTGATCAACTCGGCGAACGGTTCGCTGGTCGCGACGACGATCACCGACGCCGCCGGCCATTATCTGTTCGATAACCTCAAAGCCGGCATCTATCAGGTCGAATTCGTCACTCCCAACGGCTATGCGTTGACGACGCAGAGCCCCCTGGCGCCGGATGCCGCCAACAACGACAGCGACGCGGCCGCCAGCAACCTGACCGGCGTGGTGTCCCTGTCGATCGGCGAGGCCCAACGCAATATCGACGCGGGCCTGGTCGACACCGGCACGGCCTCGCTGGGCGACACGGTCTGGTTCGATGCCAACAAGGACGGCGTGCGGAACGCTGGCGAGCAAGGCGCCGCCGGCCTGACCGTCAGCCTGATCGATGCGGGCACCGGCGCGGCGCTGGCGACGACCGTCACCAACGCCAACGGCCAGTATCTGTTCGACCATCTCGACGCCGGCAACTACCAGGTGCGGTTCACGACGGCGGACGGTTATGCCTTCACGACGGCGAGCGCGACGGCGCCGGATGCGGTCAACAATGACAGCGACGCCCGCGCGGGCGGCCTGACCGGCGTGATCAGTCTCGCCGCAGGCGAGGCCGAACGCGATGTGGATGCGGGCCTGGTCGACACCGGCACGGCCTCGCTGGGCGACACGGTCTGGTTCGACGCCAACAAGGACGGCGTGCGGAACGCTGGCGAGCAAGGCGCCGCGGGCCTGACCGTCAGCCTGATCGACGCGGGCACCGGCGCGGTGCTGGCGTCGACCGCCACCGACGCCGCCGGCCAGTATCTGTTCGACCATCTCGACGCCGGCAACTACCAGGTGCGGTTCACGACGGCGGACGGTTATGCCTTCACGACGGCGAGCGCGGCGGCGCCGGATGCGGTCAACAATGACAGCGACGCCCGCGCGGCGGCGGATGCTCGCCGCAGGCAGCTGCGATGGCGACGCACGGCCTCGCTGGGCGACACGGTCTGCCTGCCACCAACGAGCGCCGGCCTGACCGATCG
The DNA here is from genome assembly GCA_020638555.1 of Alphaproteobacteria bacterium. NCBI lineage: Bacteria > Pseudomonadati > Pseudomonadota > Alphaproteobacteria > Alphaproteobacteria bacterium. The sequence goes on along the minus strand of JACKII010000006.1, from coordinate 153,971 downwards.
GCGCGTGCTGCGGACCGTCAAACGCCGGCCAGTATCGCGACCATCTCGACGCCGGCAACTACGCGCGGCCTGGTCCTTCACGACGGCGAGGCGGCGCCGGATGCGGTCAACAATGACAGCGACGCCTGCGCGGGGCGGCCTGACTGGCGTGATCAGTCTCGGCCGAACGCGATGTGGATGCCACCGGCACGCCTCGCTGGGCGACACGGTCTGGTTCGACGCCAACAAGGACGGCGTGCGGAACGCTGGCGAGCAAGGCGCCGCGGGCCTGACCGTCAGCCTGATCGACGCGGGCACCGGCGCGGTGCTGGCGTCGACCGCCACCGACGCCGCCGGCCAGTATCTGTTCGACCATCTCGACGCCGGCAACTACCAGGTGCGGTTCACGACGGCGGACGGTTATGCCTTCACGACGGCGAGCGCGGCGGCGCCGGATGCGGTCAACAATGACAGCGACGCCCGCGCGGGCGGCCTGACCGGCGTGATCAGTCTCGCCGCAGGCCAGGCCGAGCGCGATGTGGATGCGGGCCTGGTGCAGTTGAATGCCGCGCCGGTCGCGATGGACGATGCGGACCAGACCTGCGCGGACACCCCTGTGACGGTCGACGTGCTGGCCAACGACACGGATGCCGATGGGAACAGCCTGACCATCACCTCGGTCGACGGCCAGTCGATTGCCGATGGGCAGACCGTCACCGCGTCGGACGGCGTGCAAATCACCTTGTCCGGCGGAGAGTTGGTTTTCGATGCGACCGGCACGGCCTATGAGGACGCGCTGGTCGGGACCGACACGGGCGCCAGCTATGCCTATACCGTCAGCGACGGCCTTGGCGGCGTCGACAGCGCCACTGTCGACATCACCTTCCACGGCACCACCAACACACTGGGGACCATCGAAACCAGCCTGCCGACCAGCGGCACGCTGGTCCTGAGCGAGGACAGGACCTATGGCGGCAGTCTGTTCGACGTGACGCTGTCGAACACCGGCGACGCCCGTTTCGACGGCGTCACCTTCGAAAGCGCCGACTGCCTCGCCTTGTTCGAGCCGATCGATGTCGGGGTCGACGTCCCCTACGACTTCTACCTCGCTGCCGAGGGTTCGGTCCCGACGGGTATTCTCGGGCATCCCGAGAATCTGGATCTGATCAACTGGATCCTGAATCAGGATTTCGCCTCGATGGACAACGGCGACGGCACCGGCCAGACCTATACCGAGGCCGAGGTACAAGGCGCGATCTGGGGCCTGACCGACGACTTCGTGTTTGTCAGCAGCGGCCTGGGCACCCAAGCCAACGCGCAGGAGATCCACGACCTGGCCGTGGCGAACGGCGAAGGCTACGCAGCCGGTGCCGGCGATCTTGTCGGACTGGTGCTCGACCCGACCCCGGAGGCCGAAGCCAATGGCAATGTCCAACCCTTGATCATCGGCGTACCCTTCGACGATCTGGCGCAGGACTGCCATACCGTATAGGCCCAATGCCGTGCCTCCGGGAAACCGGGTGGCGCGGCCAAGCTTCAGAAAATTGCCCGGCGTTTCGTATCTTGGGCTAGGTTGGCCGCGAGGCAGCCTGTCCTTGCGCGCGAGGCTGGCCGCCCGGCAGCTCGGTCAGAAGACCCGGCGACGGAGTCTTCGGGTCAGCGGCGGGTCACCACGTATAGCCGGCGCCCACGCCGAAAATGAACTGGTTGGCATCGCCGCGGTCGTCCACCACCGGGCTGTCGGCGGCGTCGCCCAGAAAGCGCGAATACATCGCACCGGCGCCGACGATCCACGATTGCGAAATCGGTTGGACATAAAGGGCCGTCAACCGCGCGTCGCGCATGCCGCCATCGGCCTGGAACATGTGCAGGCCGCTGGCCGCCGCGCCGCGGCTCGTCACCGAAAAATACTTGTCGGTATAGTCGTCGGACCCGTAGGAGGTGGCGAGGCCAATCCCCAATGCCCCGGTCGAGCCGATGGCAAACCACTTGCGCAGCGACGCGCTGACGACGAAGCCGTTATGCACGCCGCCGACATCGTGCAGGAAGTCGGCTCCGATCCGCCAGCGATTGCGGGAATCGTCCTCGTCCCACCACTCATAGCCGACGAATGCGCCCAACTCGACGGTGTTGTCGATGTCCGGCAGCTTGTCCACCAACCGGTCGTCCACATTGTCCCGCCCGAAGCGATACAGCCCGGACGGCCCGGCCTGGAAGTGCGGATCGTTGATCAGATTCACACTCAGATAGTTCGCCTCCAGGCTCACATAGCGGTGCTCGCCAATCGCCACCCGACCGGCGGGAGCGCCGCCGGCCATGTAGTTGTCTGAGCCCAGATAGTCCGGTGCGGCGCCAATGCCGATGGCGAAAAAATTGGGGATATTCCCCGGCGCAATGGTGATGAAACCATCGGCCGCCACGGCCGCCCCGCCCATTGCACAGGCGATGGCCGAAAACACAGCGGAAATAGCGGTTGTACGCATTGCTTGGACCTGCCTTCTCAGAGCGGAAGCACATATGCATCTCCGCGAACAGGGTACCACATACAACTGCCACCGCAATTGCAATCCGCAACAACCGGATAGGACCAAGGTGCCGGTTCAGCCGGCCGAACGCGCGGCCTGGATCGCCCGCCACACGGCTTCCGGCGTTGCCGGCATGTCCAGGTCCCGCACACCGAGCGGGCGCAGCGCATCCATCACCGCCAGCATGAAGCTGGGCAGTGCTCCGACCGTACCCGCCTCCCCGGCCCCCTTTGCGCCCAGCAGGTTGCGGGCGGTGGGAATCGGGTTGCTCTCGACCGCGACCGAGGACAGGTCGCCGGCCCGCGGCATGGCGTAGTCCATGAAGCTGGCGCTCAGCAACTGGCCGCTGTCGGGGTCGTAGACCACGCGCTCCATCAGCGCCTGGCCGATGCCCTGGGCGATGCCGCCGTGGATCTGGCCTTTCAACGTCAGCGGATTGATGACCGTGCCCACATCGTCCACCACCCAATAGCCCAGCGCCTGGGTGCGGCCGGTTTCCGGGTCCACCTCCACCTCGCAGACATGGCAGCTGTTCGGATAGGTCGGCTCGCTCGCGCTGAAGGTGGCGTTCTCATAGAAGCCCGGCTCCATCCCTTGCGGCAGACGCGCCGGCTGGAAGGCCGCACGGGCGACGTCCTTCAGGGCGAGCTTTCGGTCCGTGCCGACGACGCTGAACGCGCCGTCCGCGAATTCCACGTCGCCTTCCCCCGCCTCCAGCAGGTGCGCGGCCAGCCGTTTGCCCTTGGCGATGATCTTGTCCGCCGCCAGCACCAGCGCCGACCCGCCAATGGCCATGGACCGCGATCCGTTCGAGCCCATGCCGAAGGCGACGCGGTCGGTGTCGCCGTCGATAAAGCGCACGTCCGCCGGGTCGATGCCCAGCTTTTCGTGCAGGATTTGCTTGAACACCGTCTCGTGGCCCTGGCCGTGGCTCTTGGTGCCCAGCATCAGCAGTGCCGTGCCGGAAGGGTTGAAGCGCACCTCCGCATATTCCGGCTGCGGGCCGGCCGCCTGCTCGATGGCGTTGGCGATGCCGAGCCCGCGCAGCTTGCCGCGCGCCGCCGATTCGGCCCGGCGCGCGGCAAAACCGGCGACATCGGCGAGCGTCAAAGCCCGGTCCAGATTGTCGGGAAAGGCGCCCACATCATAGTGCGGCCCCAACGGCGTCTTGTAGGGTAGTTGCGCGGGCTGGATCATGTTGCGCCGGCGCAATTCCAGCCGGTCGATGCCCAGTTCGTCGGCGGCGGCATCCATCGCGCGCTCGATCAGATAGATGGCTTCCGGCCGGCCGGCGCCGCGATAGGGGGCGGTCGGGTTGGTGTTGGTCAGCACCGCGTCGATGCAGACATAGGCCGCCGGAATGTCATAGACGCCGGTCACGGTGCCGATCTGGCCGAAGGGCGTCAGCAATTGCCGGTCGCTGGCGACATAGGCGCCGATATTGGCGATCATGTCGAGGTGCAGGCCCAGGAGTTTGCCCCCGGCATCGAAGGCCAGGGAAATCTCGCCGATATTGTCGCGCCCGTGCTCGTCAGCCATGACGGCCTCCGAGCGCTCGCAGGTCCAGCGCACCGGCCGGCCGAGCTTCCGGGCCGCCCACAGCACCAGCCGGTGGTCGACATACTGCCAGCCCTTGGTGCCGAAGCCGCCGCCCACATCCTGCACCACGACGCGGACCGCGCTTTCCGGCACGCGAAACACCTGGTTGGCCAGCATGTTGCGCACCCGGTGCGGGTAGTTCACGTCGGCATAGAGCACATAGCGCTCGTCGCCCGCATCCCAGACCCCCAGCGAGCCGCGCGGCTCCATATACTGGGCGTGGACGCGGGTGATGACATAGCGGCGCTTGACGATGTGGGCCGCCCCGGCGAAAGCCGCCTCGGTCTTGGCCCTGTCGCCGCGCTCGTGGCGGTGCGAGATGTTGTCGGGGTTGCCCTCCCAGATCGGCGGCGAGGCCGGATCGGCGGCGAAGGCCGTGTCGGTGACCGACGGCAGCGGTTCGTAGTCGACGTCCACCAGTTCGGCGGCGTCCTTGGCCTGGTTCAGGGTCTCGGCGATGACCATGGCCACGGTGTCGCCGACATAGCGCACCCGGTCGACCATCATGGCCGGGCGCTGCGGCGCGAACATGGGCGAGCCGTCGGCGCGCTTGCGCGGCTGCGTCGCCTTCGGCATGCCGAGGCCGTCGGCGGCATAGTCCGCCCCGGTATAGACCGCCAGCACGCCCGGCGCGGCCCTGGCAGCGGCGGTCGCGACGCCGTTGATCTTCGCATGGGCGTGGGGCGAGCGGACGAACACCGTATAGACCTGACCCGGCAGTTGCCGGTCGTCCTGGAAATGGCCCTGGCCCTGGACCAGACGAATATCCTCCAGCCGGGTGGCCGGCTGGCCGACACCGAATTTCATGTCAAATGCTCTCCATTCCGGTCGGGACGTCAGTCCAGCACCGCCACGAACTCGCACGAGACCAGACCGGGACCGCTGCCGGGCACGGCGATGGTGTGCCGGGCGGGGCGGGACTCGGGGTCTGGGAACATCTTCTCCCACTCGCCGTTCAGCGCTGCCCGGCCCTCCGCCGCATCCCGCACATAAAACGTGATGCGCAGGATATTGTCCGGCGAGCCGCCCGCCGCCGCCATGGCGCTGCGGATATGGGTGAAGACGTTGGCGATCTGCCCGCCAAGATCCGGCGGCATGGTGCTTGCGCCCGGGTCCCGGCCGCCGATGACGCTCGACATCATCAGATTGCCGATGCGGCTCGCGCCCGGAATCGGGTTGGCGTGGCTGAAGCCGGGGATTTCGATGCTCTGGCGCTTGGGCATGGACGCCTCGTCAGGCCTTGCCGAACACGGGCAGGTCGTCGGTCGCGTCTTCGAGCGCCTCCTTGCCCTCGGTCGGCAGGGCGCGGGCCCAGTTCAGGGCGCCGTCGATATCGCCGCCCCAGACATCCCGCGGCAGCTCGTAGAGCAGTTCGACGCCATAGCCGTTGGGGTCGTTGATATACAAGCTGTGGGTCATGCCATGATCGACGCGACGGTTGAATTTCACCCCTTTTTCCTGAAGATATTCCAGGTGCTTCATCCAAGACTCGCGGTCGGGAAAGGTGATGGCGATGTGGTTGACCGCCGACGGCATGCCGAACATGCTCCATTCTTCCGGCGGTTCCGGCAGGTTCGGATTCTCGACCAGCGCGAGATCGTGGTGGTTCTCCCGGCCCTGACGCAGGCCGCTATAGAAGCGCATGTTCGGCGGATTGGGGCGGTCCGGGCGCGGCTTCAACTGGCCCACCTGGTGCATGCCGACCACTTCGGTCCAAAAGCGGTGCGACTCTTCCATGTTCCGCACGTTGAGAACCACGTGGTTGATCCCCACCGGCGTCGCCTTGGATGCTCGTGACATGGCTGTTTCCTCCGTTATTCGGGGAAATCTTACGCCGAGCGGACCGAGATACGCCAGCGACAATTGCCCCGGCACCCGCGCCCCTCCCCACAGACCTGCCGGCGCGTGGCATATAGACAAATTTGATCAGCACTGCCGACAAAACCCCGGTCGCATCCCGCTTCGGTGTCGATGGTGTTTAGAAGACTTTCACCAATGGTTGCTCACCGTCACCGTTGCTACTATACTGCCGCAAAAGACAAAGTGCGACAACGTGTTATTGTTGTGCACATACCCGAGTCCGGGTAATAGGGAAGCTCGCTGATTTGGGTAAGCAGTTTCGCTGACGCTACCGCACCGTTTTACCGATATGGCAAACCGAGGAAGTTTGGTTCATGGAGAGAGCGAGAATGCGCTTTGCCGTCCCGGCAGTTTTGATGTTACTCGCCGCAGGGTTGCTCTCGGGCTGCGATGAGAAGCAGGCGCAGAGTCAGACAGCGCCGCCGCCTCCGCCGTCGGTGGTCGTGGCGCCGGCCGAATTGAAGGACCTGACCAACACCCGCACATTCTCCGGTCGCGTCGAAGCCATCGACAAGGTGGAAGTCCGGGCGCGCGTGCAAGGGTTCTTGAAGGCGCGGCTGTTCGAGGAAGGCGCGGACGTCAAAAAAGACGAATTGCTGTACCAAATCGAACCCGACACGTTTCAACTGGCGGAGCAACAGGCCGAAGCCAATGTCGTCAGCGCCGAAGCCGCGGTGACACTGGCCAACCAAACCTTCGACCGGATGAGAGCGCTGGCGAGCCGCAACAACGTCGCCCGGGCCAGCCTGGACGAAGCCGCCGCGAACCTGGCGCAATCGCAGGCGAACCTTCAGGCCCGCAAGGCGGACCTGGGCACTGCGCGCCTGAATCTCAGTTACACCAAGATCAGCGCGCCCATGGACGGCCGCATCGGCCGTTCGGCCTATTCCGTGGGCAATCTGGTGGGGCCGTCCAGCGGACCCCTGGTGATGCTGGTGGCGCAAGACCCGATCTTCGTACGCTTCCCGGTGCCGCAATGGCTGCTGTTGCAGGTGCAGAAAATCGGCGAGGGTGCCGACAGCGTCTATGTGCAACTCCATCTGGGGGATGGCTCGCTCTACCCCCACAAGGGCCATATCCAGTTCGCGGATGTCCAGGCGTCGGCGGCCACCGACTCGGTCGAGGTCCGCGCCAGCATCCCCAATCCGGACCAGTTGCTGGTCGACCAGCAACTGGTCAATGTCGAGGTTGTCCGCAAGGCGCCGGAGGAGAAACTGGTGATGCAACAGGCCGGCCTGTTGCTGGACCAGCAGGGCGCCTATGCGCTGGTCGTCGACAAGGATGACACGGTGCGCATCAAACGCCTGATCGTGGGCGAGCAACGCGGATCGGTGATCGTCGTCAAATCCGGCCTCGAAAAGGGTGATCGCGTGATCGTCAGCGGCCACCAGAATGCCCGTCCCGGCGGCAAGGTTGCGCCGCAAATGGCGACGGACCCTGACGGCAATCCCTCTAAAGACGGCTAGGTCCGACCCCCATGATTTCGGATACCTTTATCAAACGTCCGCGCATGGCGATGGTCGTGTCGCTGGTCATCACCCTGGCCGGCGCCATCGCGATCGCCGTCATGCCGACCGCGCAATACCCGGATATCGCCCCGCCAACGGTACAGGTGACGGCCACCTATTCCGGCGCCGATGCGCCAACGGTGGAAGAAAGCGTGGCACAGCAGCTCGAAAACGCGATCAACGGCGTTTCGGGCATGCGGTATATGAAGTCGACGTCGGGAAGCGACGGCTCCTACCGCCTGAATGTCAGTTTCGACCTGAGCCAGGACCCGGACATCGCCACCGTCAACGTGCAAAACCGGGCCAGCCTGGTTGAAACCAAGTTGCCGGAAGAAGTTCGATCAACAGGTTTGTCGATCAAAAAGGTTTCGACCAGCCTGTTGCAGGTGTTCATGTTCTATTCGAACAACCCCGAGCACGATAACCTGTTTCTTTCCAACTTCGTCACCATCTCGATCCTGGACGAGTTGAAGCGCGTTCCCGGCGTTGGCGATGTTACCATTTTTGGCGCGCAGGATTATTCCATGCGCATTTGGCTCGATCCGCAAAAGCTCGCCAATTATGAGCTCTCCAGTGCGGAAATCATCGCCGCGATCAAGTCTCAGAACCTCCAGGCCGCGGCCGGCCGGATCGGTGCGGCGCCGCTCAGCAAGGACCAGCGGCTGCAGTTGACGGTCACCACCAAGGGCCGCCTGACCTCCGCCGAGGAATTCGAGAACATCGTGCTTCGCAGCGACAGCAACGGCGCGCTGGTCCGGATCAAAGACATCGGGCGCGTCGAGTTGGACGCGGCCAACTACGATACCACGGCCCGGTTCGAGGGCCGCCCCGTCGCCGCCATCGGCATCTATCTGTCGCCTGGCGCCAATGCGGTTGCGGTCGCCAAAGCGGTGGCCCAGCGCCTGGAGGATCTGAAACCCCGCTTCCCCGAAGGCGTAACCTACGCCTATATCTACAACACGGCCGAGTTCGTCTCGGCGATGATGGACAAGGTCGTTCACACCCTGGTGGAAGCGTTCATCCTGGTCGCCATCGTCGTGTTTGTCTTCCTCGGCCGCCTGCGCCCGACCGTGATTCCGCTGCTGGCGGTGCCGGTTGCCGTGATCGGCACCTTTGCGGTGCTGCTGGCGTTTGGCTACTCGGCCAACACCATATCCCTCCTCGCCTTGGTCCTGGCCATCGGCATCGTCGTCGACGACGCCATCATCGTGGTCGAGAATGTCGAACGGGTGATGGAGGAAGAACCGCACCTTTCGCCCGCCGAAGCGACCCACAAGGCCATGGCCGAAATCACCGGCCCGGTGATCGCCATCACCTTGGTGTTGCTGTCGGTGTTCGTGCCGATCGCCTTCCTGCCCGGCTCCAGCGGCGTGTTGTTCCGCCAGTTCGCCATCACGATTTCTGCGGCGATGGTGATTTCGGCCATCAACGCGCTGACGCTATCCCCTGCCCTCTGCACCCTCATCCTGCGGCCTGGCCATCCTGGCCGCATCATGCGCGTCGTCACCAACGGCATCAATCGGGTCGGCGACGGCTATGGCTGGGTCGTGGCCCGCCTGGTGCGCGTCGCCGTGATGAGCATCGTGCTGGTCGCTGCCCTGGCAGGCGGCACCTTGTATATGTTCTCCACGACGCCGTCCGGCTTCCTGCCGGAAGAAGACCAGGGCTATATCATGGCGGTGTTCGGGCTGACGCCCGGCGCGTCGCTCAACCGGACGGAAGCCGCAGCAGCAAAGGCGCAGAAAATCGTCAGCGCCGATCCGGCAGTGCAGACCGTGGTCTCGGTGGCCGGCTTCGATTTCCTGGGCGGCGGCGCATCGTCAAGTTCCGGCATCCTGTTCATCCGGTTGAAGCCCTATGAGGAGCGGGTCACGCCGGACCTGCACGCCACGGCCGTGGTGAACCGCCTGACCCGGTCTCTCGCCCCCCTGACGGAAGGCTATTTCCTGCCGCTGAACCCACCTGCCATCTCCGGCATCGGCCAGACCGGCGGGTTCGAGTACATCCTCGAAGGGTTGACCGGCCAATCGCCCAGCGAAATGGCGGCGACCATGCGCAACATCATCGTTCAGGCGAACCAACGGCCGGAACTGCAACGGGTGTTCTCCACCTTCGACGCGTCGACCCCCCAGGTCCGGCTGGATATCGACCGGGACAAGGTGCAGGTGCTGGGCCTGAAGCTGTCCGATGTGTTCCAGGCGCTGCAAACCACGCTGGGCGGGTTCTACGTCAACGACTTCAACCTGTTCGGCAGAACCTGGACCGTGCGGCTGCTGGGCGAGAAGCAGTTCCGCAACACCATCGACTCGATCTACGACATCAAGGTCAAGAGCAACACCGGCGCCATGGTCCCCATGTCGGCGGTGGCGCGGGCCACGTTGGAGGTCGGCGCCCGGTCGATCGTGCGCTACAACAACTATCGTGCGATCTCCATCAATGGCAGTGCCGGCCCCGGCTATGGCGACGGCGATGCCATCGCGGCGATGGAGGACCTGTCGAATAAGGACCTTCCGCGCGGCTATGCCTACGAATGGACCGGCCAGGCCCTGGAGCAGGTCGAGTCGGCGGGGCAAACGCCGATCGTGATCGGGTTTGCGATCGTGTTCGCCTTCCTCTTTCTGGTGGCGCTGTACGAAAGCTGGAACGTGCCGATCCCGGTGCTGCTATCGGTCGTGGTCGCGGTGCTGGGGGCGATGATCGGCGTTCAGTTGGCCGATATGAGCTTCGTGCTCTACGCCCAGATCGGCATCGTCGTGCTGATCGCCCTGGCCGCCAAGAACTCGATCCTGATGACCGAGTTCTCGCTGGCGCGACGGGCCGAAGGACAAAGCATCCAGCAATCCGCGGTCACCGGCGCCCACCAGCGCTTCCGCCCGGTGATGATGACCAGCTTCGCCTTCATCGCCGGCCTGATCCCGTTGGTGGTCGCACAAGGCCCCGGTGCGGACAGCATGTTCGCCGTGGGCATGCCGGTGTTGTTCGGCATGTTGGCCTCGGCGATGTTCGGCATCTTCATGATCCCGATGCTCTATGCGGTGTTCGAATGGATTCGGGAGCGGAAAATCTTCGGCGGCCACAAGCTCTTCCCGAACGCCGACCAGGACGGGGAGCCGGGGCCGCGCTCCGGGACCGAGCCTTCTCACGGCGCGGGAGGGACCGCCACTTAGGCGCCCTCTCCCACCGTCTTGCCGGGCCGTGAGCGGCCCTGCAAACCGAAAACGCCAGCCCCGAAGGGCTGGCGTTTTTTGTTGGCGGCAGGCCGATCCGGAACCGGCATGCGGCCCGAGCGGCTTTGCTCAGCCGCCGAAGGACACCGTCATCTCGGCACACAAATGCCCGTGCCGGTCGGCGATCCAGCAAGCCTCGTTGGTCCCCTCGTGCCGGCCGAGAATGGTCACGGTATCGCCGACATTGATCGGCTTGGTCAGGCGGGCGTCGAGACCGTCGATCACGCCGCCATTGTGCCGGCACGCCGCATCGGTGACCGTCTGCATGGTGAGGCCGCCATTCTGCACCGTGTGCGGATAGCCCTCCACGTCGCGGGTATAGTCCGCGTCATAGTGAATGCGATGGGCGTTCCACGTCACCGCGGAATAGCGGAAGTTCAGCGCTTCGCTGAAATGGTGCGTTTCCTGCCAATCGCTCTCGGTGGGCGCCTCGCGGAACGCCGTCGTGGACGATTTTTGCCCTGGCGGCACCGCCTCGCGATAAATGGCATCGAATTCGTCGACGGCGATGGTCTTGCCGCCGCTCTCGAAGGTCAGCTTCATGGTCAGGATGACGATATTGCCGGACCGGCCACTTTTCGGGATGATCGCCGCCACCTCGGCAATCTTGCGCGCCGGTTGCCCGACCACGAGATTGCCCATGATCCTGACCCGGCGCCCGGCGCCCATGCGGCGCGGCAACGGAATCGGCGGCAGGAAGACGCCTTTGTTCGGGTGGCCGTCCGGGCCGATATCGTCCTGGCGGCAGATATCCGGAAAGAACATGTTGAACCATTGCCGGGGCACCGCATCCCCATTCCGGAAGCTGCCGGGATCGACATTCATGGTCGCGGCCGCGCGTTGCACCGATGTCAGTCCCATCTCGTCCTCGACGATGCGCTGACGTCCGACCCATTTTTCCAGTTCCGGCATGGCGGCTTGAACGTCGGGATTCATTGGCTCTGTATCTCCTTGTGCGTGGGGGTGGGGATTATCGGTGAATCCCAGAGCGATGGAAAGCGCCGCCCATGCGGGCAGGACGCGAGGCATCGACGGCACCGGGATCAATCTTGCCAACCCAAAGATTGATTCAGATCAAAGTATAAACATAATGTATTATGGATATAATCGTCATATCTGTAATATATTATTGCCGCCTTTTGAATTATCCCAATTTGTCGCATGTGAATATTACTGCATCATTTTCGCCATTTGTTGCCGTCAAACGGGCCGAAAGTTTGACATGCCTGGCGATGTGCGTTTTCCGTTTGTCCCAAAAATACTCCTCGATTGACATAAAAATAACGTAATATGTATACCAATATATGTGTAAGTTTGTGAAAATTATCTTGAAAGTATTAGGGTAATCTAAGTAAATTCTTTATCTGAATCCTTTGCGTTTTACAAAGACCCATGCCATATCGCTAAAAGCCAACAAACAAGAAAATCTTGGCAGGAGTATCATGGGTCAAATCATTACAGTTTCGTCGTACGACGAATTGCGCAGTGCTGCCCTGAACGCAGTGGATGGCGACACGATCGTCATCGCCGAGGGCAACTACACCCCCGACCGCGGCTATTACCTGGATCCGGTCACTGGGGAGCCAACCAGCCGGATACCGGTGGATATCAGGATCTCCGCGAGCATCACCATCAAGGGCGATGGCGCCGGCGCGGTCTTCGATACCGGTCTGGAACGCAATGCCGACGGCACAGTATCCGGTCAGACGAGTGTCTCGAAAGGTCTGTTCGTTATTTCCGGCGATGCGTCCCAGTCGGTCACGATCGAGAATATCACCTTCCGCAACTTCCATTCGACCAGTCGCAATGGCGCCGGCGTCCGGATCGAAAGCGGCGATGTCACCGTCGTCAACTCCGTCTTCGAGGGCAATGACGACGGCGTGCTCGGAACCCAGGTCGAAGGCCGGGAGGGCACCGTTCGCATCATCGGGTCGGAGTTTTCGGAAAACGGCTATATCAACGGCAAATCGCACGCCATCTACGTCCACGCCAATGCCCTCTTCGTCGAGAATTCCACCATTCACGACACGGTCGGCGGGCACGCCGTCAAAAGCACGGCCTACTACACCGAAGTCACCGGCTCCAACATCTCCGACGGAACCAATAGCACTGGCCTGGAGCCCGGAAATCTTTTGATCGACATCACCGCCGGCGGCGATGTTCTGATCGCGAACAACACCATCACCCGCGAACAGTCCGGCATCGGCCCGGGGATCATCAACTACACGGCGGCTCGCTACGGTAACGAGCCCGGCGATTCCGTCGTGATCCGCGATAATGTGCTGGTCAACAACCGGTTGGACCTCGATCCGACCGACAATGCCGACAATGCGCCGTACATCATCATGAACCGGACGGATACGTTGGCTGTTGTCGAGAACAATACGATCTCCGGGTTCAACAATACTCACCTGATATTCGGCCTCGCCCAATTGTCCGGCAATACGGAACTGGTCGATGGCGCAACCGGCACACTCCCCATCGCCGATTTCCGGTTCGGCCAGGATGCCGTGTTGGGAACCAGCGCCGACGACACCTACGAGTTGCCAGTCAGCTACCTGGAGGAAACCACCCCCTATAACGGTATGGGCGGCGACGACACGATTACCGGTCAGAACGGCCGCGACACCATTTTCGGCGGCGACGGCAACGACACCATCCGCGGGGGCTTCGGCTCGGATTTTCTGTTCGGTGACGCCGGCGACGACTGGATCGAACCCGGCAGGGCGCAGAGTGGTGGCACCGATTATGCGTTCGGCGGCGACGGCAACGACGTGATTATCGGAGACTGGGTCGGCCTCATGTTCGCGCTGGGCGGCACCGGCAATGACATTCTGATCAGCGGAAGCTATCGGGATATGCTGGGTGGGAATGCCGGCGACGACGTCCTGATCGGCAACAGCGGCACCGACCGCCTGTCCGGCGGCGCTGGCAACGACATCCTCTATGGCGGTGGCGGCAACGACGAGTTGCAGGGCGGAGACGGGATCGATGTCTCGATCTACGCGTCCGTGGCCGCCGACTATCAGATCGGGCAATATGGCTGGGGCACCTACTACGTCAACGCCCCCGACAGCGGCGAGGCCGGAAACGAGCAGGTTCACAACGTTGAAATCCTCCAGTTCGCCGACTCGTATTATTCGATCGAAGACGGACAGTACCACGACGGTTTCTACCAAGCGGCGCTCTCGGCCTTCTACGGGCCGGACGCGGTCAATCTCGCCACCGACACCATCACCCCAGAGGACGTGGCCCGCCTGCGCGCCATTGTCGGCTACGACACCGTCACCACGGGCGATCCCCTGATCACCCCCACGATCGCCCCACCCGAATTGACCGACGCCTTGCCGAGATGGACTGCGATCGGCGGTACGATGCGCGCGGACGAGCTGGTCGGCACGGATGAAAACAATATTTTCCGCCACGCCCAGCATCTCAACGAAACCAAGCAGGACATCCTCTCGGGCGGCAACGGTCACGACATCTATCTGACCGGAGAAAACGACACGGTCATCGAACAGGGCGACGCCGGTGTCGACACGATTATCAGCGATGTCTCGGTCACCATGGCCGAGAACACCGAAATTCTGATTCTCACCGACAGGTATACCAAGGCTCCGGTATCCCAGGGGGACGGCAATGCCGCCGACAACCTGATGCTGGGCAGTGACGTCTTCGACATCATCAATGGCAATGACGGAAACGACGTCCTGTACGGTGCAAGCGGAGACGACTGGCTCGATGGCGGCAACGGACACGATACGGCGATGTTCGGCGGGGCATTCGCAACCTATGCCATCATGCCGACGGACCAGGCATCCGCGGTCCAGGTCACGGATCTGTTCGGCTCCGACGGGATGGACCAGGTCAGCAATGTCGAGACCCTGAAGTTCAGCGACGGTGCCTTCGATGTCGCGACGGGCACGTTTACGGCGCTGGCGATGGAGCAAGCCAGCCACGTCGACATGACCAACGGTGCGGCCGACAATCAGGCGCTGGATGTGCTGGAGCAGCTCGATTTCAGCGCGGCCTCGATCACGATGATCACCGGCGATATCGGCGACACGCTCACCCTGAACATGGTGCCGTTGGTGGAGATGAACGACACCTACACCGACGCGGACGCAACCTACGCGCATTACAGCTATGGTCTGGCGGACGTGTTTGTCGACACCGATATCGCGGTGGAGGCTCAGTCGATCTGGTATCTGTCTTGATAGACCCTCTATGACCGGCTGCCATCCGCGCCTCTGCGCGGCGGCCGCCGGTCACCGTGGTACCGACCCGGCGCGGCACAGCCTCCGCGCCGGGTTTGCGTGTGGGGCAAACGCGCTTGTCCCTCGGCACGAGCCCTGTCCCCGTCTCGCCGCCGGCCTGCGTCCCGCTCTTGGCAAATGCCGTCGGCTGCCGGACTCCGACCGTGTTGCAGGGAGCCTTTGACAGTTGCCGGCAGAATGCTAGAAGAGCGCCAACTGTGACACGAAGGTGCTATTCGCCTTCGAGGGAGGAAATTCGCATGGCAGACGCAGCCCCCCCGCCGGGGTTAAGTGAACGCGACCGGGTGCACGGCTGGGTCCGCACGCTCACGATCATCATGGGCGTGATCGGCATCTACCTGGCAATGAACCAAGTGTTCAACTGGCAGTTCTTCGGACTGCTGTTGATCATCGACACCTCGTTCTTCTATGTCATGCTCGGCATCTTCATGAGCATGGTCTATCTCGTCTATGGCTTCAAGGGCGAGACAACAGGACGAATATCCATCATCGATTGGATACTCTTCGCCCTGACGCTCTTCTGTGCGGGCTTCATGGCCTACAATGGCGAGCGGATCATCCAGGAAGGCTGGGACCTGTTGGCCCCGCCCGACGCGACGATCATTGCCGGCGTGATCTGCGTCCTGGCGCTGGAGGCGGTGCGGCGCGCCGGCGGCTGGATCCTGTTCGGCGTCTGCCTGTTCTTCTTCCTCTACCCTCTGTTCGCCGAATACATGCCGGGCTTCCTCTGGGGACCGGAAAGCGCGGTCGAGGAATTCGTGCGCCAGCACGCGCTCGGCACCGAGTCAATCATCGGCCTTCCCATGCGCGTGGTCACCAACCTGCTGATCGGCTTCCTGATCTTCGGTTCGGCCCTGGTCGTGACCGGCGGCGGCGAGTTCTTCATGGCCTTTGCCACGGCTTTGCTGGGCAAAAGCCGTGGCGGCCCGGCCAAGGTGGCCATTCTGTCGTCCGGCTTCTTTGGCTCGCTGTCGGGCTCGGTGATCTCCAACGTGGTCACCACCGGCCAGATCACCATCCCGACCATGAAGCGCATCGGCTATCCCGCCACCTATGCGGGCGCGGTCGAGGCCTGCGCCTCGACCGGTGGTGCGCTGATGCCGCCGGTGATGGGCGCCGTCGCCTTCATCATGGCGGAGTTCCTGAACGTCTCGTACTCGACAGTGGTCATTGCGGCCCTGGTGCCGGCGGTGCTGTTCTATCTGGCGCTGCTGTTGCAGGCCGACAACTATGCCGCCCGCAACGGCCTGAAGGGCCAGCCGGCCGAGGAGATTCCGCGCCTGCGGGACGTCGTCAAGGACGGCTGGTACTATCTCTTCAGCCTGATCATGCTGGTCTACATGCTGATTTTCATGCGGATCGAGGCGTTCGCCCCGTATTTCGCGACCGGCGTGCTGATCGTCACCTGCGCGATCTTCAAGAAGGGCGAGCACCGCTTCGGCTTCCGTCACCTGATCGAACTGGTCCTCGACGCCACCAAGAACATCGTCAACATCGTTGGCATCCTGGTCGGCATCGGCATGATCGTCGGCTCGCTCAGCTATACCGGCGTCGGCCCGGCCTTCTCGGGCGAGTTGCTGCAATTCGCCGGCGACAATGTCATCCTGCTGCTGGTGCTGGGCGCGATCACCAGCTTCATCCTGGGCATGGGCATGACCGTCAGCGCCTGCTACATCTTCCTCGCCCTGGTCATGGGCCAGGCCGTGGTGGATGCGGGCCTCGACCGGGTGGCCGGCCACCTGTTCATCCTCTACTGGGGCATGATGAGCTATATCACGCCGCCGGTGGCGGTGGCGGCCGTGGCGGCCTCGACCATTGCCGGCTCGCACCCGATGAAAACCGGCGTGATGGCGATGCGCCTGGGCATCATCCTGTTCATCCTGCCCTTCCTGTTCGTGCTGAACCCGACGCTGATCCTGCACGGCGAGACCCTGGCCATCATCCACGACGTGACGACGGCGGTGATCGCGGTCTGGCTGATTTCGTCCGCCCTGGAAGGCTGGCTGTACTGGGTCGGTCGGATCGATTGGCTGGTACGGGCACCGCTGTTGGTCGCCGGCGCGGTCCTGCTCTATCCGGGCACGTACAGCGACCTGATCGGGGCGGCCATCCTCGCGGCCATCTACGCCTATGGCCTGATGATCGTGAAGCCCAGGGCCAAGGCCGAGGCCGCGTGATCCTGGCAATGCCCGTGGGGGGCTGGTAGGTTGGGTCCGAACCCTTTCGTTCGGGAAACGTCCATGCCTACCAGAACCCTTGCGGGCTTGTTGGCCGCCGCGGCGGAGAGCGCGCCCGCCGTTCCGGCACTGATCGAGGCGGGCCGCACCACCTCCTACGCGGCGCTGGACGACCTGAGCCGGCGCTTCGCCACCGGCCTCTCCGCCCTGGGCCTGGGCCAGGGCGACCGCATCGCCCTCTGGCTGCCGAATACGCCCGCGCACTATGCCCTCACCTTCGCCGTCTGGCGGATGGGCGCGACCGTGGTCGGCGTCAACACCCGCTTCCGGGCCAAGGAGGTGGAGGACATTGTCGGCCGCACCGGTGCCCGCGCGCTGGTGTTCTGGCCCGGCTTCAAGGACATCGACTTCGAGGCCATCCTGGCCGCCATCGACCCGGCCGCCCTTCGCGGCCTGGAAATGGTCATCGCCCATGATGTCGACGGCGCGCCGAACGTACCGGCGAGCGTGCTGGGGCGTCCGGTGCATCGCCTCTCCGCCCTGGCGGACGCGGCCCCCATGGCCGAAGACCATGGCGGCCCGGACGTGCCCGCCCAGATCTTCACCACCTCCGGCACCACGTCGGCGCCGAAATTCGTCCTGCACGCCCATGCCTCGCTGGAAGAGCATGCGCAGCGTGTCTCGGCCCACTGGCGGATGCAGGCGCCGGACGCGGTGTTCTTCCAGACCGCGCCGCTGTGCGGCACCGTCGGCCTGGTCAACCTGACCCTCTCCGCCGCGGCCCGAACGCCCCAGGTCATCCAGGCCCTGTTCGATCCGGCCGAGGCAGGGGAGTTGATCAAACGCCACAAGGTCACCCATCTCGTCATCACCGACGAGGTGCTGGTGCGTATGCTGGAAGGCGAGGCGGAACAACGCCCCTACCCGTCCCTGCGCCTCGTCATCGCCTTCGGCGTGAACCCGCCGCTGCCATCGCACCGGGAGGCGTTCGAGCGCGCCGGCATCTATGCCAATAACGCCTTCGGCATGAGCGAGTGCCTGGCCTATATGGCGCTTCGCCCGCGCGACGTGCCGCTGGCCGAAGCGATGTTCGGCGGCGGCTTTCCGGTGAACCCGGCGAGCGGCATCCGCGTGCGCGACCAGGAAACCGGCGACCTCTGCCCGCCCGGCGTTCCGGGGGAGATCGAGGTGTCGGGCCCGACCCTGATGCTGGAGTATGCGGACAATCCGGAGGCCAACGCCAGGGCCTGGACCGAGGATGGCTGGCTGCGCACCGGCGATCTCGGCCAGATGCGCGAGGACGGATGCCTGGTTTATCTCAGCCGCATCAACGACATGCTGCGCCTCTCCGGTTTTCTGGTCAGCCCGGCGGAAATCGAAGCGGAGCTGGAAAAGGAGCCGGGCATCGCCAAGGCGCAGGTGATCTCCATCAACACCGCGCGGGGTGTGCGTGCCTTCGGCTTCGTCGAACTGAAACCGGACGCCGACTTCGACGAACAGGCGCTGATCGCCCGTTGCCGCCGCAATCTCGCCAATTACAAATGCCCGGTGCGGGTTGTCGCCGTGGAGGAATGGCCGCTCGCGATCAGCCCGAACACCATCAAGATCCAGCGGGTCAAGCTGCGTGAGTGGGCGGAAGCGCACCAGGCCAGCGCCCACGAAACCGCCGCCGAATAGGCGCAGTCCAAACCGCCGCTCCGGCGGGAACCGAGGAACCCTGTCATGATCCAAGGCCAGCATCGCTTCACCCGCATGGACAATGTCTGGTTCGGCACTCCGGCCGCCGAGGCGATTGCCAAGGAATCCGCCAGCCGCGGCGCGAAGCGGGTGTTCATCGTCGGCTCCCGCTCCCTCTATGAGCGCACCGAGGAGATCGCTCGCGCGGAATTCGATCTCGGCAACCGCCACGCCGGCACATTCGTCGGCATCCCGGCACACTCGCCGCGCGACGCCGTGATCGAGTGCGCGAAACAGGCCGAGGCCGCCGGCGCCGACCTGCTGGTCACCTTCGGCGGCGGCAGCGTCACCGACGCGACCAAGGTCGTGCAGATCTGCCTGAAGCACAAAGTGTTCACCGTGGAGGGCCTGGACGACTACCACGTGCGCACCTCCACCGACGGCAAGAACATCGCCCCGGAGTTCGACGGCCCGGACGTCCGCCAGATCAGCGTGCCGACCACGCTATCGGGAGGCGAATTCAACCCGCTGGGCGGCTGCACCGACCAGCGCACCAAGGTGAAGCAGGGCTATACCCACCCGGATCTGGTCCCGGTCTCGGTGATCCTCGACCCGGCGCCGACGGTTCACACGCCGGAATGGCTCTGGCTCTCCACCGGCGTCCGCGCCGTCGACCATTGCGTCGAGGGACTGTGCTCGCCCTTCCTGAACCCCTATGCCGAGGGCGCCTTGCTGCATGGCCTGCGGCTGCTGGCGAACGGCCTGCCGGCGGTGAAGGCGGACGCCAGCAATCTCGACGCCCGGCTGCAATGCCTGATGGGGGCCTGGATGTCGATGACCGGTAACATTCCCAAGGGCATCAGCCACGCCATCGGCCATATCCTGGGCGGAACCTGCGACGTGCCGCACGGCTACACCTCGTGTGTGATGCTGCCGGCCGCCCTGAAATGGAACGAGGGCGTGACCGCGCCCCGCCAGGCGCTGGTCAGCGAGGCCATGGGCCGTCCGGGCGAGCCGGCGTCGGAGGTGGTCGGCGACTTCATCGCCGGCCTGGGCATGCCCCGCTCGCTGTCGGCCGTGGACGTCTCGCCGGAGCAATACGACCTGATCGCCCAGAACACCATGCACGACCGCTGGACCCACACCAACCCGCGCCGGGTCCATGGCGAGGCCGACATTCTCGAAGTCCTGCGCCTCGCGGAGTGAGGGCGCGGAGCCGCGCTTCCCGGCGCGCTCCGGCCTTCCCTGTGCGCGGCTTCTTCTTCTCCCGCCTGCGCGGAAGAGGCGGGAGAAGAAAAAGCCCGGCCGCGTATCCCTCCCGGCACGGGGTCCCGGGTCAGGCCCGGGAAAGCGGTGTGCGAGAGCCGCCCCGGCGGCCCTAGCGGCCCTACTCCGCCGCCTTGAGCCCATCCTCGTGCACACGGCCGAGCGGGTCCTGGAAGCGCTCCATCATCACGTCTTCCACGGTCTTGTTCGCATCGGTGAGCCAGCTTCCGGGCCGCGCGCGATAGGCCTGGTGCAGGGTCGGCGCCACGGGCTCCTGCCCGTCCAGCAATTCCCGCGCGCCGCGCAGCATCTTGGTGCGGAAGCGCACCACGGCGGAATCCGTGCCGGTCAGGATCTCCCTGGTGCGGTCGACGATCGGTCCCTGGCTGTGCTGGATCATCGAGTCCTGCTCCGCCAGACCCTTCACGCCGGTATAGGTGCGGTGCTTCTGCTCGTCCCGGTCGATCATGAAGTCGTTGTGGACATTGCGCACCGGCACGTAATTCTCGTCCTTCTCGCACACCAGCGCCCAGCCGGCGGCCAGCTTGGTGCGTTCCTCGTTGGTCAGCGGACGGTCCGGATTCCAGGCATAGGCATAAGCCCAGCAGGCCGTGTCCGAGATCGGCACCACCGTAAAGCCGTGATAGGTCTCGCCCGGCAGGGTCGAGGGGCCGGTGCCGTGGGTCGGCAGCAGGAACTGGGTCATGCGCCAGTATTTCTTGTCGTCGGCCTTGCGCGCGCCGGCGACGACGAAGCCGCATTCGTGCTCCAGCACGTCGAACTGCGGCATCGGATCGTCGCGCATCCAGCGCAGCCGCTTCTCGTCCGCCTGGCTGTGCGCGTGGGTGGTCTCGGCCACCGTCGGCGCCGGCATGTGCAGGAAGCTGAAATGCGCCGTATCCAGGTCGCCTTCCATGATCTGCGCCCAGTTGCACTCGAACAACTGCTTGGTCACATAGCGCTGCGACGGCGGCAGCATGGCAAATTCCAGGAGCGGCAATTCCGGCAACTGCCCGCCGGGCAGCTTGCCGGCCGCCGGCCCCAGATAGGCCCAAACGATCTCGCCGAATTCCCGCACCGGATAGGCCTTGGTGCGCACGGTCTTGTGCAGGTTGCTGTCGGCCGGCACGTTCGGCAGGTCCATGGCCTTGCCGTGGCGGTCGAACTTCCAACCGTGATAAACGCAGCGCAGGCCGCATTCCTCGTTGCGCCCGAAGAACATGTGGGCGCCGCGGTGCGGGCAGCGGGCGTCGATCAACCCCAGTTCGCCCTCGCTGTCGCGGAAGGCGACCAGTTCCTCGCCCATGATATTGACGCGGACCGGCGGGCCATCGGCCTCCCGCACTTCCTCGACCAGCGCCACCGGCAACCAGAACCGCCGGAAATACTCGCCCATCGGCGTGCCGGGGTCGGTCTGGGTCAGCATGTCGTTCTGTTCGCGACTGAGCATGGGCGGCGGTCCTCCAGGGCGGGTTTTTTCGATTGGCCCGAGTATACCCACCTCACACACGGGTTTGGAGTCGGGATTGCGCCGGATCCGCCGCCGGTTAGTGCGGGCGATGCGACGGTCGATGTTCCCTGGCACGTCCGTTAAACAAATCGATATAGACATCCACGGCGGCCGAAATCCGTTGCCGGGCGGCCGAGACCGCCTGCCCGTCGGCCGGGAATCCGAGATTCGGATCGGCACCGCCGAGCAACAGCGCCTTGACCGACCCGGTCCGACCGCTGGCGGCGGCAAGATGGAGCGGCGTCACCCCGCGGGCATCGCGGGCGTTCGGGTCCGCGCCGGCGCCGATCAGAAGGGGAATGGCATCCGCCTTGCCCAGCGCAGCGGCGTAATGAAGCGGCGTCAGGCCGGCGATATCCGCCGTGTCCGCCCGCGCCCCCGCGCGCAACAGCATGCGGACCATGTCCGCATCGCCGGCGATCACCGCGTCGTGCAACGGCTCCGCCCGCACCGGCCACGCCGGGACGGCCACGGTTAGCAGCACTGCCAGGGCGAGTCCGAAGCGGCGGGAGAGACCAAAGGGCATGGCGGGCGGGCCTCCCGGAACGGCGGGCAAAGCGCGATCCTACCGCCCGGGCCTTGCCGGCCCGTAAATGTCCACCATAAAAACCCCGGCGTGCGGGTCGCGCGCCGGGGGTATGGAAACCCACGCGGGAGGTCCCGGATCGGCGCTGACGCGCCGTCCGGGAAAGCTTTGCGGATGAAGTGGTTAGCCCGCTTTCATCATGTTGCGCAGCACATACTGCAAAATGCCGCCATTCTTGTAATAGTCGACCTCGTCCAGCGTATCGATCCGGCAAAGCAGCTTGATCTGCTCGCTGGAGCCGTCGGCGCGGTGGATGGTGCAGTCCATTTCCATGCGCGGCTTCAACTCGGTCACGCCCGAAATGTCGAACGTCTCGGAGCCGTCCAGCTTCAGGCTTTCGCGGCTCTGGCCGTTCTGGAACACCAGCGGCAGCACGCCCATGCCCACCAGGTTCGAGCGGTGAATGCGCTCGAAGCTCTCCGTGATCACCGCGCGGATGCCCAGCAGGTAGGTGCCCTTCGCCGCCCAGTCGCGGCTGGAGCCGGTGCCGTACTCCTTGCCGCCGATGACGACCAGCGGCACGCCTTCCGCCTGATAGCGCTGCGAGGCGTCGTACATGCTCATCACCTCGCCCGACGGCAGGTGCTTGGTCACGCCGCCTTCGGTGCCCGGCGCCATCTGGTTGCGGATGCGGATATTGGCAAAGGTGCCGCGCATCATCACCTGGTGGTTGCCGCGGCGCGCACCGTAACTGTTGAAGTCGACCGGACGCACCTGATGCTCGGTCAGATACTCACCGGCCGGGCCGTTGCGGGCAATGGAGCCGGCGGGCGAGATGTGATCGGTGGTGATCGAGTCGCCCAGCACCGCCAGCGGCCGCGCGCCAACGATGTTGGACACCGCGCCCGGCTCCGCCGTCATGCCCTCGAAATAGGGTGGGTTCTGGACATAGGTGGAGCCGCTGTTCCACTGATAGGTCTCGCCACCGGACACCTTGATCGCCTGCCATTCCTTCGGGCCCTGCAGCACGTTGGCATAGCGCTCCTCGAACATCTGCTGGGTCAGGTGCTCGCGCAGCGCCGCCTGCACCTCCGCATTGGAGGGCCAGATGTCCTTCAGATAAACGTCGTTGCCGTCCTGGTCCTTGCCCAGCGAATCCGTCGCCACGTTGACCTTGAGCGAGCCGGCGATGGCATAGGCGACCACCAGCGGCGGGCTCGCCAGATAGTTCGCCTTCACCTGCGGGTGCACGCGGCCTTCGAAATTGCGGTTGCCGGACAGCACCGAACCGACGGTGATGTTGCCCTTGTCGATGGCCTCGGCGATCGGCTCCAGCAGCGGGCCGGAATTGCCGATGCAGGTGGTGCAGCCAAAGGCGACGATGTTGAAGCCGAGGGCATCCAGATCGTCCTGCAGGCCGGAATGCTCCAGATAGTCCTGGACCACCTGCGATCCGGGCGCGAGCGAGGTCTTGACCCACGGCTTGACGGTCAGCCCCTTCGCCCGCGCCTTGCGCGCCACCAGGCCGGCGGCCATCAGCACCGACGGGTTCGAGGTGTTGGTGCACGACGTGATCGCCGCAATCACCACATCGCCGGGGTCGATCTGGTAGTCGCTGCCCTCGACCGGGGTCGAGTTGCCGGTGCCCAGTTCTTCCATGGCCTTGACGATGGAGGCCGGAATGTCCGGCAGGTCGACACGGTCCTGGGGCCGCTTCGGCCCGGCCAGCGCCGGCACCACCTCGGAGAGGTTCAGGGACAGCGTGTCGGTGAACACCGGCTCGGCGGCACCGGCGGTGCGCCACATGCCCTGCGCCTTGGCATAGGCCTCGACCAGCGCGCACTGCTCGGCCGAACGGCCGGTGAAGCGCAGATAGTTGATGGTCTCGCCGTCGATCGGGAAGAAGCCGCAGGTGGCACCGTATTCCGGCGCCATGTTGGCGATGGTGGCCCGGTCGGCGAGGCTCAGATGGTCCAGGCCCTCGCCATAGAATTCGACGAACTTGCCGACCACGCCCTTGGCCCGCAGCATCTGCACGATGCGCAGCACCAGATCGGTGGCGGTGATGCCCTCGGCCATTTCACCGGTCAGCTTGAAGCCGATGACCTCCGGGATCAGCATGGAGACCGGCTGGCCCAGCATGGCCGCCTCGGCCTCGATGCCGCCGACGCCCCAGCCCAGAACGGCCAGGCCGTTCACCATGGTGGTGTGGCTGTCGGTGCCGACCAGCGTGTCCGGATAGGCGACGGTCTTGCCGTCGTCGTCCTCGGCGGTCCAGACCGTCTGGGCCAGGTATTCCAGGTTCACCTGGTGGCAGATGCCGGTGCCCGGCGGCACGACGCGGAAATTGCGGAAGGCGCTGGCGCCCCAGCGCAGGAACTCATAGCGCTCGCGGTTGCGCTCGAACTCCAGGTCGACATTCTGCTTGAACGAGTTCGCGCTGCCGTAGGAATCGATCATCACCGAGTGGTCGATGACCAGGTCAACCGGCGACAGCGGGTTGATCTTCTGCGCGTCGCCACCCAGCGAGGTGATCGCGTCGCGCATCGCCGCCAGATCGACCACCGCCGGCACGCCGGTGAAATCCTGCATCAGCACGCGCGCCGGCCGATAGGCAATTTCCGCCGTGGACTTGCGGGTGTTCAGCCAGGCCGCAAACTGCTTCACGTCGTCGACGCTGACGCTGCGGCCGTCCTCGTAGCGCAGCAGGTTTTCCGCCAGGATCTTCAGCGAGACCGGCAGACGCGACAGGTCGCCGACCTTGGCCGACGCCGCCTCCAGCGAGAAGTAGTCATACGTCTTGCCGCCAGCGTTCAACTGGCGGCGGGTGCCGAGCGTGTCTTGGCCGGTGATCGCCATCGGGCGTGTCTCCTATGGGAAATAAGGACAATTCGTCAGCGGGGGTTTTACCCTGCTTGCCGCGCACGCGCTAGCGATGCAATCGTATCAGGTCCGTGGAGGCGACGCGCCGTCGCAGCGGCGACAGGCATCGCTCCGCCAATCGGACCAGCCATCCGAACCCGCGCCGCCAGAGGGCCACTTGGCGCTCGGTGCCATAGCTGATCGCCACCACCGCGGCCAGCAAGCCGACCAGCAACAGCAGCGCATGGCCGACACTGTCACCGGTCTTGCCGAAATGGATGCCGAACAGGGTCAGAATCGGGCCGTGCGCCAGATACAGCGTGAAGGTGCAACCCGCCAGCCAGCGGATCGCCGGCGCGCTCCATCGCGGCAAGCCGACTTCCGCGTATCGGAACGCGTAGAGATGCGCCACCGCCAGCACCGCCACCGCATAGTCCGACGCGAAAAACCGGGCATCGCCCAGCGGAGACGCCGCCAAGCCGCCGAACGGCGCGCTGGATACCGCCCAAAGCCAGTGGTCCGCGCCGGTCACCTCCATGGCCGCATAGACGATGACGGTCAGCGCCATCACCGCCCGCGCCACGCCCCGAGGCATCGGCCATCGGTCCCGATAGCGGTAGAGCCAGACCCCCGCCAGCCAGACCGGCCAGAGCAGCCACAATTTGAAGCCGACAATCGCAAGCGCTGCCAGGAACAGCACCGCCCGCCAGACGCCTCGCAAATAGACGAGGAGCCCGAACAAAATATAGTACCACACCTCGAAATTCAACGACCAATAGGGAATGATGCCGAACGGCGGTTCCTGCAAAAACCAGGCATTGCCGAGGAATGCAAAATACAATCCCAAATAGCCAACAATCTGGCCCGACTGATAAAATCGCGCATAGCCCACCGTGCCGGCATGGACGTCCGCCAGCGCAATGCCCGTGGTCGCCAGCACCACCGGCAAGGCGACCGAATAGATGCGCGCCGCGCGGTCGACCAGATAGGTGCGTCCGTCCTTGCGCTCGCAGGTGTAGGCAATGACAAAGCCCGACAGCACGAAAAACAGCACCACGGCGTCCCGTCCGCTTTCGGGAAGCCAGGCCCCCAGCGACGCCGGCGCGAACCCCCATGCGTGGAAATGCGCCAGGACGACCCAGAGCGCCGCCAGGAAACGCATCGCATCCAGATAAAGAGACAACCGCGGCGTCAATCGTCCGACCTTACGCGTTCAGCACCGCCCCTGCCATGCACGCATCATGCCAAGGGCCGAAGTCTTTCCGAACAGACATTTGCCGCCCACCACACTCTATGGAACTGTAAATGCTGATTTACACCCCGACCGATTGTGTCAACAATTGACCGGCTGCTGGTGGCGAGTCTGGCCGCGAGCCTCACACCGGCTCGGCCACCACATACCAATGCCAGGTGCCCGGGCCTTTCTGTTCCCGGTCCTCCAGGGCCAGCACCTCGAACCCCTCGAACAGGGCGACCAGTTCGGCGGCATTGCAGTAAAAGTGCGGATGGTCCTTGTCGCCGCCCGCGCCCTGGCGGATGTAGGTGTCGGGCGCGATCTCCGTTCCCTCGCCATAGCGAGCATTGCGCTTCGAGAGCATGGTGCCCTGATAGACGCCGCCGGGTTTCAGCACCCGCCGCACCTCTTGCAGCGTCTTGCGCACCACGTCGGCATCGCCGTGATAGATCACGTTCAGCGCCAGCACATAATCGAAGCTGGCGTCCGGGAAGGGCAGCGCCGTCATCTCACCCCGTTCGAAGATGATGGCCAGCCCCTCCTCTTCCGCCGCCTCGCGCGCATATTCCAGGCCGGCCAGACTGGCGTCGAAGGCGGTGGTGACGAAGCCCAGGCGCGCCAGCGCCAGGCTGTGCCGGCCGATGCCGCAGCCCAGGTCCAGCGCGGTCTCGGCCCCGTCCTCGCGCCGGGCCTGGCCCCAATGCAGCACGACCGGGTCCGGGTTGAGCCATTCCTCGCGGCCTTCGCCGCTTCTCCAGCGTTCGTCCCAGGAATGGTGAGCGGTGGCGGTGTCGTGCATGGTCTTTGTCCTCGCATCCCCGCGGCCGGCCGCAGCCCTTGCCGTTTCTTTGGGCAAGCTTAGCCCTTCCCGCACCGCCGCGCCATCACCACCGGACAACGGGTGGAGGGGAGTTGCGCGGCTAGACCCATCCGGCCAGTTCGCGCCGCACCAGATCGGCCAGCAGGTCCAGATGCGCCGGCGCATCGTTCAGGCCGGGCACAAAGGTGAACCGTTCACCGCCCGCCGCCCTGAATTGCTCGGCGCCGGTCATGGCGATCTCCTCCAGCGTCTCCAGGCAATCGGCGCTGAAGCCGGGGGTCACCACGGCCAGCCGCTTCACCCCCTCACGGCCGAGGCGCGCGAATTCCTGGTCGGTGTAGGGTTGCAGCCATTCCTCGCGGCCGAACCGGGACTGGAAGCTGAGCACGAAGCGGTCTTCCGGCCAGTCGAGCGCCTCGCGCAGCAGGCGGGCGGTCTTGGCGCAGTGGCAATGATAGGGGTCGCCCAGGTCCAGATAGCGTTTCGGCACGCCGTGGAACGAGGCCAGCAGCACCTCCGGCTCCCAGTCCAGCCCCGCCAGATGCCGACGGATCGAGCCGGCCAGCGCCGCAATATAGGCCGGATCGTCGTGCCAGGGCGGCGCGGTGCGGAAGGCCGGCTGCCAGCGCATCCGCATCAGCGCGGCGAACGCCGCGTCGCAGGCGGTGGCGGTGGTGGCGGCGGCGTATTGGGGATAGAGCGGCACCAGCAGCACGCGCGTGCAGCCGGCCTGCTGCATCGCCTCCAGCCGCGAGGCGATCGAGGGGTTGCCATAGCGCATGCCCCAATCGACCAGGACCCGCCCCCCCAGATCGCCGAGGCGCGCCGCCACGCCTTCGGCCTGGGCGCGGGTGATGGTGCGCAGCGGCGACTCGTCCCGCTCCTCGTTCCAGATCCTGGCATAGGCCTCGCCCGATTTCTTGGGGCGGGTGTTCAGGATGATGCCGTTCAGGATCGCCCACCACAGCACGCGGTTGACGTCAATCACTCGCCGGTCCGAGAGGAATTCCTTCAGATAGCGCCGCATCGAGGCCGGGTCGTGCCCGTCCGGCGTGCCGAGCGCCGTCAGCAGCACGCCGACCTTCGGCTGCGGCAGCGGCGGATGGTCGGGCGGCAGGCGATAGGCGGTCATCCGTCGGGCTCTCTCTCGCGGTGGGGCTCAACCGGGCGATATGGTGGCCGGCTCTTAGAAAGGCCAGGGGTGCCGACGACGCGGCCGTCGCCAGAGCAACGCCCCGGGAATGCCCCGGGGCGTCTCAAACCGTAGCGATAGCGGCCGCACGCATCCGGACGCATCCGCGCCGTCAGTCGATGCGCTTGCCCTTGGCCACCATCCGCCGCCAGTTCTCCTGGTAATGAAAGGCGGTGCGGTTGATGCCGGCGATCTGCTCCGGTCCCAGCTGGCGTACCACCTTGCCGGGAATGCCCAGCACCATGGAGCCCTCGGCCACCTCCATCCCCTCGCGGACAAAGGCCTTGGCGCCGACCAGGCAGTTCTTGCCGATCTTCGCCCCGTTCAGCACCACGGCGCCAATGCCCACCAGCGAGCCCTCGCCGACGGTGCAACCGTGCAGCATGGCCATGTGGCCGACGCTGGAGTTTTTCTCCAGCGTCAGCGGGAAGCCGGGGTCGGTGTGCAGCACGCTGCCGTCCTGCACCTGCGCCCCCTCGCCGATGGTGATCAGCTCGTTGTCGCCGCGGATGGTGCAGCCCCACCAGACCGAGGCACCCTTGCAGATGCGCACATTGCCGATCACCGTGGCCGTCGGCGCGATCCAGCAATCGTCCGGATCGTCCAGAACGGGGCGCATGCCGTCCAGTTCGTAGAGCGGCATCAACGCGGCCCCATGCGGATGGCGCCGTCGACGCGGATGGTCTCGCCGTTCATATAGTCGTTGCGGATCAGCTCCATGGCCATGCTGGCATATTCGTGGTCATGGCCGGTGCGCTTCGGGAACGGCACCTGCTTGCCCAGCATGTCCAACGTCTCGTCCGGCAGGCCCTTCAGCAGCGGCGTCAGCATGATGCCCGGCGCAATGGTGTTGACGCGAATGCCATAGCTGGAGAGATCGCGCGCCGCGCAGATGGTCAGGCCGATCACGCCGCCCTTCGACGAGGCATAGGCCGACTGGCCGATCTGCCCTTCATAGCCGGCGACCGAGGCGGTGTTGACGATGGCGCCGCGGGCGCCCTCTTCGTTCAGCGGCTCTTCCGCCGCCATCTGCGCGGCGGCGAGGCGGAGCGTGTTGAACGTGCCGATCAGGTTGACCTCGATGATGCGGCGATAATGGTCCAGCTCCATCGGCTTGCCCTGGCGGTCGACGATCCGGACCGAGCCGCCGATGCCGGCGCAGTTGACGCAGACGCGGGTCGGGCCGTTCTTGGCCTTGGCCTCGGCAAACGCGGCCTCGGCGCTTTCGGCGTTGGACACGTCCACCTCGACCGCGATGGTGCTGCCGCCCAGTTCCGCCGCCGTCTGGCGGGCCAGTTCGATATTGCGGTCGAACAGCGCCACCTTGGCGCCCGCCTCCACCAGCTTCGTCGCGGTGGCCCGGCCAAGCCCGGATGCGCCACCGGTCACGACGGCCGCAAGCCCTTTCACATCCATCTCTGGATCTCCTCGTCAACGTCCATTGATCGCCTCCGGTGGTAGCACCGCGCTGCACCGGACGCCAGTGCCTAGGCGGTCGGCGAGGAGGTCGCAGGCGCGTGCAACGGCAAGGCAATGGCGAAGGTCGATCCGCGCTCGGACGAGCGCAACAGCTCCAGCCGCCCGTCGAACTGCTTCATGATTTCCCAGCTGATCGCCAGCCCCAGGCCGGCCCCGGCGCGGCCCTGCTCCACCCGCTGCCAGCCGCGGGCGAATTTGGTGAACAGTTTCGGCCGGTCGGCCTCGGCGATACCCGGGCCGTTGTCCTCCACCAGCACCCGGTATTCCGTCCCTTCGATCTGGCTGGAGACGACCACCAGCGGGTTCGGGTTGGTGTTGTACTTGATGGCATTGGCGATCAGGTTGACCAGAACCTGTTCCAGCCGGTCGATATGGGCGCGCACCTGGACGTCGCCCGCCCCCGGCAGATGGTCGACATTCACGCGCAACTGCCGTGCCAGGCCCTCGCAGGCGGCAAGCGCCCGGCCCACCGCATCCTCCGGGTTCAGCGCCTCCAGTTCCAGCGCGCGCTCGCCCTTCTCCAGGTGGCTGAGGTCCAGGATTTCGTCCAGCAGCCGCGTCAGCCGCAGGCTTTCCTCCTGGATGATGGTCAGAAAGCGCTTGGCCTGGGCGGGCGGGATATCGTCCGCGTTGATCAGCACGTCGCTGAACGACCGGATCGAGGTCATGGGCGTGCGCAATTCGTGGCTGACCTGGCTCAGAAAGTCGTCCTTCTCGTGGTCGAGCTGGCGCAACCGCAGATTGGCGGCGCGCAGTTGCGCCGCGGTCCGCTCCAACTCGCGCGATTTCACTTCCAGCTCGTGGCTGTATTCGATCACCTGCTGGGTTTCGTCGATCATGCGCACGATCTCGTTCATGCTGATGGTCTCGCCCGAGGCCACCTGCCCGATCATCACCCGCGCCGACGCGGCACCGATGGAGCCCGCCAGCTGCCGCTCCAGCGCCCCGATGAAGGCCGCATCCGGCCGCGGCAGGTTGCCGGGCACGCCCTGGCGCCGCGCCGCCGCCTGGAACAGCCGCAACGCCTCGTCGGCCCCCAGAATGCGCTGGGTCAGCACGAACAGGTCGTCGATGGCGGCGGTCCGCACCAGTGCCCGGCTTTCGTGCTGGGCCGGATTGCGGAACACGTCGACGAACAGCGCGCTCTGCAACCGCTCCAGCGGCGCGCGCTGGGAAAACAGCGAGACGCCGACCAGCAGGGCGACATTGGCCGACAGGCTCCAATAGACCGCATGCACCAGCGGATCGAGATGGCTGAGGCCCAGCAACGCATTCGGCCGCAACCAGACCAGACCGAACGGCCCGTCGGCGACGAGGTCGGCGACCCAGTTGCCGTGAACCGCGAAATTCGGCAGCAGCAGGGTATAGGCCCAGACCAGAAACCCGGCGGAGAGGCCGGCGACCGCGCCCTTTGCCGTCGCCCCCCGCCAATAAAGGCCGATGACGATGGCCGGCAGGAACTGCGCCACCCCCGCGAATGCGATCAGGCCCATCGCCGCCAGCGCCGGCTGGTTCGCCGTGACCTGGTAGTACAGAAAGCCCAGCAGCATGACCATGCCGATGGCGACCCGCCGCGCGTTCAGCAACAGGCTGCGCACGTCGCCGCTTTCGTCGACCCGGTGACGGGGCAAGCGCAGCGCCAGCGGCATGACGATATGATTGGAAATCATGATCGAAAGCGCGATGGAGGCGACGATCACCATGCTGGTCGCCGACGAAAACCCGCCGATAAAGGTCAGCAGCGCCAGCCAGTCCGCCCCCGCCGCCATGGGCAGGGTGAGGACGAACATGTCCGGGTTGGCGCCGTCCGGCAGATGGCCCAGGCCGACAATGGCGATCGGCAGGGTGAACAGGCACATCAGCACCAGATAGGCCGGAAACAGCCAGGAGGCGGTCGCCAGATGCCGCTCGTTCGCGTTTTCCACCACGGTGATCTGGAACTGGCGCGGCAGGCAGATGATGGCTGCGGCGGCCAGAAAGGTCAGTGTCAGCCAGCGGCTGCCGAACGGGTCCTCCCGCGCCAGCACCGCCCGCGCCTCCGGGCTGGAAAAGACCTCGGGCAGGCCGCCGCCAATGGCAAACACGACGAACACGCCAACGGCCAGCAGCGCCACCAGCTTCACCAGCGCCTCGAACGCGATGGCCGCGACCACGCCCGGATGGCGCTCGTTCGCGTCGATATTGCGGGTGCCGAACAGGATGGTGAACACCGCCAGCCCGACCGCCAGCCAGAAGGCCGGCACCGCCTCCCCCTCTCCGGCGGAAATGCCCAGCAGCGCCTCGGGATGGGCGTTGGAGACGATCTGGAAACTGCTGGTCACCGCCTTCAGTTGCAGGGCGATATAGGGGGTGGTGCCCAGCACGGCCAGCAAGGTCACGAGCACGGCCAGCGTGTTGCTTTTGCCGAAGCGCGACGAAATCAGGTCGGCAATCGAGGAAATGCGGTGCGTCCGGCCGATCCGCACCATTTTGCGCAGCAGATACCACCAGCCGATGAAGACCAGGGTCGGCCCCAGATAGATCGTCACGAACTCCAGGCCGCCGCGCGCGGCCGAGCCGACGGCGCCATAGAAGGTCCACGACGTGCAATAGACCGAAATCGACAGCGTGTAGATCACCGGCCCCTGCACCAGGCCCAGCCGCCCGGCCTTCGCCAGCCGATCCGCCAGAAACGCCAGGCCGAACAGCAATGCCACATAGGCCAGCGCGAAGATCAGGACGCGGTCGGCACTCAGCATCGCCGGTGGGTCCTCACGGCCCCGGCTCGTCGGCGGGCGGTGCGTCCAGCGGCTCGGCGCGGATCAGGGCACGGGCCAGCAAAAACGCCAGCACGATCAGGCCGATCCAGGTGCCGAACACATAAAGCATCGCCCGAGCGCCGCCATCGGCCTCGGCCCCGCTCTCGACCAGGCGGATGATCGGCGACAGCAGCAGGAACACGCCCAGCAGCGGCAACACCAGGGCGGCGGCGTGCAGTTTCTGGCGGTTCATGGCCTCGCATTCTCCTTTGCCGCGACGGGCGGCCGCGCTAGCCCCGGCCGCGATAGGGCGCCACGCCCTGATCCGGCAGCCACAGGCCGGCCGGCGGCTCGCCGGTCTGCCAGAACACGTCGATGGGCATGCCGCCGCGCGGATACCAATAGCCGCCGATCCGCAGCCAGCGCGGCGCCAGCGTCGCCACCAGCTTCTTGCCGATATCCAGCGTGCAGGCCTCGTGAAAGGCGCCGTGATTGCGAAACGCGCCCAGATAGAGCTTCAGCGACTTGCTCTCCACCAACCAGCCGTCCGGCGCGTAGTCCAGCACCAGATGCGCAAAATCCGGCTGGCCGGTCACCGGGCAGAGCGATGTGAATTCCGGCTGCACGAAGCGAACCGTGTAGAGCGTGTCCGGGTGCGGGTTGGGAATTCGCTCCAAAACCGCCGTCTCGGGGCTTGCCGGCGTTTCGGTCTGGCGACCCAGTTGGGTCAGGTGCTCGGTGGGCATGGGCCTACACCTCTCCGGTGGCCAGTTCCGCCACCCGCGACAAGACGTCGATATTCGAGAAGGGCTTGGTGATGAAGGCGTTGGCGCCCAGTTCCTGCGCCAGCCGCCGGTCCTTTTCCTGGCCTTTCGCGGTCAGCATCAGCACGGGCAATCCGGCAATGGCCGGGTCCGCCCGCACCGCCTTCAACACCTCATAGCCCGAAAGGGTCGGCAACATCACATCCAGCACCAGCACATCCGGCCGATAGCTGCGCGCCGTCGTCACCGCCGCTTGCCCATCGGCGACCCAGCGGGTCTCGTGGCCGGCGCGCTCCAGCAGGAATCGCAGCAATTCGGCGATATTCGCCTCATCCTCTGCGATCAGAACTTTCGTGGTCAACGGGCTATCCTCCAACGCGCCGACCCAAGGCCAACGCTAGACGGGAACGATAGCAGCTTCGGCGCGATGCAGGCAGTCCTTGCGTGGACACATGCGGCAGGTGGGCCCAACCGGCGTCTCGATCCCACGGGCCGACAGGTTCAGACCGTCGGCATAAACGGTGCGGTCGGCGTGGATGGTATCACAGGCGAGCATGACGGCACGCAAAAACGGCGGTTCCGGAAAGCGCGCCGGGTCCTTGGCGACCGTGCGGGCGATGAACAGGAAGCGGGCGCGGTTCGGAAACTGCACCACCTGGCGCACGATCCGGTCCGGCGCCTGGAACGCCCGGTAGATCGCCCAGAGCGGACACCCGGTCCCGCTGCGCGGAATCCCCAGGCCCGGCAGCGGAAACCGTTTGGAGAGGCTGCCGGCCGGATCGGCCCGCAGGAAGCCGAACGGCACCCCTTCGGCCCCCGGTCGCCGCAACGTCACCAGACGGTGCGCCACCTGCTCGAAGCTGGCGGCATAGCGCTGGCGCAGCAATTCGATGTCATAGCGCAACCGTTCGGCCTGCTCCAGGAACGGCTCATAGGGAAACAGGCAGGCACCGGCCACATAGGCCCCCAGCGCCCGTGCCGCCCGGCGCCGTGCGGCGGCGCTGCTCACCGCCGCCCCGGCAAGCTCGACCGCGACCGCATCGGCCGCAAACAGGTCGGCCGCCATGTGCGCCATGTGAAAGCGGCGCGTCGAGGGGCTGGCATTGTCGAGGAAGACCAGTTCCTGCCCCTCCGCGTTCACGCGGGCCTGATTGTGAAACTGGGCCAGATCGGCCTCGGTCGGGGCCACGGAGCGGACGGAAATTCCCCGGCGCCGTTCCAGATAATCGATCAGGGCCGCGTCCATGGTGCTGCCATGGGCGGCCAGAGCCCGGCGCATGGCGTCCGCAGCCTGCTCCAGCCGGGGAAAATGGTTGCCGTGGGATATGAAGTGATCGTCCACCTCCTCGTGCGGAATGCCGCTGCCGCCGCTGGCCGTCGGCCGGTCGAAATACCGGACGATTGCCTGGGCCGCCGCCGCCAGGTTGGCGCTCTCCTCGCCGACGATGGCATCGAAGCGCGCACGCGTTTCCGGCGGCAACGCCTCGCCGCCCTCGATGATTTCGGCGGTGGCGCGGATCGCGGTCACATGCGAGATCACCTGGTGCAGCGCATCGGCCAGCACCGGGTCCTGCGCCAGCCGGTCCGACAGCGCCGCAACCGTCAGTTCCTGGGCGCGGGTGTAGCGCAGGGCCGCCAGCAAGGCCGCGGCCCAGGTCGGATGCCGGCCGACGAAATCCGCGACGCTGGCCGGGTCGACACCGGCTTGCCGCACCACCGGCGCGCCGGCGGCTTCGGTCAGGTCGGCGATCAGGCGCCGCTCGGTCTCGCCGGTCAGTTGGTCCAGGTCGAGGTCCAGATGGCGGGCGAT
The DNA here is from genome assembly GCA_020638555.1 of Alphaproteobacteria bacterium. Taxonomy (NCBI): domain Bacteria; kingdom Pseudomonadati; phylum Pseudomonadota; class Alphaproteobacteria; species Alphaproteobacteria bacterium. Next base: position 118,941 of record JACKII010000006.1, on the reverse strand, counting down.
CTGTTGCAGCAGGCGGCCGCCGATCGTGCGCTTGTTCGCTTCGATCAGGTTCAGATAGCTCGCGGAAATGCCGAGCGATTTCGCCAATCCGACCTGGGTCATCCCCAAGGCGCGGCGACGCTCGCGAATGCGGAACCCGATAGGGGCGGCAGCAACCATGGTCTGGCTCCCGGATGCGCGCGTCAGTCACAAATTGACACTGCGCTGCACATAATCGTGCGCATTTTGACAAATTTTTTCTTATAATTCAATGTGATATTGCATTGCATTTCGCCGCCTCTTTACACTGTCCCCCTGCAAATGGCGCCAGGCGCCATCCGGCGGGCCACGTCGGCCCGGCCTGATTTCGTCCACGGGAGGACATACCAGATGGTTGATTTCACCAAAGGATTTGGGCGCCGCAGCGTGCTGAAAGGCCTGGGCGCCAGCAGCGTCGCCCTGGCCACCCCGGCCTTCTTCACCCGCCATGCCTTCGGCGCGGAATTCCGCAACAATCCCGGCAATGCCGCCAACGTGATGTTCGGTTTCAACGTGCCGCAGACCGGCGCCTATGCCGACGAGGGTGCGGACGAGTTGCGCGCCTACCAGCTCGCCGTGAAGCACATCAATGGCGAGGGCGATGGCGGCATGCTCAACACCATGCAGCCGCTGGCGCTGAAGGGCGACGGCGTCAACGGCAAGAAGGTGACCTATGTCACCGGCGACACCCAGACCAAGTCCGACGCCGCCCGCGCCAGCGCCAAGCGCATGATCGAGAAGGACGGTGTCATCATGTTCTCCGGCGGCTCGTCCTCCGGCGTCGCCGTCGCGGTGCAATCGCTGGCGCAGGAGATGGGCGTGGTCTTCATGGCCGGCCTGACCCACTCCAACGACACCACGGGCAAGGACAAGCGTCGGTACGGCTTCCGGCATTTCTTCAACGCCTACATGACCGGTCGGGCATTGGGTCCGATCCTGCAAAAGGAGATGGGCAGCGACCGCCGCGCCTATCACCTGACCGCCGACTATACCTGGGGCTGGACCCAGGAAGAGTCGATCAAGAACACCACCGAGGAACTCGGCTGGCAGACCGTCGCCGCCGTGCGCACGCCGCTCGGCGCCGGCGATTTCAGCCAGTATATCACGCCGGTGCTGAATTCCGGCGCCGACGTTCTGATCCTGAACCACTACGGCAAGGACATGATCAATTCCTTGACCCAGGCGGTGCAGTTCGGCCTGCGGGACAAAATGGTTAACGGCAAGAAGTTCGAGATCGTGGTGCCGCTGTTCTCGCGCCTGATGGCCCGCGGCGCCGGCGATGCGATCAAGGGCATTCTGGGTACCACCAACTGGAACTGGAAGCTTCAGGACGCGGCCAGCCAGGCCTTCGTCAAATCCTTCGGCCAGGAATACGGCTTCCCGCCGTCGCAGGCGGCGCAGACCTGTTACGTCCAGGCCATCCTTTATGCCGATGCCTGCCAGCGCGCCGGCACCTTCTATCCGCCGGAGGTCATCAAGGCCCTGGAAGGCTTCAAGTTCGACGGCATGGGCAATGGCCCGACCGAGTATCGCGCCGCCGACCACCAGTGCTTCAAGGACGTGCTGGTCGTGCGCGGCAACGAGAACCCGACCAGCCAGTTCGACCTGCTGAACGTCGTGGAAATCGTGCCCCGCAAGCAGGTGGAGTACGACCCGGCAATCTTCGGCGGCGAACTCGGGCCCTACGAAGTCAAGATGTAAGCGTCTGCCCACCGGGAAGGGTGCCCGCACCCTTCCCGCCATGGCGTCGGCAGCGGCCTGCAAGGAGAACACGGTGGACGCCGTCATTCTGCAAATTCTGAACGGGCTCGACAAAGGCGGCGCCTATGCGTTGATCGCCTTGGGGCTCACCCTGATCTTCGGCACGCTCGGCGTGGTCAACTTCGCCCACGGCGCGCTGTTCATGCTGGGCGCATTCTGCGCGGTCACCTTCAACAAGCTGCTGACGCTCCAGCAAGTCACCCTCGACCCGACCCAGAAAACGCCCTGGGGCACCGCGCTGGAAGTGCACACGCCCTATGCGCAACTCTGGTTCGGCGATTTCGGCTCGTTCCTGATCGACTATTCGGTGCCGTTTTCCATTCTGTTGGCCATCCCGGTCATGATGGTGATCGGGTTGGTGATGGAACGGGGCCTGATCCGCTTTTTCTACAACCGTCCCCACGCCGAACAGATCCTGGTGACGTTCGGGCTCGCCATCGTGTTGCAGGAAATCGTCAAGAGCTTCTTCGGCGCCAACCCCCTGCCCCAGCCCGCGCCGGACATCGTCTCCGGCAGCGCCGATCTCGGCGCCTGGCTCGGGCTTGCCGGCTCGATCGTCTATCCGTGGTGGCGCATCGTCTATCTGCTGTTTTCGCTGGCAATCGTCGGCGCGGTGTTCGCCTTCCTGAACCTGACCACCTACGGCATGGTCGTGCGTGCCGGCATGGCGGACCGCGAGACCGTCGGTCTGCTGGGCATCCCGATCCAGCGGCGCTTCACCGTCGTCTTCGCCATCGCCGCCGTGGTCGCGGGGCTGGCGGGCGTGATGTACACGCCGATCCTGCCGCCGGACTACCATATGGGCATGGATTTCCTGGTCCTGTCCTTCGTCGTGGTCGTGGTCGGCGGCATGGGCTCGCTGCCAGGCGCGGTGGCGGCCGGCTTCCTGCTCGGCATCCTGCAAAGCTTCGCCTCCATGACCGAGGTGAAGGCGCTGCTGCCCGGCATCGACCAGATCATCATCTATCTGGTGGCCGTGATCATTCTGCTGATCCGCCCGCGCGGGCTGATGGGCCGCAAGGGTGTGATGGAGAGCTAAATTGATATTCCGAGACCTCTCCCGCAACGATCTGCTGCTGCTCGCCGGCTTCGCCGCCGTCGTGCTGACCATGCCGCTCTGGCTGGCACCGCTCGGCGCCGGCTATCCGGACCTGATGCAGAAATTCGCGATCTACGGCATATTCGCCATCGGCTTCAACATCCTGTTCGGCATGACCGGCTATCTCTCGTTCGGCCACGCCGCCTTTCTGGGCGTCGGCAGCTATGCCGCGGTCTGGGTGTTCAAGGGGCTGACCATGAACGTGGTCCCCGCCATCGCCTTCGCCGTGCTGATCGCCGCCGCCTTTGCCTGGCTGATCGGCTATGTCAGCCTGCGCCGCACCGGCATCTATTTCTCGATCCTGACGCTGGCCTTCGCGCAGATGAGCTACAACCTGGCCTATTCCGTGCTGACGCCGATCACCAATGGCGAGACCGGCCTGCAACTGGCCCGCACCGACCCGCGCATTCTCGACAACCTGTTCTTCCAGCAGGGCGACGGCCTGCCGCTCACCAACCTGTTCGGGATCTCGATGCTGGGCTATTCCGGCTTCTATGTCTGTGCCGTGCTGTTGATCGTCTGCTTCCTGATCGCCATGCGCATCAACCGCTCGCCCTTCGGCATGATGCTCCGGGCGATCAAGTCGAACCAGAACCGCATGGGCTATACCGGCTTCAACACCCGCCCCTACACGCTGAGCGCCTTCGTCATTTCCGGTGCCTATGCCGGCCTTGCCGGCGCGCTGCTCGCCTGCACCGACCCGCTGGCCGGCGCCGAGCGCATGCAGTGGACCGCCTCCGGCGAGGTGGTGCTGATGACCATTCTCGGCGGCGCCGGCACCTTGGTCGGCCCGGTGCTGGGCGCGGGCCTGATCAAGTATTTCGAGAACATTTTCTCCGCCATCAACGAGGGCGTGCTGCACCGCACCTTCGACGCCCTGCCCGGCCCGCTGGCCGACGCGGTCACCTGGCTCGTCAACCCGTTCGTCGGCGAGGGCTGGCACCTGATGCTGGGCGTCGCCTTCATGCTGGTGGTGATCTTCCTGCCCGGCGGCGTGATGGAGGGCTTCCGCCGTTTGGCCCGATTGTTCCGGCGCTCCGGCGGCGACGGCGGCGCCAAGGCGCCCGCCCGCCCGCTCGCGCAGCCGGCCGAATAAGGGAGGTCCGAACCCATGACCGCCATTCTCGACGTCCAGGGCGTCAACAAGACCTTCGGCGGCCTGAAGGCGCTGGACAATGTCAACCTTCAGGTGGAGGAAGGCAGCGTCCACGCCATCATCGGCCCGAACGGCGCCGGCAAGTCGACCCTGCTCAACTGCTTCATCGGCCGCCTGCGTCCGGACACCGGCACGGTGCTGTTCTCCGGCCAGTCGCTGCTGGGCCTGCAACCGCACGAGATCAACCAGGCCGGCGTCTCGCGCGTGTTCCAGACGCCGGAGATTTTCGCCGACCTCTCGCTGCACGAGAACGTGATGATCCCGTCCTTCGCCAAGTCGGACGGCGCCTTCCGCATCAATGCGTGGGAGGCCGTGGGCTCGCGCCGGGCGGTGATCGCCAGGGCCGACGACATGCTGCGGGAGGTCGGGCTCTGGGAGAAGCGCGACGTCATCGCCGGCTCGCTCAGCCGCGGCGACAAGCGCCGGCTGGAACTGGCCATGTGCCTGGTGCAGGACCCGAAACTGCTGCTGCTGGACGAGCCAACCGCCGGCATGAGCCGGGCCGACACCAACAACACCATCGACCTGCTGAAGAAGATCGGCGAGCGCGGCATCACCAAGATCATCATCGAGCACGACATGCACGTGGTGTTTTCGCTGGCGCACAAGATCAGCGTGCTGGCCCGCGGCCACGTCATCGCCGAGGGCTCGCCCGACCAGATCAAGGGTGACCCGCGGGTCCAGGAAGCCTATCTGGGAGGGGCCCACGTATGACCGTGCAAACCGCCACCGCCCCCGTCATTCGGAACAGCGACGCCATGAGCCCAGCCGCGCCCTTCCTCGCCGTCCGCGACGTGCATGCCTATTATGGTGAGAGCTATATCGTGCAGGGCGTGTCGTTCGACCTTGCGGAGAAGCAAATCCTGGCGCTGCTGGGCCGCAACGGCGCCGGCAAGACCTCGACGCTTCGCACCATCGCCCGCACGGAAACCCCGGCGCTGCGCCGAGGCGAGATCACGCTCGGCAGCGACAAACTGCACCGCATGCAGGCCTATCAGGCGGCGCAGAAGGGCGTGCAGCTCGTGCCCGAAGACCGCCGCATCATCCCCGGCCTGACGGTGGAGGAAAACCTGACGCTCGCCCAGGTCGCGGAGCCGAAGGGCTGGGAGCTGGAGCGGATTTACGATCATTTTCCGCGCCTTGCCGAACGCCGCCGCCAGGAGGCGATCACCATGTCCGGCGGCGAGCAGCAAATGCTGGCCGTCGCGCGCGCACTCGCCCGCGACATCCGGCTGTTGCTTCTCGACGAACCCTATGAAGGGCTGGCGCCGACCATCGTGCGGGAAATCGAAAGCATATTGATCGAAATCAAGGAAATCGGAATCACAACGATTATTGTCGAACAGAACGCGGTGGCCGCCCTTCAGCTTGCAGATCGGGCGGTTATCCTCGAAATGGGCGAAGTGGTCTATGACGGCACCGCACGCGAAGTGCTTGATAACGAAGACCTCCGCCATGAATACCTTGCCATTTGAGGCACGGAGGGCGGGGCGTCGGTCGTAGGGCACGCGACCGACGCCATTCCAGACCCGGGCAGCAGGTCCCGGCGAGCCAACGGTTGGCCGGGACCTGTCGTTGCCGACGGCCTCCGGGGTCTTTCCCCACGGCGCGAACCCTACGGCGCGTTGCCGATTGCCGCCTCGCGCCCGGCGTGCTTTCCTGTCGGACGATAACCAAAGCACGTTAGTCCCGGAGGACGCCTGTCCATGGCGCAAGAAACCGTCGACGTACTCATCATCGGTGCCGGGGCCTCCGGCGCGGCCATGGCCTGGAGTCTGGCCGAGACCAAGATGCACATCGTCTGTCTGGAACAGGGCGGACTGATGAACCCGCTCGCCTATCCCTCGACCGGGCGGGATTGGGAGGCGCGGGCGCTCAGCGACTTCGCCACCAACCCGAATGTGCGCGGCCTGGTGACCGACTATCCGATCAACGAGGCGGACTCGCCGATCAAGGTGGCCAATTTCAACGGCGTCGGCGGCGGCACCGTGCTCTATGCCGGCCACTTTCCCCGCTTCCACCCGAGCGATTTCCGGGTCAAGAGCCTGGACGGCGTCGCCGACGACTGGCCGATCGACTACAACCAGCTTGCCCCTTATTACGCCGAGAACGAGAAAATGACCGGCGTCGCCGGCATGAACGGCGACCCTGCATATCCCTCCGACAACGCGCAACGCCTGCCGCCGCTGCCGCTGGGCGAGTCGGGCAAGGTGTTGGCCAAGGGCTTCAACAATCTGGGCTGGCACTGGTGGCCGAGCGACACCGCCATCATCACCGAGGACTATGACGGCCGCGCCGGCTGCATCAATCTGGGCGCGTGCGGCGCCGGCTGCGCTCAGGGCGCCAAGGGCTCGGCCGACGTCACCTACTGGCCGCACGCCCAGCGCGCCGGTGTCGAACTGCGCACCCGCTGCCGCGTGCGCGAGATCACGGTCGGGCCGGACGGCATGGCCACCGGTGCGCGCTATGTCACCGGCCAGGGCGAGGAGCGGGAAATCAACGCCCACGTGGTCGTGGTCGCCTGCAACGGCATCGGCACGCCGCGCCTGCTGCTGAACTCCAAGTCGCCGCAGCACCCGGATGGCCTCGCGAACTCTTCGGGCCTGGTGGGCAAGAACCTGATGTTCCACCCCTATGCCTGGATCCAGGGCATGTTCGATGAGCCGACCGACGGCTTTGCCGGCCCGCATAAGCTGATGCGCAGCCAGGAATTCTACGAGACCGACGCGGATCGCGGCTATGTGCGCGGCTACACGCTGGAAATCCAGCGCGGCATGCCGCCGGTGCGCACCGCCCACACCGGCCTGCGCCACGGCCGCATCCCCTGGGGCGAGGGCCATCACGACGCCTTCCGCACGATGTTCGGCCACTGCACCGGCATGGTTGCGGTCTGCGAGGACCTGCCGGAGGAGCACAACACCGTCACCATCGACCCCGACCTGACCGACTCCGACGGCATCCCGGCGCCGAAGATCAGCTACACGCTGTCGGAAAACTCCAAGCGCATGCTGCAACACGGCGTCGACCGGGCCACCGACATTCTGAAGGCGGGCGGCGCGTTCGATGTCTATTCCGAATGGCCGATCCCCTATGGCGGCTGGCACCTGATGGGCACGGCGCGCATGGGCAAGGACCCGGCGCGCTCGGTGGTGAACGAGTGGGGCCGGGCGCACGACTGCAAGAACCTGTTCGTCATCGACGGCAGCATTTTCGTGACATCGGCCGGCGTGAACCCGACCAACACCATCCAGGCGCTGGCGCTTTATGTGGCGGACCAGATGAAGCAGCGCCTCGCCAGCGCCACCCTGTTCGACTGAGGGCTTTCGACCATGACCCGAGAAACACCGCCGGACGGCCATCTGCTGAACGAGACCGAGTGGCTGACGCTCCGGGCGCTGGCCGACGTGATCGTCCCTCCCAGCGAGAAATACGGCGTGCCGGGCGCCGGCGACGAGGCGATTGCGAAGACCATCGTCAAGGATGCCAACTACGGCGACAAGCTCGCCCGGCTGATCGCCGCGCTCGATACCCTGAATACGATGGCCCAGGCCGCACACCGCGCCGACTTCGTGCTGCTGCATCCGGGCCAGCGCGAGGCGGTGGCCCAGGCTTTCCGCGAGGAAGAACCGGCCGCCGCAACCCTGGCGGAGCAGTTGGTGACGCAGTGCTATTACCGCGACGACCGCGTGGTGGCATCGCTCGGCCTGGAACTGCGCCCGCCCATGCCGGAGGGCTACAAGGTGGAGCAAGGCGACTGGTCGCTGCTGGACAAGGTCCGCCAGCGCCAACCCTTCCACCGACCGGCGGGCTGATCTTCTCCGCCCCTCCCGGAGGTCCCGGATCGCCGCGCCGCGCCGTCCGGGAAAGCTCGGTGGCGAGCGGTCAGACCTGCCTTCTGAGCTTTCCCCGCCCCCTTTCCGAGCTTTCCCGGCCGCGCCAAAGGCGCGAGCCGGGACCTCGGGCCGTTTGAATCTCCCCCAAAGTCGGAGCCAGCTTCCGGAGGTCCCGGATCAACGCTCCGCGCCGTCCGGGAAAGCTCGGTGGCGGGCGTGGGGCGGCGATCCTTCCCTCCAAACGCCCGCCCCCTTGCGTCCCGCCGGTGGCCGCGCAACACTCCCCTTCAAACTCAGAGCAAAATCCCGGAGGAAACGCGCCCATGGAATTCGGCGTCACCATGTTCCCCACCGATTTCTCGATGGGACCGGCGGACCTCGCCATGGCGGTGGAGGAGCGGGGCCTTGACGCCCTGTTCATCCCCGACCACACCCACATCCCGGCCGGCAGCGACGAGGCGTTCCGCATCGCCGACAAGATGCCGCCGGACTACTCGCACAATATCGACATGTTCATCGGCCTCGCCGCCGCGGCCGCGGTCACCAAGCGTATCCGCCTCGGCACGGGCATCTGCCTGGTGGTGGAGCGCGACCCGATCATCACCGCCAAGGAAGTGGCGAGCATCGACCATATTTCCGGCGGGCGCGTCGATTTCGGCGTCGGCGGCGGCTGGAACCAGCCGGAAATGGAGAACCATGGCGGCCAATGGGCCAAGCGCTTCAAGCTCATGCGCGAGCGCTGCGAGGCCATGCGCGCGATCTGGACCCAGGAAAAAGCCAGCTATCACGGCGAGTTCGTCCATTTCGACGACATCTGGTCCTGGCCGAAGCCGGCACAGCAACCGCACCCGCGCATCTTCGTCGGCGGCGACGCGCCCCGCACGCTCGACCGGGTGATGCGCTATGGCGACGGCTGGATTCCGATGCTGGCGGATCATCCCGACCACGACCGCTGGGACGAACGCCTCGCCATGATGCGCGAGTTGCGCCGCCGCACCGACGCCGCCGGCCGCGCGCCGATGCCGATCACCACCTTCGGCACCCCGCGCGACCCGGGCCGGGTGGAGCAACTGCGCGAGGCCGGCGTCACCCGCTGCATTTTCGGCCTCAAATCGGCCCCGGCCGACGACGTGCTGCGCCGGCTCGACCGGCTCGTGCAATTCCTGGAGAGTGTGCGATGATCGAAGCGATTTTCGACCTGCCAACCCCGGACGGCGGCATGGAGACCTTCCTCTGTCGTCCGGAACGCGGCGAGCCTGCCCCCGCCGTGCTCATGCTGATGGATGCTCCCGGCATCCGCGAGGAACTCTATGGCATGGCCCGGCGGCTGGCGACCGTCGGCTATGCGGTGCTGCTGCCGAACCTCTATTACCGTGCCGGCCGCGACACCAAATACGACCCGGCGACCGTGCTGGAGAAGGGCCATCCGGAGCAGGCTCGCATGCGCGCCGTCCGCACCAAGATGACCATTCCGCCGGTGATGCGCGATGTCGGCGCCATGCTGGACTGGATCGACGCCCAACCGGAAATCTCCAGCGGCCCGGTCGGCACCCACGGCTATTGCATGAGCGGCCCCTATGCGCTCGCCGCCGCCGCACGCTATCCCGACCGCATCGCCGCCGCGGCCAGCTTCTACGGCACCTGGCTGGTGAACGAAGAGGCCGAGGAAAGCCCGCACCGGACGTTGGGACAGGCCAAGGGCGAACTCTACATCTCCTGCGCCGAGCACGACGACCTGGCGCCGCTCGACATGGTGGCGAAGCTGAAAGAGTTGTTCGACGCGTCCGGCAATCCGGGCGAGTTGGAAATCCACCCGGGCGTGCATCACGGCTTCGCCTTCCCCGGCCGCTGGTGCTACGACGTCCCCGCCGCCGAACGCCATTGGGAACGCCTGATTTCCCTCTATCGGCGCCGGCTGGGCTAGATCTCCCAGCTTTCCCGGAAGCGGCAGAGCCTCTCGCGCTTTCCCGGAAGCGGCGGAGCCGCTATCCGGGACCTCCCGCCGCCGGCGCCCCACCCGGCCAGAGATCCCGGCCCTCCGTTCGCTGCGCTCGCTTCGGCCGGGACAGCGCGCGGATTGCGCCCGCTACGCTCGGGCGCTCGGCAACGCACCGGTTTGCCGGCGCCGAAAACTGTGCTTCACTCCTCCGGTCGACCAGAGGAGCCCAGCCCATGCAGCACCCCACCTCCCCCCTGAACGGCGATTTCGGCGTGATGATCGAGGGCGTGACCCGCCGCGACCTGCTCGACCCCACCTTCCAGCAAGAGGCCTTCGCCCTCTGGACGAAACACGGCGGCCTGCTGGCGCTGCGCGGCTCCGACCTCGCCGACACGACGCCGGACGAGCTGATGGCCTGGACGGAGGTGTTCGGTGCCGTGGAATACGGCAACTTCGTCGCCCGCGAAGACAAGATGGTGCAGGGCTTTCCCATCCTGCGCATCGGCAATATCCGCGACGAGGCCGGCAAGCTGAAAGCCTCGCTGGCGCGGGTGCCGCAATTGCGGTCCGACGCGGATATCCGCTACGATCCCGCGACGCGTCGGCCGGTCTGGCACACGGATTCGACCTTCCGGCAGAGCCCGCCCATCGGCTCCGTCTTTCATTGCAAGATCGCGCCGGAGTCCGGAGGCGAGACCCTGTTCGCCGACATGCGCGCCGCCTATGCCGACCTCGATGCCGAGACGAAAGCCCGGCTGGACGGGCTGGAGGCGGTCTGCTCGCTGGCCCACCACGACAAGAAGATCAACAAATACTCGCCGGACTACCCGATCCTGACGCCGGAACAACGCGCCGCCAACCCGCCAAACCGGGTGCCCGTCGTGCTGAACCACCCGGTCAGCGGCGAGCCGGCGCTCTATGGCCTGAACAGTTCCACCTGCGCCATCCTGCCGAAGGGTGAGCCGATCGCGCCGGACGTGCTCGATGTCTGCGACCTGGAGGGGGAGGAGCATGAGAGCGTGCAGATTCTGCGCGGCCTGCTGCCGACCATCACCGGGCCGGCCTACACGGTGAAATGGGCCTGGCAGCCGGGCGACATCGTCACCTGGGACAATCGCTGCACCATCCACTCCGCCACCGGCTATGACTACGAGCGCTACAGCCGCGAAATGTGGCGCCTGACCCTGCTGGTGCCCGAGCGCAAGGCCCTGGCCGCAGAATAGCCCGGCTCCGGGCACTGCCGTAATGTTTCCCGGAGCCTGCCGGGCAGGCATCCAGGATCTCCTGCCGGCCGATCCTCCCCAGAGATCCCGGATCGCCGCTCCGCGCCGTCCGGGAAAGCCGGGATTTGGGGCACACGCCGCCGCGCTTCCCGCCATTTCCCAGCTCTCCCGGCCAAGCCGAAGGCGCGAGCCGCGATCTCCACCCGTCTGAACCTCCGCCACTGGGAACACACCAGTCTCTATGCAGGGCCGCCACTGCCGCCTAGGCTAGGTGCAAACGCCAAACGTCCCCAAGCTTTCGAGACTGTCCCCCATGCCCATCGCCCGCCTGCTCATCGCCAACCGCGGCGAGATCGCCATCCGCATTGCCCGCGCCGCCACCGACCTCGGCATCGGCACCGTGGCCGTTTACGCCGGCGACGACGCTGCCAGCCTGCACACCCGCGTTGCCGACGAGGCCGTCGCCCTGCCCGGCAATGGCGCCGCCGCCTATCTCGACATCGAGGCGGTCATCGCCGCCGCCAGGGAAGCCGGCTGCGACGCCATCCACCCCGGCTATGGCTTCCTGGCCGAGCGCGCGGATTTCGCCCGCGCCTGCACCAAGGCCGGCCTGACCTTTGTCGGCCCCTCCACCGATCATCTCGCCCTGTTCGGCGACAAGGCCCGCGCCCGCGAGGCGGCAATCGCCGCCGACGTGCCGGTGACCAAGGGCCTCGACCATGCCGTGACCCTGGCGGAGGCCAAGGCGTTTTTCGCGACCCTCGGCGCCGACGGCGCCATGATCATCAAGGCGGTGGCCGGCGGCGGCGGCCGCGGCACGCGGGCGGTGCTGGCGGCGGCAGACATCGAAGAGGCCTTCGCCCGCTGCCAGTCCGAAGCCAAGGCCGCGTTCGGCAATCCCGATGTCTATGTCGAGGAATTCATCCCCCGCGCCCGCCATGTGGAGGTGCAGATCCTGGGCGACCGCACCGGCCAGGTCGCGCATCTGGGCGAGCGCGAATGCAGCGTGCAGCGCCGCTATCAGAAAGTGGTGGAGATCGCCCCCGCCCCGGCCCTGCACGAGGAAGTCCGCCAGGCGGTGATCGCCGCCGCCGTGCGCTTCGCCCGTTCGGTCGGCTACGGCAATCTGGGCACGTTCGAGTTCCTGGTGGACACGACGGGCCGGCCCGATGCCCCGCCCTTCGTCTTCATCGAGGCCAACGCCCGCCTTCAGGTCGAGCACACCGTGACCGAGCAGGTGACCGGCGTCGATATCGTCCAATCCCAGCTCCGCCTCGCCGCGGGCGAGACCCTCGCCGATCTGGGCCTGGACGATCCGGCGCTGGCCCGGCCCCGCGGCTATGCCATCCAGTGCCGGGTCAACATGGAAACGATCCAGCCCGACGGCACGGTCAAGCCCGGCGGCGGCACACTCGCCGTCTACGAACCGCCGAGCGGTCCGGGCGTGCGCGTCGACGGCTTCGGCTATGCCGGCTACCAAACCAGCGGCCTTTACGACTCGTTGCTGGCCAAGGTCATCTGCCACTCGCCGTCGCCCCGGTTCGCCGACGCCATCGCCCGCACCAGCCGCGCCTTGTCGGAGTTCCGCCTGGAGGGTGTCACCACCAATACTCCGTTCTTGAAGAATGTCTTGAACGCGGAAGCATTTGCATCGGGTGAAGTGCATACCCGCTGGGTCGACGACCATTTGGGCGCGCTCGCCCAGCCGCCGGCCGACACCCGGCTGCGCTATGTGGCCAACGAACCGAAAGCCACGGCCGATGCCGCCGACGGCTTTGCCGGCGCGCGGGTGAAGAGCAGCGACCCCCTCGCCCTGTTCGCACACGACCAGGCGGTGAAATCGCAACAGGCCGCCCAGCAACAGGCGCAGTCCCCCGCCCTGCCCGCCGGTCCGGACGGCTCCATCGGCATGGTTGCGCCGATCCAGGGCACCATTGTCTCGATCGGCGTCGCCGAGGGCGATACCGTGCTCAAGGGCCAGCCGGTCGCCGTCATCGAAGCCATGAAAATGGAGCACGACGTCAAGGCCGACCGCTCCGGCCGCGTCCGCCAGGTGACCATGACCGCCGGCGACGTGGTGCGCGAAGGCTATCCGCTGGTGTTCATCGAGGAAGCGCACGTGGATGGCGCCTATGCCGGCGGCGATACCGGGCTCAACCCGGATCACATCCGCGGCGACCTACAGGAGGTGATCGACCGCCACGCCCTGACCCTGGACGAAAATCGGCCCGGTCCCACCAGCAAGCGGCACAATATGGGCTATCGCATGCCGCGGGAGAATATCGCCGAACTGGTCGACGAGGGCTCGTTCGAGGAATACTGGCCGCTGGCCGTCACCAAGCAGCACCAGCGCTACGACCTGCCGACCCTGCGCGAGAAATACCCCGGCGACGGCGTTGTGGCGGGCACGGCCAGCATCAACGGCGACCTGTTCTCGCCGGAGAAGTCGCGGGCGGCCATCGTGCACTACGACTACACCGTGCTGGCCGGAACCCAGGGGCGGCGGAACCACTACAAGCAGGACCGCATGTTCCATCTTTGCGAGCGGTTCAAGCTGCCGATCATCATGTTTTCCGAAGGCGGCGGCGGCCGCCCCGGCGAGGATGACGACGGCCCCCGCGTTGCGTTCGACACGCCGACTTTTACCCAATTTTCAAAGCTTTCGGGCCTGGTCCCGATGGTGGGTGTGAACAACGGGCGCTGCTTTGCCGGCAACACCGCCCTGCTGGCGTGCTGCGACGTGATCATCGCCACCGAACGCTCGACCATCGCCATGGGCGGGCCGGCGATGATCGAGGGCGGCGGCCTCGGCATCTATACGCCGGAGGAAGTCGGCCCGATGTCGTTCCAGGTGCCGAACGGCGTCGTCGACATCCTGGTGAAGGACGAGTCGGAAGCCGTTGCAACGGCAAAGAAATATCTTTCCTACTTCCAGGGCCCGATCGCCGATTGGGAGGCCAGCGACCAGCGCACCCTGCGCCATGTCGTGCCGGAAAGCCGGGTGCGCCTCTACGATATGCGGGATGTATTGCACACCTTAGCCGACAAGGGCAGTGTGTTGGAATTGCGGGAGAAATTCGGCATTGGTATCATCACGGCCTTCATCCGCATCGAGGGCCGTCCGATGGGTGTCATCGCCAACAACCCGCACCATCTGGCCGGTGCCATCGATAGCGACGGTTCGGACAAGGCCGCCCGCTTCCTGCAACTCTGCGACGCCTTCGATATTCCGGTCCTCAGCCTGATCGACTGCCCCGGCATCATGGTCGGCCCGGAGCATGAAAAGACCGCTCTGGTAAGGCATTGTACACGGTTGTTCAACACGGGCGCGAATATGACGACGCCGCTGTTCACCGTGGTCGTGCGCAAGTCCTACGGGCTGGGCGCGCAGGCCATGTGCGGCGGCAGCGCCCTGGTCGGCTTCATGACCGTCGCCTGGCCGACGGCCGAGTTCGCCGGCATGAATATCGAGGGCGCGGTGAAACTCGGCTTCCGCCCGGTGCTCGCCGCCATGGAAGACCCGGAGGAGCGGCTGGCCGAATTCACCCGTCGTGTCGACGCGGCTTACGAGACCGCCCGTGCCGTCAATGCGGGCAGCGGTGGCGGCATCGACGACGTCATCGACCCGGCCGACACCCGCCGCTGGATCGCCAACACCCTGAAACGCCTGCCGCCGCAGCCGCCGCGCGAGGGCAAGAAATACCCTTATATCGACACCTGGTGAGCGATCTTCCTCCACACGAAAGCTGTGTTCCCCGGAGGTGGCGGAGCCACCATCCGGGGCCGGTGTCCTTCATCGAACACGGGCCCCGTCGGTGTTCGCACGCACAAAGCGATCCCGGATCGGCGCTCCGCACCGTCCGGGACACAGGGGACGTTGGTGTTTTGAACAGACTGCGGCGGCGGCGCGATCGCGCTCAGTCGCGCTTGCCATACCCGCCGGCGCCGGGGCTCTCGACAATGGCGGCCTGATCCTCGCAGAGGGTGCGGTTGCCGGTCTTGGGCGGCAGCGGCTCCTCGCCGCCATCGCCGAGCCTGAACGCGAACCGTCCGGGCTTGCCGGCCTCGCCGCCGAACACCCCCCACGGCGGCAAAAGGAACCGCTCGCCGACGCCGTTGAAGACGCAGGTGTGCCCCACGGGCCGCACCACCCGGCGAATGCCGCGGCCACCGGAAAACCGCCCGGCCCCGCCGGACTCCGGCACCAAACCGTATTCCTCCACCAGCAGCGGGTATTCTTGCTCGATCGCCTCCACCGGCAGGTTCGAGGTGTTGGTGATGCCGGTCTGCACCCCGTCCTTGCCGGCCTTGGTCGCCCGCGCGCCGCCGCCGCCGCCCACGGTCTCCAGGTAGACATAGCCCTGGCCGGTGCGCGGGTCGGTGCCGCTGAACACGGCCATGGTGTTGGCCCCGTTCGGCGCCGCCGTCACCTGCTCCGGCAGGGCCGGGGCGAGCGCGCCCATGACCACGTCGATGATGCGCTGGCAGGTGTGCGCCCGGCCCGCCACGGGCGCCGGGAAGACGCAGTTGATCAGGCAGCCCTCCGGTGCGTCGACCCGAACCGATTCGATCACCGCCTGGGTGTTCGGCGCTTCCGGGTCCAGCAGCGCCTTGATGGCATAGGTGACGCTCGCCACCGTCGCATTGTGGGTGCAATTGACATTGCCGGGCGTCTGCGGGCACGTGCCGGCGAAGTCGAAACGCACGTCACCGGCCCGGGCCGTCACCGTCACGGCGATGGTCAGGTCCTCGTTGCCGACGCCGTCGTCGTCCATGGCGTCTTCGAAGCGATAAACGCCGTCGGGGATGCGCGCCAGCGCCTGCCGCATGCGCTCGGCCGAGCGCTCGATGATCTGGTCCATGCCGGCGGCGGTGGCGGCGGCCCCATAGCGCCGGATCACCTCGCCCAGCCGGCGCTCGCCCAGGCGGCAGGCGGCGATCTGGGCGTAATAGTCGCCGCGCCGCTCCACCGGCAGGCGCACGTTCAGCAGGATGAAGTCCAGCAGTTCCTGGTTCAGCCGGCCGCGCTCGAACAGGCGCATGACCGGAATGCGCAGCCCTTCCTGATAGATCTCGGTCATGCCGCCGCTCATGGAGCCGGGCGCCATGCCGCCGACATCGGCGTGGTGGGCGATGTTGGCGACGAAGCCCACCAGCCGCCCCTCGGCGAACACCGGCACCGCCAGGTTGATGTCCGGCAGGTGGGTGCCGCCGGCGGTGTGCGGGTCGTTCGCCAGGAACAGGTCGCCCGCATGGATGTCGTCGCCGTATTTCGCCAGCAGCGAGCGCATCAGCCCTTCCATGCTGGCGACATGGATCGGCAACGAATGCTCCGCCTGCGCCACCAGCCGGCCCCGCGCGTCCATGATCGCGGTGGAGTGGTCGTGCCGCTCCTTGATGTTGGTGGAATAGGACGACTTCATCAGCGCGATAAAGGTCTCGTCCGTGATCGAGCGCAGCGCGTTGGAGAAGATCTCCAGCGTGATCGGGTCGAGGCGTGGGGTCATCGGAAGTCTCTCATTTTCGCGTTTCCCCTGGCGTCATTGCGAGGTGGCGGAGCCGCCGCGGCAATCCAGGAACGACACCGGCAGGAGGCGGCAAACTGGATTGCTTCGTCGCCTACGGCTTCTCGCAATGACGCCAGGATGAAAGCACGGTGGCCAGGATCACACGTCATCGAAACGCTCCTCCCAGGGTCACGATCAGACTGCCGTCGGCGGCCACAATGGCGCTGTCGGCCGGGTCGAGCGGTGTGGTCGCATCCAGTTGCTCCACCATGGCCGGCCCCGCGAGGCGCATGCCGGGGAGAAGCTCGGCCCGGTCGTAGACCGGCGTCGCCAGTGCCGCCTCGGGTTGAGAGTCGAACCAGACCGGCCGGCGCTCGCGTGGCTGCGGCAGCGGCGGCGGCTTGGCCGGAAGCGGCGGCAATACCGCCTCCCGGTGCATGGGCGCGCGGGCGGTCAGGCGGAAAGCCACCGCCTCCACCGTGTCGTGCGGGTTGTGGAAGCCATAGGCCTGGTCGTGCGCGGCAAAGAAGGCACGGCGGATGCTCGCGGCGTCCGGCAGAGCCACCGCCTCGCCCGCCGCGGCATCGGCCAGCGGCACGGTCAGCTCGAAATTCTGGCCCTGATAGCGCATGTCCGCCGCCAGGTTGAGCCGCCCCGCCCCGGCCTGCTGCCCGGCGAGCCAATCCGCCGCCTGCTCCGCCAGCCCGGCCACCAGCGCCGCCGCGCCGGCAAGGCCGGCCTCGTCCACGCTCAGGCGTTCGGCGGCGACGAAGTCCTCCTTCAGGTCGGCGACGATCAACCCTTCGGCGCAGAGAATTCCCGGCGCGGGCGGCACCACCATGCGGGTGATGCCCAGGTCCACGGCGACCGCGCGGGCGTGCAAGGCGCCGGCGCCACCGAACGGCATCAGCGCGAAGTCGCGCGGGTCATGCCCCTTCTCGACCGAAATCGTGCGGATCGAGCGCACCATGGTCGCCACCGCAATGTCGAGCACGCCCAGCGCCACCCGTTCCAACCCCAGGCCCAGCCGCTCGGCCACGGGGGCCAGGGCGGCGCGGGCCAGGGCCGGGTCCAATGCCATCTCGCCGTTCAACAGGCCGCGCGGCGACAACCGGCCGAGGATCAGGTTGGCGTCGGTTACGGTGGGCTCCGTTCCGCCCAGACCATAACAGGCCGGGCCCGGCACGGCGCCCGCGCTCTGCGGGCCAACCTTCATCAACCCATCCCGGTCGAACCAGGCGATGGAGCCGCCGCCGGCGCCAACCGTATCGATATCCACCATGGGCAGCCGGATCGGGAAGTCCGCCACCGTGCGCTGATAGGCGAGCGCCGGCTCCGCGTTGCGGATCAGGGCCACGTCAGCGCTGGTGCCGCCCATGTCCAGCGTGATCACGTCCGGAATACCGACCCGCCGCGCCACCGCCACCGCGCCCATGGCCCCCGCGGCCGGGCCGGAGAGTGCGGTGCGCACCGGCAGGTCGCGCGCGGTTGCGGGCGTCATCAGCCCACCCGACGACTGGTTGATGCCCAGCACCGCCCTGGGCGCGAGCCGGGCGATGCCGTCCGCCAGCCGCTCGACATAGCCGGCCATGACCGGTTGCAGATAGGCGTTGATGACCGTGGTCGAAAAGCGCTCGAACTCGCGGAATTCCGGCTGCACCGCGCTGGAGAGCGACAGGTGCAGGTCCGGCATCGCCTCGGCGAGGGCCTGGCCCAGCGCCTGTTCGTGCTGCGGCGACTCGAAGGCAAACAGCAGGCAAACCGCGCAGGCGTCGGCGTCCGTCGCCCGCACCGCCTCGACAACACGGGCGATTTCGTACGGCTCCAGCGGCTGCACCACCCGGCCGCCGGCGGAGATGCGCTCGGCCACTTCCAGCCGCCGTTCCTCGGGCACCAGCGGCGCGGGGGCATCCCGTTGCAGGTCGTACATGTGTGGCCGCACCTGGCGGCCGATCTCCAGCAGGTCGCGGAACCCCTTGGTCGTCACCAGCGCGACCTTGCCGCCCTTGCGCTGGATCAGCGCGTTGGTGGCGACCGTGGTGCCGTGCGCCACCCGTTCGGCCCCGGCAAGGTCGAGCGCCGTCGCCGCGGCCATCTCCTCCAGGCCTGCCAGGATGGCCCGACCGGGATCGTCCGGCGTGGAGGGGCGTTTGAACAAGGCCTGTCCGCCTGTCTCGGGATCGACCGCAAAAAAATCCGTGAAGGTGCCGCCGACATCGACACCGACCACCCAAACCATCGGGTTACCTCTCCTGTTTCTTCTGGGTTGGTTGTGCGTCTCAGGCCGCCGAGGCCCGGGCGCTTTCCTCAATTTCCAGTTGCAGAACGTCATTGAAGCGGTTGAAGGCACCGCAAAGCGCAATCCGCCAGGTGAGTTCGACGATCTGGGCGTCGGAAAAATGCCGGCGCAGCCGCGCGAAGATTTCGTCGCGGGTGCGGTTTGGCTCCAGCGTCACCTGATGGGCATACGCGACCACCAGCTTGTCGACATCGTCCAGTTCCGGGTGGGTCTCATAGGCCAGCAGACCCTGCACGCCTTCCGGCGAGACCCCTTCCACAGAGAGCATCGGGCCGTGATGGGCAACGCAATAATCGCACTGGTTCAGCAGCGAGACCGCCACCAGCGCCAGTTCCAGATAGCGCCGCGGCAGCACGCCCTCCTCGCGCAATTCCGCCAGCATGCGCGCGGTGTTGCGCAGAATGGGCGCGCGGTGGCCCATGGCGCCGGCCAGGTGCGCGAACGGACCATAGCCGGTGAGCGCGTCGAACTCGGCCAGGGCGTCCGGCGCGACGGCCTCACGGGTGATATAGGGAATGCGGGCCATGGGCGCGCTCCTCTGCCGGTGGGCGGATCGGAAGCGCCCCATTCTCGCCAAGTTTGCGGCCAAGTCCAGAGAACCGAGACGGACCGCAGCGGTCTCCGGCTAGGAGCGAACCTCCAGGCGGCGCCAGTGCCGGCTGTCGCCGGGCACCTGCCGCGCAATCCAGTGCAGTGCGGCCTGATGCCAGAGCAGGACCCGGTCCAACCGGTTGTCCAGCACGAGATCGCCCCGGTCGGTACGCAGCACCAGAACCACATGGGCGGTGCCTTCCCCGTCGCGTCCGATCGCCAGCCACAGCGCCGCCGCCGGCCAGCCGCCGGCCACCAGCGCCGCCCGTTTGGCCAGCGCGATATCTTCACAATCTCCGGTTGTGGCCGCCGCCACCCAGTAATCGCTCTGTCCATAGGCCTGCCCGTCCGGCCGGTAGCGAATTCGTGAATTCCACTTTTGATTGTATTTCTCAAGCTGGCGGATAGCGGCATCGCTCATGCGCACCACACCCGGCGAACCGGTCGGATCGGCACAGGCCGCCGGCGTTCGCCGGCAATAGCTTTGAAAGCCGGAAGGGGCCGGAACCAGCCCGCTTTCCCCCAACCATTGCGGCAGCGCAAGCGCCCGCTCGCCGGGCCACAGCCCGATGAGAATCGCACCGATCAGCAACAAAACCCGCATGGAGCCAGCATCTCCGCCCGCCATTGCCAAAGCCTTAAAACATCTTATGGTTGTTTTCTGTCTGGCGGTCAACGGGATTTTCAGGTTCCGTTCTCAAAAACCCCCATATCAGGGGACGGAGCGGCAAGCCTGCCCTTGCAAAACACAATCCGTGATGAAAGATTGCGGTCCATGTTTACCGAAATTTGGCGAGAGTGCGTGATGCGTCGGGTATTGATTCTGGGCACGGTCATCCTGCTGACCGTAACGTCGGCCTTCGCCAAGGCCACGAATCCCTCCGATCTGATCAAGGGGGTCACCGAACAGGCGATCACCATCCTCCAGAACACGCAGCCGTATTCGGACGAGCGGAAACAGCAACTGCAACAGTTGTTCCGCACGTCCATGGACCTGCCGTTCGTCGGCCGCTTCGTCATGGGCCGCTACTGGCGCACCATGAGCCCGGAGCAGAAAGCGGCCTACACAGAGGCGTTCGACCGCTATGTGCTGACCGTCTATGCCGGGCGGCTGAACGAGTATTCGGGCGAGTCGATCCAGGTCACCGAAAGCCGCAAGGTGGACGAGCAGGACACCATTGTCGGCTCGCAACTGATGCGCCAGAACAAGGCGCCCGTCAGCCTGGAATGGCGCGTGCGCCAGAATGGCGGCGAGGCCAAGGTGATCGACGTGGCGGTCGAGGGCGTGAGCATGGCGCTGACCCAGCGCCAGGAATTCGCCTCGATCCTTCAGCGTGAGGGCGTGGACGGGCTGATCAAACAGCTCAAGAATCCCAACCCGCCCCGTTAAGCCGCCGTCCGCCGGCTCCCCGGGAGGCTTCGCGATAAACACCTGTTAAGGTTGATGCATTCCAGGCGTCAGCGCCCTGAAATCGTGAGCCATATCTGGCCAAACCCTTAACAATTCCGGCCTTCCGGCGGGATTGCGCGCCACCGCCATCGCCCGTCCGCCGGGCTTGTCACCGGCGGCGGCAGCGGCCATCCTGGCCTGGCGATTCCCCCTCTCCAGCAACGAGGCCCCATCCATGCCAGAGCTTGGCGACACCGCCCCGGATTTTACCCTGCCCACCGACAATGGCGGCAGTTTCACGCTCTCCGGCCAGAAGGGCTCGCCCGTGGTCGTCTATTTCTACCCGAAGGACGACACCAGCGGCTGCACCAAGGAGGCCATCGCCTTCACCGAGGCGTTGCCGGCCTTCGAGGCCGCGGGAGCCAGGATCATCGGCATTTCGCCGGACAGCCCGACCAAGCACGACAAGTTCATCGCCAAGCACGAGCTGAAAATCACCCTCGGCGCCGACGAGGACAAGGCCGTCTGCACCGCCTATGGCGTCTGGGTCGAGAAGTCGATGTACGGGCGCAAATACATGGGCGTCGAGCGCTCCACCTTCCTGGTCGACTCCGACGGCAGGATCGCGCAGGTCTGGCGCAAGGTGAAGGTTCCGGGCCACGCCGAAAAGGTGCTCGACGCGGTCAAGGCGCTCTAGCCGCCATGACCGCCGCGTTCGGCTCCAGCGACCGGGAATTGCTCGCCTATCCGACGGTCTATCGCCCGGACCTGTTCGCCGGTCAGGTGGTGCTGGTCTCCGGCGGCGGCAGCGGCCTCGGCAAGACCGCAGCGACGTTGTTCGGCCGGCTCGGCGCCACCGTCGCCATTTGCGGCCGCGACGCGGCCAAGCTGGAGGCCGCGGAGGCCTTTTTCGCCTCGGCCGGCATCAAGAGCTGGTCCCGCGCCATGACCATCCGCGATCCGCAAGCGGTGGAGGCGCTGTTCGACGCCCTCTGGCGCGATCTCGGCCGGCTCGACGTGGTGGTGAACAATGCCGGCGGTCAGTTCCCGCAAGCCGCCCTGGAGATGTCGCCCAAGGGCTGGAACGCGGTCGTCGACACCAACCTGAACGGCACCTGGTACATGATGCAGGCGGCGGCCCGTCGCTGGCGCGAGCGCGGGGCAGCCGGCAATATCGTCAACATCGTCGCCGACATCTGGCGCGGCCTGCCGCAGATGGCGCACACCACCGCGGCGCGGGCCGGCGTGATCTATGCCAGCAAGACCGTGGCGGTGGAGTGGGCGCCCCACGGCATCCGCGTCAATTGCATGGCGCCCGGTTGCTGCGAATCCAGCGCCTTCGGCCGCTACCCGCCCGCAGGCGCCGAGACCTTCACCCAATCCAACCCGATGATGCGCGCCGGCGACGAGTTCGACGTGGCCGAGGCGGTGCTCTATCTCGCCTCGCCCGCCGCCAAATTCGTCACTGGCGAGGTGCTGACGGTGGATGGCGGCCAGCAGATGTGGGGTGACCCCTGGCCCAATGGCCGGCCCGGCGCCTTCGAGATCGACTACAGCAAGGGCCGCCTGCCCCAGGAGGACTGACCCCATGACCCGCCGCCTGATCTCGTCCGGCTCCGCCCTGGAACGGACCGCCGGTTATTCCCGCGCCGTCGTCGACGGCGACCTGGTGTTCGTCGCCGGCTGCACCGGCCTCGACTACGCCACCAATACCCTGGCCGAAGACGCCGAGGCGCAGACCCGCCAGGCCTTCCGCAACATAGAATGGGCGCTGCAACAGGCGCGCTGCTCGCTCAGCCAGGTGGTGCGGGCCACCTACTATGTCACGGACCGCGCCGACGTCCCCGCCATCCTCAAGGTCTGCGGCGAGCATTTCCGCGACATCCGCCCGGCTAGTACCTTGCTGGTCTGCGGCTTGGTGCGCCCGGAAATGAAGATTGAGATCGAAGTCACGGCCCGTATCCCCAGCACCGATGAGGATCGCAACTAGCCGGCCTCACTGTCCCATTCGGAGCCCCCATGCCCACGATCCTGATTACCGGCGCCAATCGCGGCATCGGCCTGAACCTGGCGCGCCTCTATGCCGCCGAAGGCTGGCGGGTCATCGCCACCGCACGCAACCCGGAAAAGGCCCATGACCTGGCCGCGCTGCCCGGCACTGTCGCCGTCGAGCCGCTGGAGGTGACCGACCACGCCGCGGTGGAGGCGCTGGCCGCGAAGTACCGGGGCCAGCCGGTCGACATTCTCTGGAACAATGCCGGCGTCATCGGCAGCGGGGCCGCCGCGCTCGGCTCCATCGACGCGGAGGAACTGCGGCGGACGCTGCTGATCAACACCTATGCGCCGATCCTGATCGCCGACGCCTTCCTGCCGCACGTGCTGGCGAGCGACCGCAAGGTCATGGCCTTCACCTCCTCCCGGCTGGGCTCGATCGCGGAGGCGGGTGGCGGGCGCTATGGCTACGGCCCGTCCAAGGCCGGCCTCAACATGGCCTGCAAGGCGCTGGCGGGCGATCTGCGCGGCCGCGGCGTCATCGTCCTGCCGCTGCATCCCGGCCATGTGGCCACCGACATGGGCGGCGCCGGTGCGCCGGTCTCACCGGACCAGAGCGCCCGCGGCCTGAAGGCCATCGCCGACCGCGCCACCCTCGCGGACAGCGGCAAGTTCGTGGATTATCGCGGCCAGCCGATTCCCGGGTAGGCGCGCTTCCGGGGGCGCCTTGCGCTTCCGCGCAAACCCCGCCAAGAATGCATCTGTCGTTAGTGGAGGTTTCGCCAATCATGCCAGTGATCGAGAGCGGCCTGCGTCCGCGCTCCAAAGAGTTTCGCGCCAACGCCGCCGCCATGCGCGCGCTGGTGGATGATTTGCAGGCCAAGGTCGGGCAGGTGAAGCTCGGCGGCGGCGAGCGGGCGCGGGCGCGCCATCTGGAGCGGGGCAAGCTGCTGCCGCGCGACCGGGTGCACGGCCTGATCGACCCCGGCGCGCCCTTTCTGGAATTCTCGCAACTGGCCGCCTTCGGCATGTATGGCGACGAGGCGCCGGGCGCCGGTATCGTCACCGGCATCGGCCGCGTTTCCGGCGTCGAATGCGTCATCGTCGCCAACGACGCGACGGTGAAGGGCGGCACCTATTACGCCATGACGGTGAAAAAGCATCTGCGGGCGCAGGAAATCGCCATGCAGAACCGTCTGCCCTGCATCTATCTGGTCGATTCCGGCGGCGCCAACCTGCCGGAGCAGGACGAGGTGTTCCCCGACCGCGACCATTTCGGCCGCATCTTCAACAACCAGGCCAATATGAGCGCGGCCCGCATCCCGCAGATCGCCGCCGTGCTGGGCTCCTGCACCGCCGGCGGCGCCTATGTGCCGGCCATGTCGGACGAAGCGGTGATCGTGAAGGGCCAGGGCACGATTTTCCTCGGCGGGCCGCCGCTGGTGAAGGCCGCGACCGGCGAGGAGGTCTCGGCCGAGGATCTGGGCGGCGCCGACGTGCACAGCCGCATTTCCGGCGTGACCGACCATTATGCCCTGAACGATGCGCACGCGCTGGCCATCGTCCGCCGGATCGTCGCCAACCTGAACTGGCAGAAAGCGCCCGGCGTCTCCATCGAGCCGCCGCGGGCGCCGATCTACGACCCGGAGGAACTCTACGGCGTCGTCCCCGCCGACCTGAAACAACCCTATGACGTGCGCGAGTTGATCGCCCGCGTCGTCGACGGCTCGGAGCTGGACGAGTTCAAGCAGCTTTACGGCACCACCCTGGTCTGCGGCTTCGCCCGGCTGTTCGGCTATCCGGTCGGCGTGATCGCCAACAACGGCATCCTGTTCTCGGAGAGCGCGCAGAAGGGCGCGCACTTCATCGAGCTTTGCGCCCAGCGCAGCATCCCGCTGATCTTCCTCCAGAACATCACCGGCTTCATGGTCGGCCGCAAATACGAGGCGGGCGGCATCGCCAAGGACGGCGCCAAGATGGTGATGGCCGTCGCCAATGCGCGCGTGCCAAAGCTGACGGTGATCGTCGGCGGCTCGTTCGGGGCCGGCAATTATGCCATGTGCGGCCGGGCTTACGCGCCGCGCTTCCTCTGGATGTGGCCGAACGCCCGCATCAGCGTGATGGGCGGCGAACAGGCCGCCAACGTGCTGGCCACCGTGCGCGACGATGTGATGAAGCGTGCCGGTAAGACCTGGGGGCCGAACGAGCGCGAGACCTTCATGCAGCCGATCCGGGAGCAGTACGAACACCAGGGCCACCCCTATTACGCCTCGGCCCGGCTCTGGGACGACGGCATCATCGACCCCGCGGAAACCCGCATGGTGCTGGGCCTCTCGCTCTCCGCCGCCCTGAACGCCCCGGTCGAGAGCACGCCCTTCGGCGTGTTCCGGATGTAGGAGGAAGCCCCGATGTTCCGCACCCTCCTCATCGCCAATCGCGGCGAGATCGCCTGCCGCATCGCCCGCACCGCCCATCGCCTGGGCATGCGCACCATCGCCGTCTATTCCGAGGCCGACCGCGACGCGCTGCACGTGCAGTCCTGCGACGAGGCCATCTGCATCGGCCCGGCGAGCGTCCGCGACAGCTATCTCAACATCAAGGCCATCATCGCCGCTGCCCAGCGCACCGGCGCCGAGGCGATCCACCCCGGCTACGGCTTTCTCTCGGAGAACGCCGCCTTCGCCCAGGCCGTGCTGGACGCCGGCCTGATCTGGGTCGGGCCGCCGCCGGAAGCCATCGCCGCCATGGGCTCGAAGAGCGGCGCCAAGGCGCTGCTGGAGCCGGCGGGCGTGCCGATGGTGCCCGGTTATCACGGCGACAACCAGGACCCGGACTTCCTGCTGGCCAAGGCCGAGGAGATCGGCTTCCCGGTCCTGATCAAGGCCGTGTCGGGTGGCGGCGGCCGCGGCATGCGCATCGTCGAGAAAGCCGACGACTTCACCAAACTGCTGGAAACCGCGCAGCGCGAGGCGCTCGGCGCGTTCGGCGACCCCTCGGTGCTGCTGGAGAAATACCTGCAACGCCCGCGCCATATCGAGGTGCAGGTGTTTGCGGACCGGCACGGCCAGGTCGTCCACCTGTTCGAGCGCGATTGCTCGATCCAGCGCCGCCACCAGAAAGTGGTGGAGGAAGCCCCCGCCCCCGGCATCAGCAGCGCGACCTCGGCCGCGCTGGGGCAGGCAGCGGTCAACGCGGCCAGCGCCATCGACTATGAGGGCGCCGGCACCTGCGAATTCCTGATGGATGCGGACGAGTCGTTCTACTTCATCGAGATGAACACCCGCCTGCAGGTGGAACATCCCGTCACCGAGTGGATCACCGATACGGACCTGGTCGAATGGCAGTTGCGCGTCGCCGCCGGCGAGCCGCTGCCGCTCAGCCAGGACGATATCCGGGTCCAGGGCCACGCCATCGAGGTGCGCCTCTATGCGGAAGACCCGGCGCGGGGCTTCCTGCCCCAGACCGGCACGCTGGAAGTGCTGAAATTCCCGGTGCATGACGGCTTTGTCCGCGTCGACAGCGGCGTGGCCGAAGGCGACCAGGTCTCGCCCCACTACGACCCGATGATCGCCAAGCTGATCGTGCGCGGCGAGAATCGAGCCCGGGCGGTGGCGCGGCTGCGCTCGGCCCTGGCGGACACCCAGATTGCCGGCGTCACCACCAACCGCGCCTTTCTGCACGCCATCGCCCGGCATCCGGCCTTCGCCGACGGCGACGTGCACACCCATTTCATCGACCAGCATGGCGAGGAACTGCACGTCACTCCGCCGCCGCCCACGGACGAGGTGGTGGCCGCGGCCGTGCTCACCCTGCTGGACCGGCGTCGGGCCGCGGCGGAGTCCCGCGCCGACGCCACCGCCGACCCGCACTCGCCCTGGAACTCCACCCATGGCTGGCGCCTGAACGAGCAGATCCACGAGACCGTGGAACTCGATTGGGAGGAAGAGCGTTACGCCATCGACGTGGCCTATGTCGGCAGCGAATACCACATGACCCTGCCCCACTCCCCCGCCCACACCCGCGTCGTCCACCGCGCGGCCGGACGCCTGGGGGTGGAGATCGCCGGGCGCCGCTTCAATGTCGGCGTCCATGCGGAGGGCGGCCATGTGACGGTCATGGCGCGCCGCGCCACCTACCAGTTCGCGGTGCACGATCCCGGCACGGCCGCGCTCGGCCAGGACACCAGCGGCGGCCGCCTGACCGCGCCGATGCCGGGCAAGGTGACGAAGGTGCACGTGCAGGCCGGCGCCACGGTCAAGAAGGGCGCCCCGCTGCTGACCCTGGAAGCCATGAAGATGGAACACACGCTCTCGGCCCCCGCCGACGGCACCGTCACCGCCATGCGCTGCGGCGAGGGCGACCAGGTCGACGAGGGCGTGGAACTGGTGGCGTTCGAGGCGGGTTAGCGGCTCGCCCCGCCCGCCCGCCGGCCCTGGCGCGCCTGTACCGCATCCGCTAAACCGGCGGCCAACGCCGATCAACGCGTGAGAGTTGCATGAAGACCGCCCTCGTCACCGGCGCCGCCCGCGGCATTGGCCTCGCCACCGCGAAGACCCTGATCGGCCAGGGCTGGCGCGTCGCCATGCTCGACGTCGATGGCGAGGAGTTGGAACGCGCCGCCGGCGGGTTGAACAGCGCCGTGCCGCTGCATGGCGACGTCTCCGACCCGGCCTCGGTCGAGCGGGTGCGGGCGGAACTGGCGCACACGTTCGAGGGTCGGCTGAATGCCCTGGTCAACAACGCGGGCGTCGCCGATTTTGGCCCGATCCGCGAGGCC
The DNA here is from genome assembly GCA_020638555.1 of Alphaproteobacteria bacterium. NCBI lineage: Bacteria > Pseudomonadati > Pseudomonadota > Alphaproteobacteria > Alphaproteobacteria bacterium. Next base: position 91,356 of record JACKII010000006.1, on the reverse strand, counting down.
ACGTATGAGCGCTGGCGCACGGTCATGGCCACCAATCTGGACGGCCCGTTCCTGATGACCCAGGCCTTCACCGCCATGCTGGCCGCCGCCCACGGCAGCGTCGTCAACATCACCTCGATTTCCGGCCAGCGGGCCAGCACGCTGCGGGTCGCCTATGGCACGTCCAAGGCCGCGCTGGCGCATCTGACCCTGCAACAGGCGGTGGAACTGGGCGAGTTGGGCATTCGCGTCAACGCCGTCGCGCCCGGCCCGGTCAACACCAAGCTGGCGCTGGCGGTGCACACGCCGGAAATCCGCGCCGCCTATCACGACGCCATCCCGCTGAACCGCTATGGCCGCGAGGAGGAAATCGCCGGCGCCATCGCGTTTCTGGTGAGCGACGCCGCCAGCTATGTCACCGGCCAGATCCTGGCCGCGGACGGCGGTTTCAGCGCCGCGGGCGTCGGCCTGCCGGCCTTGCGCGCCGCCCCGCCAACCGACGCGACCGACTGACACCGGCAGCCCTGGCATTTGCCCCGCTCCGTGGCCCGAAACATCCGCCTCTACCCCTGGTTCCAGGCCTGCAAGAGCCTGCTGTTCTGGCAGGCGATCTGGTTCCTCTACTTCCAGACCGAACTCTCGGCGGCGGAGGCGGTGCTGCTGGCCGCGGTCTACGACCTCAGCACCACCGCGCTGGAGGTGCCGTCCGGCTATCTGGCCGACCGGGTGGGGCGGCGGGCGACGCTGATCGCCGCGAGCCTGGCCACGGCCTGCGGCTGCCTCGTGCTGGGCGTCGGGGGGGCGTTCTGGGTGTTTGCGCTGGGGCAGGTGCTGCTCGGCACCGGCTCCGCCTTTGTCTCCGGCGCGGACAGCGCGCTGCTTTACGACTCGCTGAAGGCCACGGGCCGCGAGGAGGAGGTCGCCGCCCAGGAGGTGAGGGCCTGGCGGTTCGGTTTCGGCGGTCTGGCGGTTTCGGCGGTCACCGGCGGGCTGATCGCGCTGCATGCGCCCGCCCTCACCTATTTCGGCGCGGCCGGCGGCATGATGGGCGCGCTCTGGATCGCGACCCGCTTCCGCGAGCCCCCGGTTTCGCCGGGCGAGACCGCCGGCCTTTCCGTCGGTGGGCAGTCCCGCGTGGTCCTGGCGCGGCTCAGCGAGCATTCGCTGGCCTGGTTCTTTGCCGTGGCCGTGGCGATGTACGTGTTCTCGCACGTGCCGTTCGTCTTCGGCCAACCCTTCATCGAACAGGCGCTGGCCCGGTTCGGCCTCTCGGCCGATGCGCCGGCGGTGAGCGGCGCCATCGTCTCGGCCATGATGCTGGTATCGGTGGCGTCAAGCTGGTTTGCGCTGCCATTGACCCGGGCGCTGGGCGCGCGCCATGTGATCCTCTGCGCGCTGGGCCTCCAGGTGGCTCTGGTCGCCATGCTGGCCGCGACGGCGCATGTTGCCGCCGTGGCCGTGCTGCTGCTGCGCATGGTCCCCAACGCCTTTGCCCGTCCGCTGATCCTGGCGGGCGTGCAACCGCAATTGGAGCGCGCCTATCGCGCCACATTCCTGTCGCTGCAAAGCCTGCTGGGGCGAGTGATCCTGGCGGGAACCCTGCTGCTGGTCTCGGAAACCCTGCCGAGCGAGGGTGTGCTCACGCATGCGGCCCTGCGCCAGGTGCTGCCCTGGTATGTGGCGGTGGGCGCGGCCGTCCTGGCCGTGCTGGCCTGGCTGGGCCGTCGCGCCAAGCCGCCGGCGCACTGACACGCCGCCAGCGGACTGACACGCGACGCTTAAGGTGCCAGCCGCAGCAGGCGGATGGAAACGCGCTTGCCCTTGGAATAGTTGAGGCCGTCGATGGTCGCGAGCGTCTCCAGCGCGACCGCCTGGGTCTGCTCCTGGAAGGCCGGCCACCGCCGCTCCTCGACCGCGACGAGCGTGCAGTCGGGATTGGCGATCAGCAGAGGCAATGCCTCCTCGGTCCGCACCAGGGCCGTGTCGGTGCCGGCCAGGAAGACCAGGCTCGGCTCGCCATAGCCGACCGACACCAGACGCGCCGGCTTCCCGCACGCAGCCGGCGTGTGATCGGCCACCGCCGCCGCCAGCCGCGACGACACCCAAAGCTGGGATAACCCCGGAATGACCTGACTGTAGGACGACCAGTAGGCCAGGCCGGCCGCCAGCACGACCACGCCCAGCGGGAACGGCGCCGCATAGGCGCGCCGCGCAAAGCGGTAAAGCGCATAGGCGAGGATGCCGAACCCGGCCGCTGCCGCGATGCTCGCCAGGTTGAAATCGCCGCCGATGAAGGGCGGCCCGGCGAACATGGCGATGCCCAGCCCGGCCGCAACGGCGACGGCAATCCAGACCGGCGCCCGCACCAGCTCCGCCACCCAGCGCCGCTTGGGTTTCTGCCCGGCCCGCACCAGCATATAGCCCGCCAGCAAGGCCAGCGCCGGGTAGAGCGGCAGCACATAATGGGGCAGCTTGGTCGCCACCGCCTCGAACACCAGCCAGCTTGGCACGATCCAGGCGAGGCAGAAGCGCACCGCCGGCGCCATCCGCCCGCGCCAGGCGCCGAGCCCGGCAAAGCCCAGCAGCGCCGCGGCCGGCCAGAACGTCACCCAAACCAGCAGCAGATACAGCCCCGGCGGGCCGCCATGCCGTTCCTGCCCCGCGTCGATCTTGGCGAGAAAGTCGCGCCCGACCGCCTCGTCCCAGAAGGCGCCGTGGGTGGCGAAGTGAATGGCGACGAACCAGGGCACGATCACCGCCAGCGCCAGCGGCAGGCCCCAGAGCGGCCGCAGCGCCTTCAGCCAGGCGAAGCGCCAGTGCCAGAGCGCCAGGGTCAGGGCCGTCAGCCCGGCAATCATCACCACCACCGGCCCCTTGACCAGCACGCCGGCGCCGATGGCCAACCAGAAGGCCGCCGCGGTCCACGGGCCGGTGGTCACCGGCCCTCGCGCCGTCGCCGGATGGTCCGCCATCCAGGCTTTCGCCAACCCCCATTGCGCCGCCAGAATGCAGGCGAGCAAGACCGCGTCGGTCTTGGCCAGATGCGCCTCCACCCCCGGCAGGATGGCGAGGGAGAAAAGGGCGGCGCCGATGGCGCCCACCGGCCCCTTGAACAGGGTTCGGCCGATGCCGGCGGTCAGCAGCACGCTCAGCACCACGCCGATCAGGCTCGGCAGGCGGTAGGCCCAGAGCGCCGTCGGCTCGTTCGGCGCCAGCAGGCCGGCGGAGGCGGCTTGCAGCCAGTAGATGCCGATGGGCTTTTTCAGCCGCGGCTCGTCCTGGAAGGCGATCTGGACGAAATCGCCGGTCTCCAGCATCTGCTTGGAGGCCTGGGCGAAGCGCGGCTCGTCGCGGTCGAGCGGCGGCACCTGCATCTGGCCGGGCCAGTACAGCAGCACCGCCAGCACGGCCAGCAGCGGATAGAAGGCGAGCGGACGCTCCGCCAGCCAGACCGCCCAGGCCGGCACCCAGGACGGGGCCGGCGCGGCGCCGGTCGGCTCAGGGCTTGCCGGCGTCGGCGCGTCCGGCAAGCTTTTCGTGCCAGATGAAATAGATGTTCCGGGCATAGATGATCAGACCCAGCGCCTGGCCGGCGATGAACACCGGGTCGGCGCGATGAATGGCGTAGGCCAGCAGGGTAACCCCGCCGAGAATGCTAAAATACCAGAAAACCTCCGGCACGATGGAACGGCGCGCCCGCTCGGAATAGATCCACTGCATGATGAAGCGCATCATGAACAGGAACTGCGCCACGAATCCCAGCACGATCCAGAACAGTTCATAGCCCGACAGCGAGTCGTACCAGGCTTGGAAAGCGGCGATGGTGGAGTCCAGCATCTCAGGAATCGTCCGCCTCATAGGGGAAAGGCGCCGCCGCGCGGGCGCGCAGCCAGAGCACGCCCAGCAGGTCGCGCAGCGACACCAGCGCCCGACCCCAGTTGGTGTATTTCGAGACCCCGGCGGCCCGCGCCCGGTGGTTCACGTCGACGAAGCGGGTGGCATAGCCATAAGCCGGCGCCAGCGCGGGCAGATAGCGGTGCAGGCCGCGGAAATTCGGCAGGTCGATCAGCAATTCCCGCCGGATCGCCTTCAGCGAGCAGCCGGTGTCGCGGCAATTGTCCTGCAACACCGCCTGGCGGATGGCGTTGGCGGTGCGCGAAACCAGCCGGCGCGCGAACACGTCCTGGCGCTTCAGCCGCAACCCGCCCAGCAGGCCCAGCGGCGGCTCGGCCGGGGCACCCTCCAGCAGGGCAAACAGTTTCGGGATGTCGGCCGGGTCGTTCTGCCCGTCCCCATCCATGGTCACGACCCAGTCGTAGAGCGCCACCTTGGCGCCATTGCGGATCGCGGCGGACTGGCCGGCATTGCGGCGATGGCGCACCAGACGGACGCGCGGATCTTCCGCCCGCATCGCCAGAACGGCGTCGGCGGTGCCGTCCGTACTGGCGTCGTCGATGAAAATCACCTCGAACACCGCATCGGCGGGCAGGACGCTCAGAATCTCCCGCGCCAGCGGGCCGACATTCTCGGACTCGTTGTAGGCGGGGATGACGATGGAAAAGGGCGGCAGCAAAGGCGGCACGGGCTCCGGGCGGCTGGCAGAGCATGGCCGTAGCCCAGCAAAGGGTGCGGGTCAACTGCGGCGCGGCCGCCCGGTGCGGGTCGTGCGGGGTTGGCGGCGGCGGTCATGGGCGCTACATGCGGGTTCGACCCTACGATCCGAGCCTGGACCGCATGAACCTGAAATTCTGGAAACGGACGCCGCGCGTGCCTCTGGTGCGGCTCAGCGGCATGATTTCTCCCGATGGCAATGCGCTGCGTCGCGGCCTGAGCCTGGAGGCGGTGGCGCCGCTGTTGCACCAGGCGTTTTCCATGCCGCGGGCGAAGGCGGTGGCGCTGGCGATCAATTCGCCCGGCGGTTCGCCGGTGCAGTCGGCGCTGATCGCCGCGCGGATTCGGGCGCTGGCGAACGAAAAATCGCTGCCGGTGCTGGGCTTCGTCGAGGACATGGCGGCATCCGGCGGCTATTGGCTGGCCACCGCCGCAGACGAGATTTTCGCCGACGAGGCCAGCGTGGTCGGCTCCATCGGCGTGATCTCCGCCGGCTTCGGCTTTGCCGACGCCATCGCCAAGCTGGGCATCGAGCGCCGCGTGCACACCGCCGGCGAAAACAAGAGCATTCTCGATCCCTTCCGGCCGGAAAAGGCCGAGGACGTGGCCCGGCTCGACGCCATCCTGGAGGATTTGCACGGGGTTTTTCGCAAGCAGGTGGAGAGCCGGCGCGGCGCCAGGCTGAAGACCGACGACCCGGAGATTTTCTCCGGCGCCTTCTGGACCGCCCAGGGTGCGTTGGAGCGGGGACTGATCGACGGCATCGGCCATTTCCGTCCGGTGCTGCGCGAGCGCTTTGGCGAGAAGGTGGAGATCGTGCCGATCAAGGCGAAACAACCGCTGATCCGGCGCCTGACCGGCGGCGGCTTGGGCGCGGACGGGCTGAGCGCGGACCTGGCCGCCCTGGTGGACGAGCGCCTCGCGCGGCAGCGGTACGGAGGCTAGCGCATGTTCGGACTGAGCCTGACCAAGCTGATCGTCCTGGGGCTGGCGATTTACGGCGCCTGGCAGCTGTTCCGCTGGATCGAGAACCGCGGCTCGGGCACGCCCCCTGCCCCGCCCCCGCAGCAGCAGCCGGACGCCCGGTCCGACGACGGCGCGGTCGAGATGGAGCAGGACCCGAAAACCGGCGTCTGGCGCCCCAGAGACCGCGGCTGAGGGGTTGGTCGGGCCGGTCGGTCCCTTAACCCAGCGAAAATATGCTCCCCGGAGGCGGCGGAGCTGCGCTTGTTCCCCGGAGGTGGCGGAGCCGCCATCCGGGGCCGGTCGATCTCGCGAACACGGGCAGCGGCGGTGTTCGCACGCCCAAAGCGATCCCGGCCCGCCGCTCCGCAACGGCCGGGAAACACCAGACCCGACACGCAGCCATGGGCCCCGGAGGTCGCGGAGCCGCCCTTGATTCCCCGGGGGCGGCGGAGCGCCGGTCTACCCCGGGGGCGGCGGAACTGCACTTGTTCCCCGGAGGCGGCGGAACTGCCCTTGTTCCCCGGAGGTGGCGGAGCCGCCATCCGGGGCCGGTCGATCTCGCGAACAGAGGCAGCGGCGGTGTTCGCACGCCCAAAGCGATCCCGGCCCGCCGCTCCGCAACGGCCGGGACGCAGATCCCTAGCGCGCCAGCACCTTCTCCAGCCACGCGGCGTGGGCCAGCGCCTCGTGGGCACGGCCGGAGGCGCCGACGCATTGCAGGCCGACCGGCATGCCCTCCGGCCCTTTCAGTCCAGGCAGGGTCACGCACGGCACACCCAGCATGGTCCAGATGCGGTTGAAATTCGGCGAGCCGGTGAAGGCCAGATTCTTCGGCGCCTCGCCCGGCGCCGCCGGCGTCAACACGGCACCGAAGCGCTGGAACACCTGCCAGAACATCGCCTTGCACGTCGCCTGGACATTGCGCGCCCAGTCGTAATGCTCGCGCGTGTGGGTGCCGCCGTCGGCGATATAGTCCTTCAGCGCCACCGACAGCTTGTTGCCATGCACGCAGCGCTCATAGGCCAGGCCGCGCCAGGCCTCGTAGGTCATGATCACCTCCTGCGCCTCCAGCGCGTCCTTGAACGCGTGCGGCAGTTCGATCTCGACGACCGTACCGCCGGCGGCCACGACGCGGTCGATTGCGGCCTTCATCGCATCGCGAGTGCCGCGCTCGGCATCGCCCCAAGCGGGGGACTTGGTGAAGGCGAAGGACGGCGTCGGCCCGACATCCGCCAACACCTGGATCGGCGACGCCTCCATGATCGAGGCAAAGGCATTGGCGTCGGCCACGGACCGGGCCATACAGCCTATCGTATCAAGGCTTTCCGCCAGAACCTTCATGCCGTTTCGCATGATCCGACCATGGGTGGGCTTGTAGCCAACGACGCCGCAATAACTCGCCGGCCGGATGATCGAGCCGGCGGTCTGGGTGCCGATGCCGAGCGGGACCTGAAAATCCCCGACCCCCGCGGCCGAGCCGCTGGACGACCCGCCCGGCGTGCGGCCCGGATCGTGCGGGTTGCGGGTCGGCCCCGGATTGCGCATGGCGAATTCGGTGGTCACCGTCTTGCCCATCACCACCATGCCGGCATCGCGCAGCAGCGCGACACAGGCCGCGTCGTGGGCCGGTCGGTTGTCCGGATAGATCGGCGAGCCGTGCGTGGTCGGCATGTCGTGGGTGTCGAGAATGTCCTTCACCCCCACCGGCACCCCGTGCAACGGCGAGCGCGGCCGCTCGCCGTCGCGGGCGCGCGCCTCGGCCAGCGCCTGTTCCGGGTCGAGATGGGCCCAGGCCCTGACGGCGTCGTCGCGCGCCTCGATCCGTTCCAGACAGGCCCGAACCAGGTCCTCCGACGTCAGGCGCCCGTTGGCGATGTCGCGGGCGGCTTCGAGGGCGGTCAGTTCGGTTGGATGCGGCATCGGCGGCGCTCTCATGCTTGGCGGCGGGCTTTGGCTGGGCCATAGTCTGCGGCCAGACGGGTCCGACCGCCAAGCCGTTTCCCTGCGACCGAGAGTGCCACCATGTCCGACGCCACCGCCATCCGCCACATTCCCGGCGACGCCATTCGCGACCAGATTGAGGCGGTGCTGACGGCCTGGGGCGTGGCGGCGGAGCCCGCGGCCACCGCGGCGGAAGCGCTGGCGGATGCGGACTTGCACGGCGTCGACTCCCATGGCGTCGGCCTGGTGCCGATGTACGACCAGCGCCGCGGCCAGGGCCGGATCAATGTCAGCGCCCAACCGAAAGTTGTGCGAGAGAAAGCCGCAGTCGCCCTGATCGACGCCGACCGGTCGCTGGGCCATCCGGTCTCGGTCCAGGCCATGCAACTGGCCTGCGACAAGGCACGGGACGCGGGCGTCGGGCTGGTGGGCGTGCGCAATTCCAACCATTTCGGCGCCGCCGGCTATTACTCGCGGCAGGCGGCAAAGGCGGGCATGATCGGCCTCGCCATGACCCATGCGCCCGGTTCCGCCATCGTGCCGACCTTCGGCCGCGATGCGGCGCTCGGCACCAATCCGATTGCGTTCGCCGCCCCGGCCAGGGCGAACCCGCCGTTCGCGCTCGACATGGCGACATCGACCGTGGCGCTGAACAAGGTCCGCAACTATTACCGCCGCGGCAACGAAATCCCGCTCGGCTGGGCCATGGACGCGGAGGGCCGGCCGACGACCGATCCCAAGGTCGGCTACGAGGCGCGCCGGGTCGCGCCGGTCGGCGGCACTCGCGATCTCGGCAGCCACAAGGGCTATGGCCTGGCGATGATGGTGGAAATCCTCTGCGCCGTGCTGACCGGCGCCTGGGCCGAGCCGGGCGAAAGCGATGCGGAGGGCCGTCCGGTGAAGAGCGCCACCCAGACCGGCCACTTTTTCCTGGCCATCGACCCCAACCGCCTGCGCGGCGGCGAAGCGTTCGGCGAGGATCTGGACCGGATGATCGACATGCTGCACGCCACGCCGCCGGTCGACCCGGCCCGGCCGGTGCTGGTCGCGGGCGATCCCGAATACGCCACCTATGCCGAACGCTCCGCGACCGGGGTGCCGCTGCCGGAGACCCTGCTCGGCGAGTTGCGGGACGTGGTGAGCCGCTGCAACGCGCCCTGGTTGCTGGGCTGACGTCCCCTGCGCCTCAGCGCTTCCGGGCTGCCTGCTCGCTCATCTGCTGGTGCCGACGCCGGATTTCGAGCGGCCAGGTGCTCTTGATATAGGCGAGCGACGCCGCGATCTCACGATCGCTGAGGGTGCCTTCGAAGGCCGGCATATCGGTTGTGACCGGCCGGCCGGCGACCGCGGAAAGCCCGTACTTGGTCAGCGCGAACAGCACAGAGTCGGGATGGTGCCAGGTGTGGCCGGTCTCGTTGTGCGGCGGTGCCGGCAGGCGCCCGTTCGGCTTGCGCTGCTGCCAGTTCGGCTCGCCGCGCATATCCAGGCCGTGACAGGACGCACACTGCGCCCGGTACACGTCGCGACCGAGCGCGACCAGTTCCGCATCGTTGGCATCGATTGCCGGAACGGCGGCGGCGGACGGTTGCGTCGATTGCCAGTACCGCCAGCCTCCCACGCCAACCACAGCCACGATCACCACGGCCAGAGCCCAAACCACCGGCTTTTTCATCTCGCACCAATCCCAACGGCACTACCCGGAACACGGTCCGGCCATCAGGGCCGCGACGCCCTTTGCTTGCCCCAATTCCGGATTGGTTTCAACCGCATGGCCAGCGGCGCTGAAGCAGCCGAAACACGGCATAGCTCGCCGCCGTCAGGACATAGAGCGCGATGGCAACCGCCAGGGGCGCCTCCACGGCACCGATGCGGTCGTACAACCAGCCGCCCAGAATGGGCGCCGCGGCGGTGATCGGATACATGGCGCTGTAGAACACCGCCATCCCGAACGCGCGGCGCTCCGGCGCCATGGCCTGGCCGGTCAGCGCCATGATGACGCCGGCGGGCGCCATGGCGATCAGGCCGTAGACGACGATGGCCGGCAGGGTCCAGCCCGGCTCCGGAAAGGCGAGCAATGCGCCGATGCCGGCCGCCATGCCCAGATAGAGCACCGTGTCCGGACGGCCCGTGCGGTCGGCCAGGATGCCGCCGAAGGGCAGGCTCAACACCATCAGCCAGCTGACAAGGCTCACCTGCGCCGTCGCCGCGACCGGGTCGGCCCCCTCGACGATCAGCACCTGCGCGCCGAAACTCAGATAGACCGCATAGGCCGCGTTGAAGCCGGACCACGCCAGGGCCGCCGCGCCCGTCAGCCACCATTCGCGCCGGGTGAGCCGCATCTGGCCGCGCATGGCCCTGCCGTGGATCTCGCCATAGGGCGAGCGGTAGGTGAGCCAGACCAACAGGGTCGCCACAACCCCATAGACCGTGGCGGACCCGATGGCGGCCTGCCAGCCGAATGTCTGGCCGACCCATCCATGGGTCAGCTGGCTAAGCGCGATGCCGGCCGGCCAGCTCATGGTGAGGATGCCCATGGCGGCGGCGATCTCGCGCCCGGCAAACCAGTCCGCGACCATCTTGGTGAAATACAGCGAGCAGACGACGAAGCCGACGCCGGTCAGCAGGCGGCCCGCGGCGATGCCGTCGAAGCCGCTGGCCTGGCTCGCCACCGCCCCGCCGGCGGCCACGAAGGCCAGCCCCAGGCTGAGGGCGGCGCGGTCGCTCATCCAGCGGGCCAGCAGGCCGGTCGGGAAGGCCAGCGCCACGCCCGGCAGAAACATGAAGCCGATCAGCGTGCCGAGTTGGGCGTAGGAGAGCGACAGTTCCGTCGTCACCTGCTCGCCCACGGACACGAGCGACTGAAACTGCACGCCCAACGCCGTGCGCCCCAGGAACAGGCACAGCAGGATCGTCCAGCGGCGGGGCATGGCAGACACCACGGGTTTCTCGGAGAATGGCAGGCCGGACGCAAGACAAGCCGGCAAGAGGAAGCTAAACTCTGGCGCAAATCCCGCCTCGGAGCCAGTCCCTTGCCGCAGATTGCCGTCGACACCATCAAAGCCCAGATCGCGAGCGTGCTGACCGCCTGGGGCATGCCGGCCGGGCATGTCGCCACCACCGCCGACCTGATGGTCGAGGCCGACATTCGCGGCATCGACAGCCACGGCATCGGCATGCTGCCGCAATACCACGACCGGCGCAAAGACGGCCGCATCATCGTGCCGGGCGACATTCGCGTGGTCGAGGACCTGCCGGCCATGACCTTCATCGACGCCGGCCACGCCCTGGGCCATGTGCCGGCGAAAATGGCAATGCAGAGCGCGATCGCGAAGGCCAAGGACATGGGGGTCGCCGTCGCCGTGGTGCGGAACTCGAACCATTTCGGTGCGGCCGGCGTTTATTCCACCATGGCGCTGGACGCGGGCCTGATCGGCATCTGCATGACCGGCACCAGCCAGCGCTCCATCGTGCCGCCCAGGGCGCGGGAGCCGATGTTCTCGACCAACCCGATCGCCATGGCGGCACCGGCCCAGCGCAACCCGGCCTTCAGCCTCGACATGGCGACCAGCACGGTGGCGGTGGGCAAGCTCAACATCTACCGCCGCGCCGGCAAGGCCATGCCGGTCGGCTGGGCGCTGAAAGAGGACGGCTCGTCGGAGACCGACGGGGAGGCCGCGTTCTACGCCACGCCGAAGCGGATGACGCCGCTCGGCGGCACCGAGGACGGCGGCAGCCACAAGGGCTATGGCCTGGCCATCATGGTCGACATTCTCTGCAGCGTGCTCTCGGGCTCGTATTTCGGCGGGCGCGACCTGGCCACCGGCGAGCCGGGAGACTTCATCAATGTCGGCAGCTTCTTCCTGGCCATCGACCCGATGTTCTTCCGCGGCGAGCCGGGGGCGTTCGAGGCCGACATGGACGCACTGATCGACCAGATGCACGGCATCGCCCCGCTCGACCCGGCCCAGCCCGTGCTGGTGGCGGGCGAGCCGGAGGAAGCCGCCCGCGCCCTGCGCCTGGCCGAGGGCGTGCCGATGACCGACACACTCTATGGCGAGGTCCGGCGCGTGGCGGAGGAAAGCGGGGTGCCGTTCCTGTTCGGCTAGACCAATTTCAAGCACAATGGAATCACTGTGCGGCTCGGATAATTGCGTAAAATCCAACGACTATATCGAGTTCTTTCCCTTTTGGCTCACCACCGCATCTCCCCTGTCCCCGCTTCCGCGGGAGATGGGGCAGGAGAGTGGGTCAACCAGTGCCGAAACCGCTCCGGGCGGCTGGGTTACGGCCACGACAGGACTTCGCCCCGGCGTCATTGCGAGGCTGAGCCGAAGCAATCCAGGGCAGCGTCGTGCCGCGTCGGGGCAGTGCCTGGATTGCTTCGTCGCCTCCGGCTTCTCGCAATGACGGCAGGGGTGTGGTTCTTCGCAATGACGCCGAGCGGGCACCGGCGCACCCGCCCGCCTCAACGGTACTTGTACGTCCCCTGCCCCGAGGCCAGCACCGCGCCGGTCTCCGGGTCGATGACCTTGGCGTCGGCGAAATACAGCGAGCGGCCGGCGCGGGTGAGTTCGCCCACGGCCTCCACCGCTGCGCCCTTGGTCGCGCCGATATACTGGCAGGCGGTGGAGACGGTCACCGCCGCCTTGCCGCGGCCGGTGTCGGCGTCATAGGTGCCGGCGAACATGCCGGCGGAATCCAGCAACGCCCCGATCACGCCGCCATGAATAAAACCCTGGCGGTTGCGGTGCTGCGGACCGAGGGCAACACGAATGCGCACAAAGCCCTCGCGCCATTCCACCCGCTCGAACGCCATAAAGCTCTCGAAATGCTGGCCGTCCTCGCCTTCCGGCATAAAGGCTTGGGTCATGGGCGCGCCATCGCCTCCAGCAGCGCCTGCACCGGCGTCTCGCCCGGACCGTCCAGCACCAGGGCTTTCAACCGCTGGCCGCGCTCGCCCAGCAGCGCGTCGTACTTGGCGAGCAGCCCTGCGGTATAGTCCGGCGAATCGTGTGCGCCCGAAGGATTGTCGCGATCCTCCCGCACCACTCCATCGGCGGTGTGAACCTCGACCCAGCCCGGATATTGCGCCGGATAGAGCGCGTCCAGACGCTCGTCGCCGACGATCTCGATGCGTTGGGCCAGGTCCACCACGTCCGGCGAGCGCATGCGCTCGTCCGTGAACTGGTCGGGCAGGACAGCGCCGTCCAGCAAGGCGACGGCGATGCAATACCGCGCCGACATCTGCGCGAACAGCGCCGTGCCGGGCGCGTAAGGGTAGCCGCACTGCACATCCACCACCTTCGGCAGGCCGGTCACCACCCGCTCGCCCGGCAGCGGCGCGCGACCCAGCCGGTTGCGGATGGCAATGGCGCAGTCGTTGTAGGCATGCACCGAGCCGCAGCAGGAATAGGGCTTGAAATTGTTGGTCAGCAACTCCCAGCGCTGGCCGAGGCCGTCCAGCAGCCGCGAACCGTCGGCATGGTCGCTGAACGCGGTCAGGAACGAGCCATCGTCGGTCTCCAGCACCTTGGTCGGGCCGGAGAAGCCGCGGGCGGCCAGTTCCGCCGCCATGACGCCGCTCTGCGCCGCGCGGCCGGGATGGAAGCGCTTGCTCATGGCGCCGTCGGCGTTGAACGCGAACAGGCCCGAACCCTGGGTGGCGCCGAGGCCGATGGCCCAGGCAGTCTCCTCGCCGCCGAGCCAAAGCAGCCAGCTTGCCGCCGCCGCGGCACCCACCGGGCCGCAGACGCCGGTCAGGTGCCAGCCGCGCAGGCGGGCCTGGTTCGGGTCCAGCGCCATGGACAGCCGGATCATGGTCTCATAGCCGACGGCGATGCCGCCCAGAAGCTGGCCAAGATTGCAGGTGTTCGCCTGCGCCACCGCCATGGCGGCCGGGATCACCACGGCGCCGGGGTGCAGCTTCTGGCAGAAATCGTCGAGTTCGAACGCGTGGGCGGCGATGCCGTTGACGAAAGCGGCATCGGAGGTGCGCAGCAACGCCTCCTCCTCGCCCCAGATGGTGGCGGCATCGTCGCTGTCGGGCGCCGTGGCGCCATAGGCCCATTCGCGCGCGATCCCGGCCCATTCCTCGCCCTGGCCGTGCAGGCCGACGCCGAGCGTATCGAGCAGCGCCCGGCGCATGGCGCCCTGCACCGCGGCCGGCAGTTCGCCGCGGTCGAAGCCGCTGATCCAGCCGGCCAGGTCGCGGGTCAGATTGGCCGGCAATTTGCCGGTGCTGGCGAGAGAGTCGGGCATGGCATCGTGCTTCTGTCGAGACGGCGGATATGGAAGAGAAAGGCGCGTATACAGGCAGCACAGACCTGTATACGCGCATCCCGCGACGCGGCGAAAGCAAATTCCGCCGCGCATTTAGTGGCCAGCGGCACCAATCGCTAGGACGGAAGCACTTTGCGGCGGCACACGATCACACCGAGCCCGGCAAAGCCTGCCGCCATCATCGGCAGCACTGCCGGCGCGGAAACCGTGGGTCCCGGTACGGCGATGGACAGGGAATAGTCGAGATCTTGCGAGGGCACCATTTGACCGAAGTCGTTCATGACCTCCGAAATGGTCGAGGCCGCGTGCAAGTTCATCGTGCCGGCAACGGTGTCGAAAAAGCCGGCCGCATCCGAGACGGCAATATCGAAAAGCATATCGAGCGTCGTCGCCCCGTTGCTCATGCCGAACGTGACATCGGTCGTCTCGGTAATCGTGAAAACGAACCCGCCGGTTTCCGTCCCGGGCGCGCTGGCCGGATCCGTCACCACGGACCGGTCATAGGCCTGCTGGAAAAACTGGCCGTTGTTGGCGCTGCCGGTGGACATGACCAGTTCCAGGACAACCCCCGTTATCTGCTGAAAGAGAATGCCCGCCAGTTCCTGGGTTGCGGATGTCCCGATCGGAACGAACACGCCCCCTTCATAGGCAGCCACCCGCAGCGACCCGCCCGATACAAGGGGCTGAACCGACGGTCCCGAAACCATCGCGGTCGGATCATACCCCTTCACATCGAAGAAGCCGTAGTCGACCGTTGCGCTGGTGTTCGGGTCGGCGTACGGCGCCGCGTGCACAGCCGTCGCCCAAACCCCAACCGCGAGACCGACGGCACAACCAAAACGCTGTAATATTGAAATGCTCATCTAGTCACCCCTCATTTTCCGATAAATTTCAGAAATTTGGTCAGAAACAAGGGGAAACTATACAATCACTCCTTACCCCCAATATTTCCAACCACAGGAAGCTTAGGAGGCCGTATCACTTTGGTCAATTGCCGCCCGACCGAAATTTTTCCTTACGAATGATCCGGACTTATTCCGCGGCTCGCGCGGCGGACACGGTGCGCAGCCCCGGAGTCTTTGCGGCCGAGACATAGACAAAGCCGTCCATCAGCCGGCGCTGGGTGCGGAGGACGCTGGCGGTTTCCGCGTGCCACGCGCCGTCGGCCTGGCGCTGCACGTCGGCGTCGACCACCGTGGTGCCCGAGGCCTGGCCCACGCGCACGAGCTTGCCGGGGCGCGTCACCTCGTGCACCAGCGTGCCCTCGATCTTGGCGGCGCAGGCGGTGCAGAGCGCGCCCGTCAGCGGGATCGCCCGGTGCGGTGCGCCGACCGAGATCATGCGGGCCAGCAGGTCGACCTCGCCCGCCGCCATGGTCTTGCCGTCCAGCGTCGTCGAGTCCAGCGGCGGCGCGACGAACGCCACTTTCGGGGCCGCGGGCATCCGTTCCGCCTCCGCCAGGCTGCCGCCGATGCCCATGGCGACGCTGGCCGCCTGGCGGATCGCCTCCAGTTTGGCGAGCAGCGCGGCGTCATTGTCCATGGCCAGCGGCGACTCGTTGCCGAGCGCGCCGACATCGCCCGCGCGGACGAAGACGCAGGGGTTCGCCGCGTCGACCATGGAGGCCTCGATGGTCGAGCCGTCCGCCAGGGTCAGCCAATCGCGGACGTTTCCGGTCGGCAGGATTTTGCCGGTACGGGCGCCGCCGGGGCGGAGGAAGTCCAGCGACACCGGCGAACCCAGGCCGGCCACGCCCGGCAGTTCGAAATCGCCGTCCACCGCGGCCCTGCCGTCGTCCATGGCGAAGCGGCTGATGATGATCTTGTCGGTGTTGGTGTTATAGATGCGCACCCGCGCCGCCTCGCCCGTGACGGCCACCAACCCCTCGTCCACCGCGAACGGCCCCATGGCGCTCGACATGTTGCCGCAATTCGAACTCTCGTCGACCGTATCGGCGGTGGGGGACAGTTGGAAAAAGCTGTAGTCGATATCGGCGTCCGCACGGGCGCTGGGCGCGATCACGCAGACCTTGCTCAGCGAGGAAATGCCGCCGCCCATACCGTCGAGTTGGCGGCCATAGGGATCGTTGGCGCCGATGGCGGCGCGGAAGATGTCCGGCCAGAGCGTGCGGTCCGCCGGCAGGTCGCGGGCGTGGAACACCAGGGCCTTGCTGGTGCCGCCGCGCATGAAGGTGGCGGGGATCCGGAATTGACGCATGAAGGGCTTCCCTTGCGGCCATGTTGGCGTCACTGTCGCGCCAAACGCTGTCAAACGCAACGGAGCCCCTTCGCCCCATGACCTGGCTTGAAGCATCCGACTGGCCGACCGAGGCCCCCGGCGACCGCTTTGCCGCCCTCGTCGCCCGCCCCGGCATCCTGCGCATTCCGGGCGCCCACAACGCCATGGCCGGCCTGCTGGCAAAGAAGCAGGGCTTCGAGGCGCTCTATGTCAGCGGCGCGGCGGTGACCGCCTCGCTCGGCATACCGGACGTGGGCATTCTGAGCCTGGAGGAACTCTGCTTCTTCACCCGCAGCATTTATCGCGCGACGCGGCTGCCGCTGCTGGTGGATGCCGACACGGGCTATGGCGAGGTGATGAACGTCATGCGCACCGTGCGCGAACTGGAGGCCGCCGGCGCCGCCGCCATGCAGATGGAGGACCAGGTGCTGCCGAAGAAATGCGGCCACCTGAACGGCAAGCAACTCGTGACCACCGCGGAGATGTGCGAGAAGATCGCCGCCGCGCGCAAGGCCCGCACCCATCTGCGCATCGTCGCCCGCACCGACTCGGTCGCGAACGAGGGCCTGGACGGCGGCATCGCCCGCGCCAGGGCCTATGTCGCGGCGGGCGCCGACTATGCCTTTGCCGACGGTGTCACCGACGCGGAGGGCTTCCGCCGGTTTGCGAACGAATGCGGCGCGCCGTTCATGGCCAACATGACCGAATTCGGCAAGACTCCGTACTTCACCGCCAGCGAGTTCGAGGAAATGGGCTGCAAGCTGGTGATCTGGCCGGTCTCCTCCATGCGGGTTGCGGCCAAGGCGATGGAGCGCTGCTACGCCGAACTGGCCGCGAAGGACACGCTGTTCGACCATCTGGACCAGATGCAGACGCGGGCCGAGTTGTACGACACCATCGGCTACCACGACTTCGAGGCGCTGGATGCCTCCGTTGCCAAGACCGTGGTGCCGGAAGACCGGCGCAAGCGGAGTTAAGCCCCGCCCCTCTCCCCGGTGGGAGCATTGCAGGCCTTCTCCCCCGCGTCATTGCTTCGGCTCCGCCTCGCAATGACGCCGGGCGAAAGGGAGAAAGCCCCCACCCTCACTCCCAGCGCCGCGGCGGGCCCATGAGCAGCACCAGTACGGTCGCGACCAGGCCGCTCGCCGCGCCGATCAGGATCGGCAGGTCGTAGCTCTGATAGAGGTCGAAGGCGCGCCCGGCCAACGGCGGGCCGGCGAGCGTGCCGAAGGCGACGCTCGTATAGAGCCAGCCGATAATGCTGGAGAGCTTCTTCACCCCGAAATAGTCGGCGCTGACCGCCGGCGCCGTGCCGACAAAGCCGCCATAGCAAAGCCCATAGACCACAGCGAACACGTATAGCGCCCAGATATTGCCGCCCCAGTACCAGACCAGGTCCATGGCGCCGACGCCGGCATACATCAGCGCCAGCGCGTTGCGGCGCCCGATGCTGTCGGCCAGGCTCGCCAGCACGAACCGACCGAGCGTCGAGCCGACGCCGATCAGCATCAGCAGAAACACGCCGGTCCCCTCGCCCAGCCCCTTGTCGATGGCATAGGGCTCCAGGTGGACGAACGGCACGAACAGGCCCAGCGACAGCGCCAGCGACGAGAGATACAGCAGGATGAAGCCGCGCGAGGCCAGCGCCTGCCGCACGCTCGCCCCCGTCAGGCCGGTGCCGGAGCGGCGGGCGGCGCGATGCACCGGCGGGTCGTCGATCTGAAGCGCCGCCAGAAAGCCCAGCACCAACACGCAAATGCCGATCACGCCATAGGCATAGCGCCAGCCGCCGGGCCGGTCGATCAGCAGTTCGGCAATGCCCGGCATCAGCATGGTGCCCGCGCCGATGCCGGCAGCCGCAAAGCCGGCCGCCATGGCCCGGCGCACCGTAAACCAGCGCTGCACCGCGCCGATGGCCGGGACGTAGAAAAAGCCGATGCCGACGCCGATGCCGAGCCCAAAGGCCCAATAGGCTTCCCAAAGGCTCTGGGCGAACGCGCCCCAGACAATGCCGCCACCGCACAGCACCACGCCCAGCAGCACCACCGGCCTGGTGCCGATCGCGTCGGCTATGGCACCGCTCAGCGCGCCCAACATGAAGTAGAGAAAGCCCGAAATGCCGAAGATCAGGGCCACGTCCTGGCGGCTCGCCTGGAATTCGACTTCCAGCGAAGGGAAGAAGGCCGTGAACGCATAGGCGGCGCCAAACCCTAGAAACAACAGGAAAAAGACTGCGGCCACCATCGACCAGCCGCGCGCGCTGTCTATCATTGCCGGGAGGCTCCTGCACTCGGTTCGTGGGCGAGCATAGCCGGCGGCAGACGCACCCGCTATAACGGGATCGCTCGTCCCTCCCCCGGATCATCGTCGGAAACCATGGCCCATGCTCCCGCAAACGGCACGCTGTTCCTGGTCGTCGGGCCGAGCGGCGCGGGCAAGGACACGCTGATCGACGGCGCCCGCGCGGCCCTGGCGGATCATCCGGGCTACCGCTTCGCCCGCCGCACCATCACCCGGCCGGCCGACGCCGGCGGTGAGGCCCATCGCGCCGCGACTCCGGCGGCGTTCGAGGCCATGACGGCTGCGGAGGCGTTTGCGCTCGCATGGGGCGCACACGACCTGCGCTATGGCATCCCGCATGCGGAACTGGCTCCCCGCAACGAGGGCGTTCACGTGATTGCCAATGTCTCGCGCGGCATTCTGGACGCGGCCCGCGCCACGCTCCAACCGGTGCGCGTGGTCTCGGTCATCGTGCCGCCGGCGGTCTTGCGGGCGCGGCTGCTGGCCCGCGGCCGCGAGACGGAGGCCGATGTCGAGCGCCGTCTCGCGCGCGCCGCCGCGTTGGAGGTCGCTGGCCCGGATGTCCGCCCTGTGGTCAACGACCGTTCGGTGGCCGAGGGCGTGGCCCTGTTCCTGGACGCCATCGGGGCCGGCGCGCCATAATCCCCCGAACCGTCACCCAACCGCATTTGCGAGGATCGCGCCCATGTCCTGGTTTCCCCCGCCCGAAGTCATCACCGCCGAAGTGTTCTGCGAAGTGCCGGAAGCCTATCGCCGGCATGGCCAGCGCTCGGTCTGGGCGGATATCAACCGCCAGGGCCTGCCCAAGGACTGTTTCGTCGAGGGGCCGAGCTTCGACCGCGCCGGCAATCTCTATTTCGTCGACATCCCCTGGGGCCGGATTTTCCGCGCCAAGCCGGACGGCACGGTCGATCTGGTGGCCGAATACGACGGCGAACCGAACGGCCTGCGCATTCACAAGGACGGCCGCATTTTCATCGCCGATTACAAGAACGGCATCATGGAGCTGAACCCCGACACCGGCGCCGTCACCGAGCATTGCACCCGCTTCCGGCTGGAAGCGTTCAAGGGCTGCAACGACCTCGCCTTTGCCAGCGACGGCACGCTCGCCTGGACCGACCAGGGCCAGACCGGCCTGCAGGACCCGACCGGCCGGGTGTTCCGCCTGACCCCGGACGGCAGGCTCGACTGCCTGCTATCCGGCATTCCAAGCCCGAACGGGCTGGTCTGGAGCCTGGACGACAAGATTCTCTACGTGGCGGTGACGCGGGCGAACGCGGTCTGGCGCGTGCCGATCATGCTGGACGGCGCGGCCAGCAAGGTCGGCAATTTCATTCAGATGTCGGGCGGCACCGGGCCGGACGGGATTTCGATCACCGCTGACGGCGGGCTGGTGATTTCCCATGTGGGTCTGGGCGCCATCTGGGTGCTCGACAAGCTGGGCCAGCCGATCTATCGGGTGAACTCGCCGAAGGGCCGCTCCACCACCAATGTCGCGTTCGGCGGGCCGGAGAACAAAGACCTCTACATCACCGAGAGCGACACCGGCACCATCCTGAAAGCCACCCTGCCCGTAGCCGGCGCCACGCTCTACTCGCACCAGTAGGCAGAAGGCCAATCGTCTTGTTGGGGGACAATGGCGAGCCCCTTCCCGCCTCCCGGCGTCATTGCGAGCCGAAGGCGAAGCAATCCAGAAACGCCCCGTTGCCAAGCCGTGACTTTCCTGGATTGCCGCGCCCGCCTTGCGGGCTCGCAATGACGCCGAGGGATGGTGAGTGGTAAGAAGCGGGCCGGACGTCAGCCCCAGTAACGGCCGCTGGCGCCAATGACGACGGTGACAAGGCCCAGCAGCAGATTGATGGCGACGATCCAGCGGATCTGGCCGATCTGCTTGGCCGCGGTCGGCGTGTCGCCGGCGGCCACCGCGGCTTTCAGCCGGCGGAAGGGCGCAAAATAGAGGTGGGCGAACAGGGCCATCATGATCAGGCCCAGCAGCATCATATAATGAGCGTGCTTGCCGGCCGAGGCAAACCCGCCCCACCCCACCAGGATGATCCAGAAACCGCTCGCCAGCAGCACGGCAACGGCGACCCAAACCCACGGAAAAAAGCGCCCGAACACGCGCGCCCACAATGCCACGCGCTCCGGCGGCGCCAGCGGGCCGACGCTCGGCCGCAACGCCATATAGGCAAAGAACATGCCGCCGACCCAAATGACGGCGGCCAGCGCATGCAGCGCTGTCATGACGGCAATCATCGCGATCTATCCTTGTTTCGCGGAGTTCGGGCGGCGCTCAGGCCGTGATCACGCGGACCGGCTCGCCCTTCAACCAGGCGAGGATGTTTTCCACGGTCTCGCCATAGAAGATCTCGTAGGTGTCCTCGGTGACATAGCCCAGATGCGGGGTCAGCACCGTGTTCGGCAGGTCGAGGAACGGGCAATCCTTCGGCACCGGCTCGACGCCATAGGTATCGAGCCCCGCGCCGGCAATCCGGCGCTGCTGCAAGGCCTCGGCCAGGGCGGCCTCGTCGATGATCGGCCCGCGGGAGGTGTTGACGATATAGGCCGTAGGCTTCATCAGCCCCAGTTCGCGCGCACCGACCAGGCCGCGCGAGCGCTCGCTCAGCACCAGATGCACCGAGAGGAAATCGGACTGCCGGAACAACTCGTCCTTTTCCACCCGCTGCACGCCCTTGGCCGCAGCGGCCTCCGCGGTCAGGTTCTGGCTCCAGGCGATGAGGTTCATTTCGAACGCCTGCGCGTATTGCGCCACCCGGCTGCCGAGCTTGCCCAGCCCCAAAAGGCCGAGCGTCCGGCCTTTCAGGCCAAGACCAACCTTGGTCTGCCAGTGGCCGTGGCGCATGGCGGCGTTTTCGTTCGGAATGTTGCGGGCGAGGCTGAGGATCAGGCCGAAGGCCAGCTCCGGCGTCGGATGACCGCTGCCGGACGTGCCGCAAACCGTCACGCCGTGATCGGCAGCCGCCTGCATATCCACCGACGCGTTGCGCATGCCCGTGGTGATCAGCAGTTTCAGGTCCGGCAGTTTCGTGAAGACCTCGCGCGTGAACGGCGTGCGCTCGCGCATGATGCACACGATCTCGTATCCGCTGAGGCGCTCGGCCAGCACATCCGGAGCCGGTTGGTGGTCGGTGAAGCAGGTCACGATCACGTCGCCCGGCAACTGCGTCCAGTCGGCCATGGTCATCGCCACATGCTGATAATCGTCCAGGACGGCGACACGCATCGCTTGGGTCTCCCTTGATCGCGGTCTGGTAGTTTTGCGTACTATCCCCTATCGTGTCCCGGTAACGATGAACAGGGATAATGCGATGCATCGCAAGCGGATTTGGAGAGCGTTGGCCGCCATCGGGCTGGCCCTGACCGTCGCGGCCTGCGGTGGCGTGGCCGTTCAGTCACCGCGCGCCCCCGCGACATCCTCCACGGCCAGCCGCCCGCCGCCGCCGACGACCGGTCCCATGCGCGTGGCGGTGCTGGCGCCATTGACCGGCGACTATGCGCCCATCGGTCAACAACTCGTGAACGCGGCGGCCATCGCTCTTTTCGAAGGCCAGCAGGCCGCGTTCGAACTGGTGCCGATGGATACGGGCGGCACGGTTTCCGGCGCCGCCGCCGCCGCCGCCAACGCGCAGCAACAACGGGTGGACATGGTCATCGGCCCGCTGTTCAGCCAGAACGTGCCGCCGGTCCGGAACGCGCTGGCCGCCTCCAATACGGCGATCCTGACCTTCACCAACGACACGGCCATGGCCGGCGGCAACGTGTTTGTCATGGGCGTCAGCGTCGATAGCCAGGTCGAAGCGCTGGCGCAATCGCTGGGCCAAACCGGCAAACGGCGGCTGCTGATTTTCGGGCCGGATAACGAGTACACCCACCGCACCATCAATGCGGTGCAGCGACTGGCGGTGCTGGGGCAGGTCACGCTGGTCCGGTCGGCGGTGTTCGATCCGAACGCGGATTTCAACACCATCTCGCAGCAAGTGAAGCAAGTGACGGACTATGACCGCCGTCGCGGCGACTGGCGGGCCTACGAATCGCGCCTGGTGCCGCAGGTGCGCCGGTCGGACAACCCGGCCGCCCTGTTGCGCTCGGAAGCCAGCCGGTTCCCCGACGGCAGCATTCGCCAGCGCATGCTGCTGGGCATGGCGTCGGTCTACAACCAGCACATCAGCCGCGGCCGCAACCAGGCGATATCCGAGGTGGTCGGACGGATCGAGGGCGTGGACGCAATGCCCGCCGACGACTTCGACGCGGTGCTGTTGCCCTTCGGCGACAACAATCTGGTCGCGGTCGGCTCGATGCTCGATCTCTACAATGCCGGCCTGCCCTTCGCCCAACTGGTGGGAACCAATGTCTGGGAGCAGGACGCGCTGGCCCGCGAGCCATCCTTCCACAACGCCTGGTACACGGCCATGGACCGCCAGGCGTTGGAACCGTTCCTGCTGTCCTATCGCTCCCACTACCAGGAGGACCCGGACCCGATTGCCGTGCTGGGCTACTACGCCGCCCGCGTCGCCGCCACGGCGGCAAGCAATGGGGTTCGCCCGGTTGACGGGCGGTTCGTGCAGTCGCCGCAAGGCTTTACCGGCCTCGGTGGAACCGTGCGGTTCGGCACGGACAACCGCATGCAGGCGCCCCTCACCATCTATCAGATCACGCCGGAAGGGGCGAAGCCGTTGACGGGCCCGGCGACCCTGCCCGCCTCGTAACCGCGAGGGCGCGAGCGCCGTCTCAGGCGGACGGCCTTCGATCCCCGGAGGTGGCGGAGCCGCCATCCGGGGCCGGTCTCAGCGTGCGAACACCGGCGCGGGCGGTGTTCGCGAGAGCGACGGATCCCGGCTCGCCGCTCCGCGACGGCCGGGGCACGCCGACGTCCGGCGTCAGGCCGACTCCTCCAGCGAGCGCAGGCCGGGGCGCTTTGCCTGCACCAGCACGGCCATATTGCCCGGCTTGTGCTTGTTCTGCAGCATCTGCATGTGCGCGCGCGGGATGTCGTCCCAGCCGAACACCTCGCTCATGCAAGGGTCGAGACGGCCTTCGACCATCAGCCGGTTCGCCTCACTCGCCTGCTTCAGGTTGGCGAAGTGGCTGCCCTGAATGCGCTTCTGGCGCATCCAGACAAAGCGTGCGTCGAAGGTCAGGTTGTAGCCGGTGGTGCCGGCACAGAACACGACCATGCCGCCGCGCTTCACCACGAAGCACGAGACCGGGAAAGTCTGCTCGCCCGGGTGTTCGAACACGAAGTCGACGTCGACACCGCCGGTGACGTCCCAGATCGCCCGGCCGAAGGCGCGGACCTTTTTGGCATAGGCGGCATAGGTCTCCGCATCGTCGACGTCGGGCAACTGGCCCCAGCAGTCGAAGTCGTTGCGGTTGACGACGCCCTTGGCGCCCAGGCTCATGACGAAATTGCGCTTGGATGGGTCGCTGATCACGCCGATGGCGTTGGCGCCCGCCGTCGCGATCAACTGCACCGCCATGGAGCCAATGCCGCCGGCGGCACCCCAGACCAGCACATTGTCGCCCGGCCGCAGAATGTGCGGACGGTGGCCGAACAACATGCGATAGCTGGTGGCGAGCGTCAGCGTGTAGCAGCCGCTTTCCTCCCAGGTCAGGTGCTTCGGCCGCGGCATGAGCTGGCGCGCCTGCACGCAGCAGAACTGGGCAAAGCTGCCGTCCGGCGTCTCATAACCCCAGATGCGCTGCGAGGGCGACAGCATCGGGTCGCCGCCATTGCATTCCTCGTCGTCGCCATCGTCCTGGTTGCAGTGGATCACGACCTCGTCGCCCACCTTCCAACGCGACACGCGCGCACCGACGGCCCAGACCACGCCGGCCGCGTCGGAACCGGCAATGTGATACGGCGCCTTGTGGATCGCGAACGGCGTGATCGGCTTGCCGAGCGCGGCCCAGATGCCGTTGTAGTTCACGCCGGCGGCCATCACCATGACCAGCACTTCGTCATCGCGGATCGACGGGGTCTCGACGACCTCCTGCTGCATGGCCGTATCCGGCGGGCCGTGGCGGTCCTGTCGGATGGCCCACGCATACATCTGGCGCGGCACGTGGCCCAGCGGAGGAATTTCCCCGACTTCGTAAAGATCCTTGCGGGGAGCGTTCCCTTCCGGATGCAGCGGAACGACGGTGGCGGGTTCGGCCATAGCGGTCCGGTCTCCTGCGACTGCTCAGTACGGTTGTTGCGATGCATATACCCAGCCACCCTAACCGGCGCAATCCATTTTTGAAAGAAAATTTCGAAAAATTTTTCTTGAGAGTAATTTTCCAACTGTGTTATCCGCCCTCTCGCAATGAAATTGAATTGACGGTATTATCCGTCCGTGCGCCGCCATGATGCATAAGGAGCGACATTTTGCACCGCGAAAGCCAAACCCGCGATAAGCCCTGGCTGTTCCGCACCTATGCCGGCCATTCCACGGCCACGGCCAGCAATGCGCTCTACAAGACCAATCTGGCCAAGGGGCAGACCGGCCTCTCGGTCGCCTTCGACCTGCCGACGCAGACGGGCTATGACGCCGACCATCTGATGGCGCGCGGCGAGGTCGGCAAGCTGGGCGTGCCGGTCGGGCATCTGGGCGACATGCGCACCCTGTTCGACGGCATCCCGCTGGCCGAGATGAACACGTCGATGACCATCAACGCCACCGCCGCCTGGCTGCTGGCGCTGTATGTGGTCGCGGCGGAGGAACAGGGCGCGGACCGGGCCAGGCTCAACGGCACCACCCAGAACGACATCGTCAAAGAGTATCTCTCGCGCGGCACGTATATCTTCCCGCCCGGCGCCTCGCTGCAACTGACCACCGACACGATCGTCTGGTGCGCGAACGAGGTGCCGCGCTGGAACCCGCTGAACATTTGCAGCTACCATCTCCAGGAAGCCGGCGCGACACCGGTGCAGGAACTGGCATTCGCGCTCGCCAATGCCTGCGCCGTGCTGGACGGGGTCAAGGCCAGCGGCCAGGTGCCGCCAGCCGACTTCCCCCGCATTGTCGGCCGCATCAGCTTTTTCGTGAACGCCGGCATCCGTTTCCTGACGGAAATCTGCAAGATGCGGGCGTTTACGGAGATGTGGGATGAGATCTGCCGCAGCCGTTATGGCGTCGAAGACCCGAAAATGCGCCGGTTCCGCTATGGCGTGCAGGTCAACTCGCTCGGCCTGACCGAAAGCCAGCCGGAAAACAACGTCTATCGCATCCTGCTGGAGACGCTCGCCGTCACGCTGTCGAAGGACGCCCGCGCCCGCGCGGTGCAGTTGCCGGCCTGGAACGAGGCCATGGGCCTGCCGCGTCCCTGGGACCAGCAATGGAGCCTGCGCCTGCAACAGGTGCTGGCCTTCGAGACCGACCTGCTGGAGTTCCGCGACATTTTCGCGGGCAACCCCGCCATCGACGCCAAGGTGCGCGAACTGACCGCGGCGGCGAACGCGGAAATCGCCCTTGTGGCTGCCGAAGGCGGCGTCGTCGCCGCGCTCGAGTCCGGCTATCTGAAGCGCGAACTGGTGGCGGCCCATGCCGCACGCCGCCGCGCCATCGAGGCCGGCGACCTGACCGTGGTCGGCGTCAACCGCTATACCGAAACCGCGGAGTCGCCGCTCACCTCCGGCGAGGACGGCGCGGTGCTGAGCGTCGATCCCGCGGTCGAGGCCGAGGAAATCGCCAAGATGCGGGCCTGGAAGGCCGCCCGCGACGGCGCCTCGGTGACCGCCGCGCTGGCCGATCTGGACAGCGCCGCCCGCGAGCGCCGCAACATCATGCCGGCATCCGTGGCGGCCGCCCGCGCCGGTGTCACCACCGGCGAATGGGGCGAGGCGCTGCGCCAGGTGTTCGGCCAGTACCGACCGCCGACGGGCATCGGCAGCAGCGACCTGGTGCAGCCGGAAGGCCCCCTCGCCGCCCGTGTCGCCGCACTGGCCGAGGTGCTGGGGCACACGCCCCGCTTCCTGGTCGGCAAGCCCGGCCTGGACGGCCACTCGAACGGTGCCGAGCAGATTGCGCTACGCGCTCAGAGCGCCGGGTTCGCCATCATTTACAAGGGTATCCGCCAGACTCCGGACGAGATCGCCGAACTGGCCCTGTCGGAAGGCGCGGACCTGATCGGCCTTTCCATCCTCTCCGGCAGCCACATGGTGCTGGCCGAGGCGGTGCGCGATGCGCTGGCGGAGCGCGGCCTGGGCCATTTGCCCATCATCATCGGCGGCATCGTCCCGCCGAAGGACGCCGCGACATTAGAGGCCAACGGCATTGCCGCGGTGTTCACGCCGAAAGACTTCGACATCGCCGCCATTCTCGACGACGTCACCGGCATCGCCGAGGCCCGCTACCTCCGCCGCAACACCTCCGCCGCGGAGTAACCCCCTTCCGCTTCCCGCCGGAGCTTTCCCGGACGCGCGTCCGCGCGATCCGGGATCTCCGGCCGGGGCAGGGCTCCGGCAGCGGCGCTTCGCACGGCAAGGGATCCCGGCTCTTCCCCGCCCAAGGGCGGGCGCGGCCGGGAAAGCTTAGGAGCGGGTTGCGACGCCTCCCTGACGAACTTTCCCGGACGCGTGATCCGGGACCTCGGACCGGGGCGAGCGTCCGGCAGCGGCGCTTCGCACGGACAGGGGTCCCGGCTCTCTCCCGCCCAAGGGCGGGCGGCGGCCGGGAAAGCCGGGGCGGTCGGTTGCGGCGGCTTATTCCGCCGCTTGCGCGTGTCCCCGCGTTGCGTCGATGGCGGCGGCGCCTTCGCGGATGCGGGGGATCAGTTCGCGGCCGAACTCCAGCGCATCGGCGAGCGGGTCGAAGCCGCGGAGCAGAATGCCGTCAATCCCCAGCTTGTAGTATTCCAGGACGCCCTCGGCCACCTGCTCCGGCGTGCCGACCAGGCAGGCGGTGTTGCCGCGCGCACCCATGGCCTCGGCAATGCCCATGAACAGGCGCTCGTCGTGCACCTCGCCCTGGGCGGCGATGGCGAGCATGCGCTCGGCAGAGGCGCTCTCGGCCGGCAGGTTGCGGCCGCCCAACTGCTCGCGCACGCCGGTCAGGATGCGATGGGCCTTGTCCCAGGCCTCGCCCTCCGTCTCGGCAATGATTGGGCGGAGCGACATGTTGAAGCCCGGCTCCTTGCCGAACGGGCGGTCGTATTTGGCAGAGCGGGCACGGAAGTCGGCCATGCGCTCGGCCGCCTGGGCGCGGGGCTCGCCGAAAATCGCGAAGATATCGCAATGCTCCGCCCCCATCTCCAACGCCTCCTCGGAGGAGCCGCCGAACAGCACCGGCGGCGCCGGGCGCTGATGCGGCAGCACGTCGGAACCGCCGTCGCGAACCTGGTAGAACTCGCCGTCGAAGT
This sequence comes from Alphaproteobacteria bacterium, assembly GCA_020638555.1. NCBI lineage: Bacteria > Pseudomonadati > Pseudomonadota > Alphaproteobacteria > Alphaproteobacteria bacterium. The sequence continues at coordinate 63,681 of JACKII010000006.1, read as the reverse complement.
CGAACGGCCCGCCGGCCCACTCGTTACGCATGATCGCCACATACTCGCCGGAGCGGCGGTAGCGCGTCGCCTTGTCGGACCAGTCGCCGTCGCGCGCCATCTCCGCATCGGCGGCGCCGGTGATGATGTGCAAGCCCATGCGCGGCAGACCGTCGTCGGTCGCCCAGAGCGTGTCGAAGGTCGCGAACTTGCGCGCCGCCAGCGTCGGCGCGACAAAGCCCGGCCGGTGCGCGATCAGATACCCCAGGCGCTCGGTGTGTGCCGCGCAGAAATGCGCCACGCCGAAGCCATCGGCCGAGCGCGAGGAATAGCCGACCAGGGTCCAGTCGAACCCGGCGGTGTCGTGGGCGCGGGCGAAATCGCGGGTGTAGTCGCGGCTGATACCGCCGGTGATAATATGAACGGTGTTCTCGTCCGACGGCGGTGCAACGCCGATCATGCCGGTGAGGCGGATGGGCATGGGCTGGTCCTCCAGAGTGTTCGTGCTAGGATGGCGCAAATGCCGCCCGAAGCGCAATGGAAACGCCCCATGACCCCGGAAGACATCCTTTCCCACGCGCCGCTTGCCCTCACCCCGGCCCAGCGCGAGGCCTATTTCCGCGACGGCTTCGTCGCCGTTCCCGGCGCGGTGCCGCCCGACCTGCTGGCCGCCATTCGCGCCAAATCCGATGAGTTCCTGGACAAGAGCCGCAGCGTCAGCGGGCCGAACGAGTTTTTCGACCTGGGGGCCAACCACTCGCCGGAGCAGCCGCATGTGCGCCGGCTGCGCAAGCCCGTCGACGCCGACCCGCTGTTCTGGGACGTCGCCGCCGGCGATGTCATGACCCGCATTGCCGCCGATCTCGTCGGCCCGGACGTGACGTTCCACAGCTGCAAGCTGAACTACAAATGGCCGGGAACGGGCGAGCTGGTGAAATGGCACCAGGACATCAACGCCTGGCCGCACACCAATTACAGCCCCGTTACGCTCGGCATTCATTTGGACGATGTCGGCGAGGACGAAGGCCCGCTCGCCTGCGTGCCGGGCAGCCATGACGGGCCGCTCTACACCCAGTTCGGCCCGGATGGCCGGTGGACCGGCCACCTCTCCGCCGCGGACGAGGCGCAGGCGCATCTGGAGACAGCGGTGAACCTGACCGGGCCGGCCGGCACCGTGATCGCGATCAACTGCCGGACCATCCACGCCTCGTTCGCGAACAAGACCGCGCGCGTGCGGCCGCTGCTGCTGAATGTCTACAGTTCGGCCGATGCCTTCCCCTGGACCGTCTCGCCGACGCCGACGAGCCGGTCCGGCGAGATCGTCCGCGGCCAGCGCGCCCGCTTCGTCCACCTGGACCCGCGCCCGTGCGAGGTGCCGCCGGAATGGGACAAGATCGGCTACACCTCGATCTTTGCCGCGCAGAAAACCGCCGCGGAGTGAGGCCGGCGCGGACGCGCGCTATTTTCCGTCCATAAGCTTCAAGCCGACGGTGCCGACGGCGATCATGGCCAGGAAGACCAGTTTCAGCGCCGTCATCGGCTCGCGGAACCAGAACACGCCGATCAGCACGATCAGCGCCATGCCGGCGCCGGCCCAGATCGCATAGGCGATGGTGAACGGAATGGTGCGGAAGGCCAGCGACAGCGCCCAGAAGCAAATGCCGTAGCTGAGCATCGAGCCCGCGAACACCAGCGGCCGTTCGGACGGGCCGCCGGAGAGTTTGAGCAGGGTGGTGGCGAGCACTTCCAGCGCCACGGTGACGGCGAGCAGCAGCCAGGCCACGCCGCCCCCTTACCAGCGCAGCCCGAACAGGCGTCGCTTGCGGGGCGCGGGCTTTTCCTCCGCTTCCGGCTCGGGCGCCTCGGATTCAAGCGCGGGTTCAGGCTCGGGTTCGGGTTCCGTGGCTTCCACCGTCAGGTCGAGGATTTCCGGTTCGGGTTCCTCGGCGTCCGGCTCCAGGACGAGCGCTTCCGGTTCGGATTCCTCGGCCTCCGGCCCCAGGACGAGCGCTTCCGGCTCGGGTTCCTCGGCGTCCGGCTCCAGGGCGAGCGCTTCCGGTTCGGGTTCCTCGGCCTCGGGTTCCGGATCGGCAAGCTCCGGCTCCAGCTCAGGCGCGGCCACCGGTTCGGCGAACTCCGCCACCGGCTCCATGATCGGCGCGGCCTCATCGCGGTTCAGGCCCATGAGGGAGCGGGCATAATCCTCGGGCCGGAAGGGGCGCATGTCTTCGGCGCTCTCGCCGACGCCGATGGCGTGCACGGGCAGGCCGAACTTGTCGGCCAGCGCCACCAGCACGCCGCCGCGGGCGGTGCCGTCCAGCTTGGTCACGATCAGGCCGGAAATGTTGACCATGGCCTGGAAGGTCTCGACCTGGGAGTGGGCGTTCTGGCCGGTGGTGGCGTCCAGGATCAGCACGGTGTCGTGCGGCGCCTCCGGATCGAGTTTCTTGATGACGCGGGCGATTTTCTGCAACTCGGCCATCAGGTTGTCTTTGTTGTGCAGCCGGCCGGCGGTATCGATCAGCAGCACGTCGGCCCCCGCCGCCTGCGCCTGCTCCAGCGCGCCGAACGCCAGGCCTGCGGCATCCGCCCCGTGCTTGCCGGAGACGAATTGGGCCCCGGTGCGGTCCGCCCAGATCTGCAATTGCTCGACCGCGGCGGCGCGGAAGGTGTCGCCTGCGGCCATGAACACGCTCTTGCCCTCGGCCCGGAACTGCTGCGCCAGCTTGCCGATGGTCGTGGTCTTGCCGACGCCGTTGACGCCGACCACCAGCACCACGTGCGGCTTGCGCGCCGGGTCGATTTCCAGCGGATGGGCCACCGGCTCCAGCAGGCCCGCAATGTCCTCGGCAAAGGCCTCGCGCACCTCCTGGTCGGTCACCTCCTTGTCGAACTTCTCGCGCGCCAGATTGGCGGTCAGCTTGGCGGCGGTGGCGGGGCCGAGGTCCGCCATGATCAGGACCTCTTCCAACTCCTCCAGCGCCTCGTCGTCCAGGCGGCGTTTGGCGGAGAAAATGCCGCCGATGCCACCGGTCAGCCGCTCGGTCGAGCGGGCAAGGCCGGCGCGGAGGCGGCCGAAAAAGCCGCGGCGTTTCGATTCGTCAGCCATTGCAAAGGGCCTTTGGATGGAGTCGTGCGCAAGAGGCCACCGAGACGGAGAGGCCCACCCCCGGCTTCATCCCGAGTAGCCGCGGACGCAGTCCGAGGCGTATCGAGGGGGCGTGACGGCGTCCCTCGATACGGCGCTTTGCGCCTACTCGGGATGAAGCGCCGTAGGGCGTATGCTGCCCTGCCCAAGAAGAAACGGCGCGGAGAATGGAATGGCGAGGCATGGACCGGATTATGCGGCGTCGGCCAGCAAATGGCCATCGGCAACGCCGGTGATGGTGCGGGCGACGATGGCGCCTTCCGGCAGGGCGGGGTCGAGCCGAACCTCGGCAAAGCCCTCGGTGCGGCCACGACCCGGCGTCTCGATCAGCACGCGCTCCTCGCGGCCGATGCGCGAGGCGAGATAGGCGGCCACGGCCCGGTCGCCCGCGGTGCGCAGGCGGGCGGCGCGCTCCTTGCGCACCGGCCCCGGCAGTTGGGGCATGCGCGCGGCGGGCGTGCCCTGGCGCGCGGAATAGGGGAAGACGTGCAGCCAGGTCAGGCCGCATTCCTCCACCAAGTCGAGGCTTTGGCGGAAATGCGCGTCGGTTTCGGTCGGGAAGCCGGCGATCAGGTCGGCGCCGAAGGTCAGGTCCGGGCGCAGTGCGCGCGCCTCGCGGCAGAAGGCGATGGCCTGGTCACGCAAATGGCGGCGCTTCATGCGCTTCAGGATCAGGTCGGCGCCCGCTTGCAGCGAGAGATGCAGGTGCGGCATCAGCCGCTCTTCCTCGGCGATCAGGCGCCAGAGATCCGCATCGACCTCGGCCACGTCCAGGGAGGACAGGCGCAGGCGCGGCAGTTCCGGCACGCAGGCCAGCAGGCGGCGGATCATCTGGCCGAGGCGCGGCGCACCCGGCAGGTCCGCGCCATAGGCGGTGACGTCGACGCCGGTCAGCACGATTTCCCGGAACCCCTTGGCCACAAGGCCGCGCACCTGCTCCACCAGCACGCCGAGCGGCACGGATCGGTTCGGGCCACGGCCATAGGGGATGATGCAGAAGGTGCAGCGATGGTCGCAGCCTTGCTGCACCTCGACAAAGGCGCGGGTGCGGCCGTCGAAGCCGTCGATCAGGTGGGCCGCGGTCTCACGCGCCATCTGGATGTCGTTGACCTGGAGGGCAGCGCCCTCGGGCTTCAGGGCTTCCTTCAGGGCGCCGGCGTCGAGCTTTTCCTGGTTGCCCAGGACGGAGTCGACCTCCGGCATGTTCAGCCAGTTTGCCGGCGCGATCTGGGCGGCGCAGCCGGTCACGACGATCCGGGCCGAGGGGTGTTCGCGCCGGGCGCGGCGGATGGCCTGGCGGGCCTGCCGTTCCGCTTCCGACGTGACGGCGCAGGTGTTGACGATGATGGCGCCGCTCGCGTCCGGCGCCAGGGTGCGCATCACCTCCGCCTCATAGGCGTTGAGACGGCAGCCGAAATTCAGCACCTCCGGCCCGCTCACGGCGCCGGCTCCGCCAGCAGCGAGGGCAGGATCACCCCTTCATAGACCTCGCTCGCGCCGCCGGTCATCAACACATGGCCGTTGTCGAGCCATTCCAGGAACAGCGGGCCGCCATCCATGTCGATGCGGATGCGCCGGCCGGTCAGGCCGCGGCGGGCGCTGGCCACCACGGCGGCGCAGGCGGCCGAGCCGCAGGCGAGCGTGATGCCGACGCCCCGCTCCCAGACCCGCAGCCGCAGCGTGTCCGGCGCGGTGAGGCTGGCAAAGCCGATATTGGCGCGGGCCGGAAACATCGGATGATGCTCCAGACCGCGGCCGATGGCGGCGAGGTCCACCGCCTCCGCATCCTCCACAAAGAAGGTGGCGTGCGGATTGCCGATATTGGTGGCGACCGGCGCCGGCACATCTTCCCGGTCGAGCGGCACATGCAGCGTGTCGCACTCGCGCGCCAGCGGGATGTCGCGCCAGCCGGTGCGCGCCTCGCCCATGTCGACGGTGTAGCCGCGGCCGGTCTTCGTACCGAGCAGCAGGCCGGCGACGGTCTCGATGGTGACGCGGTCGCGCCCGGTCTCCGCCGTCAGCAGCTTGGCGATGCAGCGGGTGGCGTTGCCGCAGGCCTCGACCTCGGCGCCGTCGGCGTTGCGGATTTCCATGAAGGCATCGGCCGCGGCGGCCTTCGGCGGGCGGACAATGATGAACTGGTCGCAGCCGACGCCGGTGTGCCGGTCGGAGATGCGGCGCACCTGGGCCTCGCTCAGGTCGAGCGCACGGCCGCGCGCATCCAGCACGACAAAGTCGTTGCCGAGACCGTGCATCTTGCGGAAAGGGAGAGGCGCCATCGTCATGACGGTGGGATATAGGCGCGAGGCGGCGGAATGTCTATCGCCAGCGCCACCGCTAGGCGCGGTGATGCCGGGCCAGTTCCATCAACTCGTCCAGCACCAGATCGACCATGCGCCGGTGATCGGCGAGCGGTTCGGACCGGCCTTTGCCGGCGGCGGAAACGCCCATCTCCTCCAGGTCGAGCCATTTCGACCGCAGCTCGTACTTATAGGGCGCATCCGCGTCGATGCGGAGCGTGCAGGCGTCCAGGTCGCTCACCAGGGCGGTGAACGATCCCTTGCCGTTGCGATAGCGCAGAATGCTGAATTCGATCTTGGCCAGGATGGCCGGGTCGGACGCCACCGGTTCGCCTCTCAGGCTTGGCGCTTGGCGACCAGGAGTGTCACCCCGTCCGGGCCGACATTTTCCGCGTGCACGGTGCCCTGTGGCACCTCGCAGCTATCGCCGGCCTGAAAGGTCGTGGTCGCCCCGTTCATGGTCAGCGTGATCGAGCCGCCGGTGACCAGCAGGCGCGCGTCGAAGTCGTGGGTGTGCGGCTCCGGACCCAGCGCCTGGGTCAGATCGCGCTCGTAAAACTCGGTGTAGCCAGCGGCCTTGGCGTCGGCCATGAAGGCATCGGTGTTCATGGCAAATCTCCTTCAGTCACTCGGCGGCCACGGCTTCGGCGCCGTGGCGACGATAGGGCAGAATGGCCGCCGCGACCAGGACCACCGCCGCGCACCCGGTCAGCATCAGGAACAGGTCGTGGAAGCCGCCGGCCTGTTCGTGCATGTACCAGATGCTGGGCACCGCCAGCGAGCCGACGCCCAGGTTCAGAATATACTTGATCGAGAACACCCGCCCGCGCACCGCATCCGGCGTGTAGCGGGTGATGAGCGCGTCGGTGATCGGGATCTGCCCGAACACCGCCAGCATCATGACGAAACTGGCAGCGAACAGCGGCCAGTCCGTCTGGGTGGCGACGATGGGCATCATGATGACTTGCAGGGCCACGGTGGTCAGCAGCACCGGCTTGACCGCATAACGGTCGATGGCCATGCCGCTGGCGAGCTGCGCGAAGCTGGCGCCGGCATAGACCACGGCCGCCATGGCAGTGAAGCCCACCAGATTGTCGGCAATGCCCGAGAGGCGCTCGTCGAACAGCTTCGGCAAGGCGACGGTGGTGGAGTTGAACACCAGGCCGCCCACCAGCGTCATCACCGCGACCACGGCCAGCACGCGCTGCCAGCCAAAGGTGAAGCCCACCGGCTCCTTGCGGGTCTTGCCGCCGGTCGGGACGACGGCATAGCCCTGCCCCGCAAACCACCAGAAGGCGAGCCCCAGGCCGATGGCGACCACGCCCGGAACGATAAAGGCCATGCGCCAGTCGAACGCCGCCACCAGGGCGCCGGTGACGAGTGGGGCGAAGGCAACTCCCATATTGCCGAAAATGCCGTTCACCCCCAGGCGCAGGCCCAGCTTCGGCGCGCCCTGCACCAGCATGGCGATGCCGACCGGGTGGTAGATCGCCGCGAACAGGCCCAGCAGGGCCAAACCGATACCGATCTGGGTGACGCTGTTCGCCATACCGACGACGACGGCCGCAAAGCCGGTGCCGCAAAAGAACACCACCAGCATATGACTGCGGCTCCAGCGGTCGCCGAGCCAGCCGGCGCCCAGCGCGGCGGCGCCGAACAGCACGAATCCCGGCGTCGCGACGGCCAGAAGCGCGCCATAGCTCATATGGAATTCGCCGGCCATGGTGATGACGGCGGTGGCGAAGATCAGCATGCAGAAATGATCGGTGAAATGACCGAGGTTCAAAAACAGCACGCGCAGGCGTTCGGTGCTCATGGGGCGCCATCCTCGTACGATGTTCCGTCCGATTGTGGCTGGAGTTCGCCCGACTGTCACGCCAAACTGTGAGCGGATTCGTCTTCCTGCGGGTGGTGCCCCATGTTTTGCCGACTGTTCGGTCCCCTGATGATTGTTCCCCTGACAATTGTTCTGGCATTCACGCTCGCTTCCGCCGGTGCGTCGGCGGGGCGGTTCATGATCGTGACCGCGCACCCGCTGGCGAGCGAGGCCGGCTATGAGGTGCTGAAGGCCGGCGGCAGCGCAGTCGATGCGGCGGTGGCCGCGCAGATGGTGCTGACCCTGGTCGAGCCCCAATCCTCCGGTATCGGCGGCGGCGCGTTCCTGGTCCATTATCGCGCCGGCGACGCCGGGCCGGTCGCCTATGACGGCCGCGAGACCGCGCCGGCGGCGGCGACGCCGGACCTGTTCCTCGCAGCCGACGGTCAGCCGATGAAGTGGTCGGTGGCTCGCATCGGCGGCCGCCCGGTCGGCGTGCCGGGCACGGTGCGCATGCTGGCGCTCGCCCATCGCGACCACGGGAAACTGCCCTGGGCCGAGTTGTTCCGGCCGGCGATCCGCCTGGCGCGGGAGGGCTTTGCCGTGACGCCGCGCTTTCACGAGTCGGTGGCGAGCCAGAAGGGCTGGGACAAGACGCCGGCCGCGGCCGCCTATTTTCTGGACTCCGACGGCGAGCCCTGGCCGGTGGGTCATGTTCTGAAAAACCCCGCCCTGGCGGAGACGCTGGCGGCGCTGGCTGCGAACCCGGACGCGCTCTACACCGGCCCGATCGCGGCGGACATCGTCGCGGCGATTCAGGGCTATGCGGCCAATCCGGGCGGCATGGCTCTGGCGGATCTGGCCGGCTATGCGGCGAAGCGGCGGCCGGCGGTGTGCGGCGCCTTCCTCGCCTATCGGGTTTGCGGCATGCCGCCCCCCTCCTCCGGCCCGCTGACAGTGCTGATGATCCTGGGCTTTGCCGAGCGCCTGGGCCTGCCGGCGCTGGACCCGGACTCGGTGGAGTGGGCGCACGGTTTCGCCGAGGCGAGCAGGGTCGCCTTCGCCGACCGCAACCGCTACATGGCCGACCCGGATTTCGTGCCGCAACCGACCGCCGGTCTGCTCGACCCCGGCTATCTGGATCGCCGCGCCGCCCTGATCGCGCCGGACCATACCTTGACTGACGTCGCCGCCGGCGAACCGCCGGCATCCCAGGGCCTGCTCGACGCCGCACCGCATCCGGGCCTGAAGGAGGCAGGCACCTCGCACCTTTCGGTGGTGGATGGCGAGGGCAATGTCGTCTCGATGACGACGACGGTCGAGGCCGCCTATGGCTCGCACCTGATGGTGCGGGGCTTTCTGCTGAACAACGAGCTGACCGATTTTGCGTTCGCGCCGGAGAAAGACAGCCTGCCGGTCGCCAACCGGGTCGAGCCCGGCAAGCGGCCGCGTTCCTCCATGGCACCGGTGATCGCATTCGACGACGAGGGCCGGCCGGTTCTGGCCGCGGGCTCACCGGGCGGCAGCCGGATCATTGGCTACACCGCCGGGGCGGTGTTGCGCGTTCTGGGGCATGGCCAGCACCCGCAACAGGCGGTGGAGGCCGGCCATGTGATCGACCGCAACAGCGGCGTCACCGAACTGGAGGCGGACACGACCGCCGCCGAACTGGCACCGGGCTTGGAAGCGCTGGGCCACACGGTTAAGCTCCGCGAGTTGACCAGCGGCCTGCACCTGATCCTGTTGACGCCGAATGGCCTGGTCGCCGGCGTCGATCCGCGCCGGGAAGGCGTCGCGCTCGGAGACTGATTTCCCATGAAATTCGGCTGGCTCACCCTGTCGCTCTCGCCCTCGCCGGAGGAAGACGCGCAGCGCATCGACGACCAGATCGCCCAGGTGCAGGCGGCGGAGGCCCTCGGCTTTCACGACGTCTGGCTGACCGAGCACTATTTCACCGGCGAGAGCGTCTACAACGACGCCATCCTGTTCGCGAGCGCGCTCGCCATGAAGACCGAGCGCATCCGCATCGGCTTTGCGGTGGTGCAGATGCCGTTTCACCACCCGGTGCGTCTGGCGACGCAACTGGCGCTGCTGGACAACCTCTCCAAGGGTCGGATCGATGTCGGCATCGGCAAGGGCACGGTCTACAACGAGTACGAGTTCGTCGGCCACGGCCTGCGCTCCGACGACAGCCGCGAGCGCATGACCGAAGGCCTGGACCTGATGCAACGGGCCTGGCGCGAGGCGCCGTTGTCGTTTCAGGGCCGGTTCTACCAGGTCGAGGTGCCGGAAATCCGGCCGAAGCCGGTGCAACAGCCGCACCCGCCGCTCTGGCGCAGCGTGATTTCGCCCGGCTCGTTCGTGGAGTGCGGGCGCCTGGGCGTGCCGGTGCTGACCGCCCGCCTGCCGGTCGACAAGATTGCCGAGCGCTGGGCGCTCTACGACCGGGGGCTGGAGGAAGGCGGCCACGCCGCCGCCACGCGCGAGCGCCTCAGGGCGCAGAACGCGCTCTGGCGCAACGTCTATGTGGCGGAAAGCGATGCCCAGGCGGAGGACGAACTCTCGGCGCTGCTGGCGGAAACGCGCCATCACATGATGCACGTGCGCGACGCCTTCAACCCTGCGGACTTCCAGCCGGCGCCGGAGACCATGAACGCCTGGGCCGACCCGCATATAGGCGACGCGGCGGCGATTCCCTATGTGCTGGAGACCGGCTCCATCTACGGTTCACCGAAACGGGTGCGCGAACAGGTGGCGGAACTGAGGGAAGCCGGCGTGCGGCACCTGCTTTGCCAGACCGGCTTCGGCGCCATGAGCCAGGAGCAGAACCTGGCCAGCATGCGCCGCTTCGGCGAGGAGGTCATGCCGGCCTTCCGGTAAGGCGCCTCGGAGCCTGGCATGCGTGAACATTGCCGACCGAATATGCGCGTCGTCGGAATCCCTTTCAGCCCGCCATGATGTAGGGTAGTGTTCAAAAATACCCTTTGATTTGAACAGTTACCGGACTGCGGCTCGACAAGCGGTCGCACCCGACGCGCTGGCGGCCGCCGGGACGCGGGTCTAGGGTGCCGGCTGCGGGACTTATCGCATGTCAGTCTGAAAGGATGTTCCTGTGAAGCTCTACATGCATCCTGTTTCCACGGTCTCCCGTCCGGTGACGCTGTTTGCCGCCGACGAAGGAATCGACCTCGAACCTGTCTTGGTCGACATTTTCACCGGCGCGCAATACGGCGAGGATTTTCTGAAGATCAATCCTTCGCACGCCGTTCCCGTCCTGGAAGACGGCGACCTCTGCATTGGCGAGTCCTCGGCCATTCTGAAATATCTGGCCGACAAGACCGGATCGGCGGCCTACCCAAAGGATTTGAAGCAGCGGGCGCGGGTGAATGCGCTCATGGACTGGTTCAACACCGGCTTCTATCGCTCCTTCGGCTACAATCTCTGCTATTCGCAATTGCTGGACCATTGCAAGCTGCCGGACGAGAATGCGCAGCGTCTGGTGGCGGCGGCCGGCGAGACCGAGGCGCGGCAGTTTCTCGACATTCTCGACCGACACACGCTGGGCCGGGGCAACCCGTACCTTGCGGGGAACGACATCACGATTGCGGACTATTTCGCTTCCGGCATCGTCTCGCTGGGCGACGTGATCGGCTGCACTTTCGCCGACTGGCCGAACGTGCAGCGCTGGTACCGGGCCATGCAGGCCCGGCCGAACTGGGAGGCCGCAAACGGTGCGCTCGCCCAGTGGGCCGATATGGCCAAGGGGCCGGACTTCGTGCGGGTTTAGGGGGCACTCCGCGTCCCTCGATACGCCCCGGACTGCGTCCGCGGCTACTCGGAATGAGGCCCCGGTTTAGGCAAGGACATGGCTCCTAGGTTCACCGCCATTCCATTCCTCCCCGCCGCCAAGGGTCCATTGCAAGCCGAGGATAAAGCCCCCACTTTCATCCCGAGTAGACGGCGAAGCCGGCGTATCGAGGGGCGTGGGCCTTACCCCTCAAGAGTCGACTGCGTGGGATGAAACCGGAAGAGAGCGTAAACCTCCCTCCCCGCGTCACCCCGGCAGGCGCGTCGACTGCCAGCAATAGAGCTGCCAGCGCCCGTCGCGGCGAACATAGGTGGCGGTGAAGCGCACGGCGAATTCCTCACGGCGGCTGTTGGCGAAGATCGCGATGGCGGTCTTCCCTGTCAGCAGCACCCAGTCGCCCATGTCCCGCGCCTCCACCTCCGACGGCTCGATCTCGCGGTAGAGCAGCGCGCCGGACAGCAGGGCCGAAAGATAGCTCTGCCTGTTGTCCTTGGCCGACGAGGAGTGAATGTAGATCAGGTCGTCCGCCAGCAGCGGCAGCAGCGCATCGGCGTCCTGGTTCAGCATGGCGCGGATGCGGCGGCGGTCGGCTTCCAGCACTTCGGCTACGGCGTCCATGGGCTTGGCCCCCTCTCCCCTTGTCACGCTTCGGCGACTGGCAGCAGGCGGCGCACCACGGCCTCCGGGTCGCCGTCCAGGCGGTCGCCGGCGGCGATCGCACCGCGCAGGGCCGCCATCAGGTCCTGGTAGAATTGCAGATTGTGCCAGGTCAGCAACATCATGCCGAGGATTTCCTCCGCCTTCACCAGATGGCGCAGATAGGCGCGGGAATAGCCGGTGCAGGCCGGGCAGGAACAGCCGGCATCCAGCGGCGCCGGGTCATCGGCAAACCGGGCATTGCGCAGATTCATCTCCCCCGCCCGCGTGAACGCCTGGGCGGTGCGGCCGGAGCGGGTGGGCATGACGCAGTCGAACATGTCGACGCCGCGCGCCACCGCGCCGACGATATCCGCCGGCCGGCCGACGCCCATCAGATAGCGCGGTTTTTCCGCCGGCAGGTGGTGGGTGGTGAAGTCCAGGGTGGCGAACATCTGCTCCCGCCCCTCGCCCACCGCGAGGCCGCCAATGGCATAACCCTCGAAGCCGATCTCCTGCAGGGCCGCCGCCGACTCCGCCCGCAGGTCCTCGAACACGCTGCCCTGGACGATGCCGAACAGGCCATAGCCCTGCCGCGCCCCAAACGCGTCGCGCGACCGCTTCGCCCAGCGCATCGAGAGGCGCATGCTGTCCGCCGCCTGTTCGTGGGTCGCCGGGTAGGGCGTGCATTCGTCGAAGGCCATGGTAATGGTCGCGTCCAGCAAGTGCTGGATTTCGATGGAGCGCTCCGGCGTCAGCATGTGATAGCTGCCGTCGATATGGGAGCGGAAGCGCACCCCGTCCTCGCTCATCTTGCGCAGGCCTGCCAGGCTCATGACCTGGAAGCCGCCGGAATCGGTCAGGATCGGCCCCGGCCAGTTCATGAACCGGTGCAGCCCGCCATGGCGCGCGATCAGTTCCGCCGTCGGCCGCAGCATCAGGTGATAGGTGTTGCCGAGAATGATGTCGGCGCCGGTCGCGCGCACATCCTCGGGCCGCATCGCCTTGACCGTGGCCGCGGTGCCGACCGGCATGAAGGCCGGGGTCTCGATCGGCCCGTGCGCGGTGTCGATGCGCCCGCGCCGCGCGTCGCCGGCCGTCGCGAGAAGGGTGAAGGACAGGGTCATGATTGCCTGCGGGCCATCTCAACCAGACGTGCGCCGCACCGCCAGCCCGCTTCATTCCGAGTAGCCGCGCCAGCGGCATATCGAGGGGCGTTTTCTGCGGCCCTTCGCGTCGCCCCTCGATACGCGCCTCTGGCGCTACTCGGGATGAAGCGGAGTTGGGTGGGCGCGAAGTGGTGGTGGCCATTCATGCAGTTATAAGGGAGGAAACTTCCCGAACTCATTCTACCCGCTCCAGAAAGCTGGCATCGCCATAGGAAAAAAACCGATATTCTGCCGCAATGGCGTGGTCGTAGGCCGCGCGCATCCGCTCCACCCCGGCAAAGGCGCTCACCAGCATGAACAGGGTGGAGCACGGCAGGTGAAAGTTGGTGAGCAGCGCATCCACCAGCTTGAAGCGGTAGCCGGGCAGGATGAACAGGTCGGTGTCGCCGGCCCAGGCAGCCAGCCGACCGTCCGCGGCCGCGGCACTTTCCAGCAGGCGCAGCGCCGTCGTGCCCGCCGCCACCACCCGGCCGCGGCGGCCATTGATCCGCGCGGCCGCCTCGGCGCTGACCTGGCCCCATTCGGCGTGCATGACGTGCCGGGACAGGTCCTCGACCTTCACCGGCAGAAAGGTGCCGGCGCCCACATGCAGCGTGACGGTCACGATTTCCACGCCCCGCTCCTGGATCGCCTGCACCAGCCGTGGCGTGAAATGCAGCGAGGCGGTGGGGGCCGCCACGGCCCCCTCGCGCGCGGCGAACACGGTCTGGTAGCTGTCGCGGTCCTCCGTCGCGCCTTCCGCCGGGCGCTTGATATAGGGCGGCAGCGGCATGACCCCATGGCGCTCCAGGCCCGCGGCCAGATCGGCGTCGTCGCCGGCAAAGCGGAGCACCACCTCGCCGCCGTCACGGGCCTCCACCGTGGCGGCGAAATCGTCGGCGAAGCGCACCTCGTCGCCGGGCCGCAGCCGGCGCGCCGGACGGGCGAAGGCGGCCCAGCGGCTTGGCCCCAGATGCTTGTGCAGCGTCACCTCGATCCTGGCCTCGCCGCGCCGGCCGGTGAGGCGGGCCGGGATCACGCGGGTGTCGTTCACCACCAGCACGTCGCCCCGCTCCAGCAACGCCGGCAGGTCGCACACGCCCCGGTCGGCGAACGGCCCCTGTTTCGGCACGTGCAGCAGCCGCGCCGCATCGCGCGGGCTGACGGGATGCTGGGCGATCAGACGCTCGGGCAGGGCGAAATCGAAATCGGAGAGCTTCATTGTTCCCGCTGTTTGCGGCAGACTGGCCGCAATCGCAAGTCCGCAGGAGTGCCGCACCATGGCCGCTTCCACCCTCCGCCCCGAAATCCATGCGAGCCGCCATGCGGTCTCGGCCGGGCACTATCTCGCCAGTGCGGCGGCGCTGGCGGTGTTGGAGGCGGGCGGCAACGCCATCGATGCGGGCGTTTGCGGCGGCATTGCCCTCGGCGTGTTGCAAAGCGACCTGGTCGGCGTCGCCGGCGTCGCCCCCATCATGGTCTGGCTGGAGGCGGAACAGCGCGTCGTCACCGTCTCGGGTCTCGGCTGGTGGCCGAAAGCGGCCTCGTCCGCCTGGTTCCGCGAGCACCATGGCGGCAAGCAGCCGAAAGGCGTCATGTCCATGGTGGTGCCGGCCGCACCCGATGCCTGGATCACCGCGCTGGAGCTGTGGGGCACGATGAGTTTCGGCCAGTGCGCCGAGGCCGCCATCCGCTTCGCGCGCGAGGGCTTTGCCATGAACACGCTGCTGCACCAGACCATCGCCAACAATGTCGAGACCTATCGCAGCTTCCCGGCCTCCGCCGCCATCTATCTGCGGGATGGCGAGGCACCGGCGGTCGGCGCCCGCTTCGTGCAGGAGGATCTGGGCCGCACCCTGCAACACATGGCCGACGAGGAACGGGGTGCCGCGGCCAAGGGCGGCCGGGCCGCCGGGCTGAAGGCGGCGCGGGACGCGTTCTACAAGGGCGACATCGCCCGCACCATGGTCGATTTCGTGCAGGCCCAAGGCGGCTGGATGACCATGGACGACATGGCCGGCTTCCGCGTCGGCATCGAGCCCGCCTGCTCCACCCGCTTCGGCGATACCGAGGTCTTCACCTGCGGGCCGTGGTGCCAGGGGCCGGCGCTGCTGGAAATCGTCAACATCGTCGAGCGCTTCGACCTCTCGACCCTGGACCACAACAGCCCGCGCTACCTGCATCTGCTGACCGAGGCGACCAAGCTGGCCATGGCCGACCGCGAGGCCTGGATCGGCGATCCGCGCCATTTCGATGTGCCGATCCAGGCCCTCACCTCCAAGGACTTCGCCGCCCGGCGCGCGACCCGGTTCGAGTGGGACAAGGCCTGGCCCGGACGCCCGCCCGCGGCCTCCGGCAAGGACCTGGGCGTCGATGGCGACGCGCCGCGTCTGAAACAGCCGCCGCCGGCCCTGCCGGACGAGGTCGAGACGCTGTCGAGCCTGGACACGTCTTATCTCTGCGTCGTGGACCGGCACGGCAACGTGTTTTCGGCGACGCCCAGCGACGGCTCCTATCACGGCCCGGTCGTGCCGGGGCTGGGTTTCGTGCCGTCCTGCCGCGGCGTGCAGAACTGGGCCGAGGCCGGCCATGCCTCCGAGATCGGCCCGTATCGTCGCCCGCGCCTGACGCCGAACCCGGCCATGGCCATCCGCGGCCGCCAGTTCATCCCGTTCGGCACGCCCGGCGGCGACGTCCAGACCCAGGCCATGCTGCAAACGCTGCTGAACCTGGTGGTCTGGGAGAAAGGCGCGCAGGAAGCCGTGGAGGCGCCGCGCTTTGCCAGCTACAGCTTCCCCTCCAGCTTCGAGCCGCACGCCGAGCATCCGGGCCTGTTGCGCCTGGAAGGCCGGGTGGAGCGCGCCACCGGCGACGCGCTGGCGGGCCTCGGCCACAAGGTGGAGTGGTGGCCGGACATGACCTGGCTTGCCGGCTCCATGGGCCTGATCGTCGACGACCGCGACACCGGCTTCAAGACCGCCGCCGCCGACCCGCGCCGCATGGCCTTTGCGGTCGGCGTGTAGTAGGACGGCGCCCCAACCCCTTTACCCGCAAGGCGCACCGCCCATGACCGATAGCCCCAAAACCCCCGGCATGCGCCAGGGCCTCGCGCAATACGGCGACAACGCATTCTCGCTGTTCATGCGCAAGGCCTTCATCAAGGCCATGGGCTATACCGACGATGCGCTGGAGCGGCCGATTGTCGGCATCACCAACACGTTCAGCGGCTATAACGCCTGCCACCGCTCCGTTCCGGACCTGGTGGAGGCGATCAAGCGCGGCGTCATGCTGGCGGGCGGCCTGCCGGTGGAATTTCCGACCATCAGCGTGCACGAAAGCTTCTCACACCCGACCTCGATGTTTCTGCGCAATCTGATGAGCATGGACGCGGAGGAGATGATCCGCGCCCAGCCCATGGACTCGGTGGTGCTGATCGGCGGCTGCGACAAGACCGTTCCGGCCCTGCTGATGGGGGCGGCCAGCGCCGGCAAGCCGGCGATCCTGGAAGTCACCGGCCCGATGATGACAGGGCATTTCCGCGGCGAGCGCCTGGGCGCCTGCACCGACTGCCGGCGGCTCTGGGGCCTGCACCGGGCGGGGGAGATCTCGGCGGAGGATATCGACGCGGTCGGCAACCGGCTGATGCCGACCGCCGGCACCTGCATGGTCATGGGCACGGCCTCCACCATGGCGCTGATGGCCGAGGCGCTGGGCATGATGCTGCCGGGCGGTGCCGCCATTCCCGCCGTCATGGCCGACCGCCTGCGCCATGCCGAGGACACCGGCGCCCGCGCCGTCGGTCTGGCGCTGGAGGGCACCAAGCCCTCGCAGATCATGACGAAGGAGGCGTTCGACAACGCGCTCCGCACCCTGCTGGCGGTGGGCGGCTCCACCAACGGTCTGGTGCATATCGCGGCGGTGGCCGGCCGGCTCGGCATCGACATCGACCTGGAGGCGTTCGACGCCATGGGCGCGGAGACGCCGGTGCTGGTCGACCTCAAGCCCTCGGGCCAGCACTATATGGAGGACCTGTACCGCGCCGGCGGGCTGGCGCCGATCCTGCGCGAGTTGGGCGAGAGCCTGAACCTCGATTGCCTGACCGTCTCCGGCCGGACGCTCGGCGAGGATATCGCCGCGGCCGAGCCGGACTGGGGCCAGCAGGTGGTCAAGACCAAGGCCGACCCGGTCTACAAGGAAGGCGGCATCGCCGTGCTGCGCGGCAATCTCGCGCCCGGCGGCGCCATCATCAAACAGTCCGCCGCCGCCATCCTGCAACACGAGGGCCGGGCCGTCGTGTTCTCCTCGCTGGAGGATATGGCCGAGCGGCTGGATTCTCCCGATCTCGACGTGCAGGCCGACGACGTGCTGGTGCTGCAAAACGCCGGGCCGAAGGGCGCGCCGGGCATGCCGGAGTCGGGCTATATCCCGATCCCGAAAAAGCTGGCCGCCGCCGGCGTCAAGGACATGGTCCGCATCTCGGATGCGCGCATGAGCGGCACGGCCTTCGGCTCCATCGTGCTGCACTGCACGCCGGAAGCGGCGGTGGGTGGGCCGCTGGGCCTGGTGCGTACCGGCGACCGCATCCGCCTGGACGTGCCGGCGCGCACCCTGGAACTGCTGGTGGACGCGGCCGAGTTGGAGCAGCGCAAGGCGGACTTCCGCGCGCCCTATCACGAGGGCCAGGAGCGCGGCTATCTCAAGCTCTATCTGGACGAGGTCACCCAGGCCGACACCGGCGCCGACTTCGAGTTCCTGCGCGGCGTGAAGGAAGGGTAGCGAACCGCCCTGCCCGCCCCCTCGATACGCCGCTGCGCGGCTACTCGGGATAAAGCCGGTGGAGCGGGTGACACGGTCCCAACCGCCGCCCGTCTCCCCTCGATACGCCGGCAGCGCCGGCCACTCGGGATGAAGCGGGGGAGAGGGTGACACGGCCCCAACCGTCGCCCGTCGCCCCTCGATACGCCGGCAGCGCCGGCCACTCGGGATGAAGCGGGGGCGAGGGCGACACGGTCCCAACCGTCTCCGTCTCCCCTCGATACGCCGGCAGCGCCGGCCACTCGGGATGAAGCGGGGGAGAGGCCGACACGGTCCCAACCGTCGCCCGTTGTCCGTCGCTTCATCCCGAGTAGGGCCGCAGGCCCGTATCGAGGGACGCACCCGACTCGGGCGATAAAAGGCCGAGGGCCCTATTCGGAATGACGCGACCGGCGTTATCCTGCTCGGGACGAAGCGACGAACGTTACAAGGAGGCGCACCATGCCCGCTCCCAGCACACCCGTCCGCACCCCGCCCTTCCGCGCCGACCATGTCGGCAGCCTGCTGCGTCCCGCCGGCGTCGCCGCCGCGCGCAAGGCGCATTTCGAGGATAAGACCCTCGATGCCGCCGGCCTGAAAGCCGCCGAGGATGCGGCCATCCCGGACCTGATCCGCATGCAGGAAGACGTGGGCCTGCCGGTCGTCACCGACGGCGAGGCGCGACGGTCCTGGTGGCATTACGACTTCATGGGCATGCTGGACGGCCTCGACCTGGTGGAGCGCGGCGAGGGCGTGCAGTTCGCCGGCACGCAATTGCGCCCGATCTTTCCCGTCGTCACCGCGCCGCTGGATTTCCCCGACGATCATCCGATGCTGGCGCATTTCCGGTTCCTGGCGGCCAACACCAGGGTTTGCCCGAAAATCTCTATTCCCGGCCCCAGCTGCTGCGATTTCCGCATCGGCTCCGATGACCTGGGCGTGCCGGAATACAAGGAAGACCGCCGCGCCTTCTTCGCCGCCATCGCCCGCACCTACAAGAAGGCCGTGCACGCCTTCTACGATGCCGGCTGCCGCTATCTGCAGATGGACGATATTTTCTTCGCCTATCTCTGCGACCCCAAGCACCGGGCGGCGAAAGTGGCGGAGGGCCGCGACCCGGACGAACTGATCGGTCATTATGCGTGGATGATGCACGAGGCGATCAAGGACCGGCCGGCCGACATGACCATCGGCATGCATATGTGCCGCGGCAACTACAAGAGCACCTATGCCGCCGAAGGCGCCTACGACCCCGCCGCGGACGCGGTGTTCAACCGGACCGGCGTCGACATCTTCTTCATGGAATACGACACCGAGCGCGCCGGCGGCCTGGAGCCGCTGCGCCTGCTGGCGAAGGGCAAGCAACGGGTCATGCCCGGCTTCATCACCACGAAGGTCGGCGCCATGGAAAGCGTGGACAACCTGCGCCGCAAGTTCGACGAGGCCGCCCAATACGCCGACCTCGACCAGTTGGGCATCGCGCCGCAATGCGGCTTCGCCTCCACCGAGGAAGGCAACGCCATCACCGCCGACGACCAGCGCCGCAAGCTGGAACGGGTGGTGGAGACGGCCGAAGCGATCTGGGGCTCGGTCTGAGCCACAGCCCATGACAGCATTCCCCCTATCCCCTGCCTGAAAGACCACCATGCGCGCTTACGAAATCGTTTCCGACGGCGGCATCGACGCCCTGGCCCTCGCCGACCGGCCGACCCCCGCCCCCGGTCACGGCGAGGTGCTGGTGAAAATGCACGCCTCGTCGCTGAACTATCGCGACCTCCTGACCGTGCTGGACCCGCGCGGCCGCAACCTGCCCTATCCCCGCATCCCCAACTCCGACGGCGCGGGCGAGGTGCTGGCGGTCGGCGAAGGCGTGCGGCGCTTCAAGCCCGGCGACCGCGTCGCCGGCTGCTTTTTCCAGCGCTGGGAGGATGGCGACATCACCGCCGACGGCATGGCCAGCGCCCTGGGCGGCACCATGGATGGCGTGCTGGCGGAAGAGGTGGTGCTGAGCGAGCGTGGCCTGGTGCGGATTCCGGCGCATCTGTCCTATGCCGAGGCCGCCACCCTGCCCTGCGCCGCGCTGACCGCCTGGAATGCGCTCGTCGAGAAAGGCCGCCTGATGGCGGGAGAGACCGTGCTGCTGATCGGCACCGGCGGCGTCTCGATTTTCGGCCTCCAGATCGCGGCCATGCATGGCGCACGCAGCGTCATCATCTCCTCCAGCGACGAGAAGCTGGAGCGGGCCAGGGCGATGGGTGCCTGGGGCACGGTGAACTATCGCGCGACGCCGGACTGGCAGCATGCCGTGCTCGACCTGACGGACGGGCGCGGCGTCGACCATGTGCTGGAGGTGGGCGGCGCCGGCACGCTGCCCCGCTCGATCGCCAGCACCCGGGTCGCCGGGCATATCGCCCTGATCGGCGTCCTCACCGGCGGCGAAATCAATCCGGCGCTGATCTTTCGGAACTCGCTCCGGGTCAGCGGCATTTATGTCGGCAGCCGCGCCATGTTCGAACGCATGAACCGGGCCTTCGAGGCCGCGGAGTTGCGTCCGGTCTTGGACCGGACCTTCGCGTTCGAGGACGCCCGCGCGGCGTTCCACCACCTGCAGGCGGCCGGGCATTTCGGCAAGGTTGTCATTGCCGGCTAGAACGCCCGCCCCACCTGGACCCGGCGCAATCTGCGTCTATACTCGCAGCCGGCCATTCCATTCCGAGCCCTGAAGGATCGTTTCCCATGCGTATGAAAGCCGCCGTGCTGCGCCAGTTCAATGCACCGCAGCCCTTTGCCCAGTCCCAGCCCCTGTCCATCGAGGAGGTCGAACTGCTGCCGCCGCAGCATGGCGAGGTGCTGGTGAAGATGGGCGGCGGCGGCATCTGCCATTCCGACCTCTCGGTCATCAATGCCGACCGCCCGCGCGAAACCCCGGTGGTCATGGGCCATGAGGGCGCCGGCGAGATCGTCGAATGCGGCCCCGGCATCACCGACCTGAAGCCGGGCGACCATGTGGTGTTCCAGTTCTCGCCCTCCTGCGGCCGTTGCCGCCGCTGCCTGGAAGGCCGGCCGCAGGTCTGCGAACTGGGCGCTGCGACCAAGGCGCAGGGCCATCTGATGGGCGGCGGCTCGCGCCTGCGCGACCTGGACGGCAACGAGCTGGCGCACCACACGGGCGTCTCCTGCTTTGCGGAATACGGCGTGCTCGACCGCGGTTCGGTCGTGAAGGTGGACAACGACCTGCCCCTGCACGAGGCGGCGCTGTTCGGCTGCGCGGTCATGACCGGCGCCGGCGCGGTCATCAACACCGCGCGCATCCGCTCCGGCGACGCGGTTGCCATTGTCGGCCTGGGCGGCGTCGGCCTCTCCGGCCTGCTGGGCGCGGTGGTCGGCGGCGCCGACAAGATCGTCGCCATCGACCTGTCGGACGAGAAGCTGGGCCTCGCGCGCCAGCTGGGCGCAACCCACACGGTCAACGCCACCGACCCGAACCATGTGGAGCAGGTGCGCGACATCACCAATGGCGGCGTCGACTTCGCCTTCGACCTGGCCGGCACGATCAAGGCGATGGAGACGGCGTATAACGTCACCCGCTATGGCGGCAGCGTCGTCACCGCCGGCCTCTCGCCGTCGGCCGCGAATTTCTCGTTCAACCAGAGCAATCTGGTGAGCCAGGAGAAGTCGATCCGCGGTTCCTACATGGGCAGTTGCGTGCCGGTGCGCGACATCCCACGCTTCATCAGCCTCTATCGCCAGGGCCGCCTGCCGGTGGACCGGCTGGTCGACCGCACCATCGGCTTCGAGGAGCTGAATCTGGCCTTCGACAAGCTTCAGGCCAACGCCACCGTGCGCCAGGTGCTGACGCCGCACGGGGTGGCCTGACGCCATCCCCTGCCCGTCCCGGGCGGGCCGCGACGGCCCCTCGGGATGCGGCGGGTTTTTGGGTCTACAGGTTTTTGGGCCTACAAGGCGGAACACCCGTCATGACTGACACGCTGGAAGCCGGTTACGAAATCCGCTGGGCGGCCGAGCAGTTCCGCGACCGCCCGGCCGTGGTCTTCCGCCAGCGCACCTACACATTCCGCGAGGTGAACGCGCGCGCCAACCGGCTGGCCAACGGCCTGCGCTCGCTGGGGCTGGAGACGGGCGACCGGGTCGGCGTGCTGGTCAACAACTCGATCCACTCGGTCGATGCGGTGTTCGGCCTGCTGAAGGGCGCGTTTTGCATCGTCGCGCTGAACAGCCGCCATGCCGGGCCGGAGCATCTGGGCATCCTGACCGATGCCGGCTGCCGCGCGGTGATCGTCGCCGGTTTCTATCGCGACATCATCGAGCCGGTGCTCGCCCATGCGCCGGACCTGAAGCACGTCATCGGCATCGACTGGCAGCCGCCACAGGGGCTGGCCTATGACGCCTTCCTCGAAGGCGCGTCCGACGCCGAGCCCCGGCTGGAAGTGCCGGCCGACACGATCTGCCGCCTGACCTACACCAGCGGCTCGACCGGCAAGCCCAAGGGCGTGGTCGGCACCCACCGCCGCCATCTGGCCCGCCTCGCCAATTTCTTCCAGTCCTGCGAGTACGCGCTGGGGCCGGACCAGACCATGGGCCAGGTCGGCCCGCTGAGCCATGTCGCCGGCAACTATCTGCAACCCTGTTTCGTGCGCGGCGCCAAGACCATCATTTTCGAGCGCTTCGACCCGCTGGAACTGCAATCCGCGATCGAACGGCACCGCATCAACCATCTGCTGCTGGTGCCGACCATGATCGTCCGCTTCGTGGCGGCGCTGGAGCCGGAAACCTATAACCTGTCGTCGCTCACCCGCATCAACTACGGCACGGCGCCGATCCCGGTGGACGTGCTGCGCCGCGGGCTGGAGGTGCTGGGGCCGGTGTTCCGCCAGCACTACGGCATGAGCGAGGCGAACTCTCCGCTGACCCTGCTCTATCCGGGCGAGCATGTGACGAACGGATCGGAAGCCGAAGCCGCCCGCCTCGCCTCCTGCGGCCGGCCGATCCTGGCCCATCGCATCGTCGTGCGCTCGGCGGACGGCGCGGACCTGCCGGCCGGCGAGGTCGGCGAGATCTGCATCCGGGCGGAGGGCGCGGCCAGCTTCGAATACTGGCAGCGGCCCGACCTGACCGCGGCGGCGATCCGCGACGGCTGGTTCCACACCGGCGATCTGGGCCGGTTCGACGCCGACGGCTATCTGTTCATCGTCGGCCGCACCAAGGACATGATCATCACCGGCGGCTTCAACGTCTATGCCCGCGAGGTGGAGGACGCCCTGTTCGCCCACCCGGACGTGCTGGAAGCCGCCGTAGTCGGCCTGCCCGACCCGGACCTGGGCGAGCGGATCGCCGCCATGGTGGTGCCGAAGCCCGGCCAGACCCTGGACGAGGCCGCGCTGACCGCCCACTGCCGCCGCCTGATCGCCGGCTACAAGGTGCCGAGGCACTGGGCGTTCGCCGACGAACTGCCGAAAACCGCCAGCGCCAAGGTCGCCAAGCAGACGATCCGCGACGACCTGCTGGCGCGTTTCGGGGCGGAAGGTGCCGTGACCGGCGTGCAGGCCAGCTACGACTGATCCCAGCAGCGCAGAAAGCCGGTGTTTCCCGGACGGTGCGGAGCGCCGATCCGGGACCGGTGTCTACATCCGAACATCGCCACCGTCCGTGTTCGCGAGTGAGCGGTCCCGGATCGGCGCTCCGCACCGTCCGGAGAAACGGGCGCGGCTCGCGCTGGACGCCCTCGCCGAAATGGCGCAAGCTGCCCGCAAACTCAAGATTGCGAGGAGACCCCGCCATGCCAACCGTCACCCCTCTGGACTCCAGCTTCGGCGCCGTCATCACCGATATCAAGCTCGGTGCCATGTCCGACGCGGACTGGAAGGTGGTGGAAGACGCGTTCCACGAATACGCCGCCCTGGTCTTTCCCGGCCAGCACCTGACCAACGAGGAACACGTCGCCTTCGGCGAACGGTTCGGCGCCATCGAGATCCTGCGCAATGACGGCAACAAGTTCGCCATGATCTCGAACAAGGCCGCCGACGGTCATGTGCTGACGGCGGAAGAGAAGCGGTTTCAGACGCTGCGCGGCAATGAGGGCTGGCACACGGATTCCAGCTATATGCCGCTGGCGGCCAAGGCCTCGATCCTGACCGCGATCACCGTGCCCAAGGCCGGCGGCCAGACCGAACTGGCCGACATGCGCGACGCCTATGACAAGCTCTCGGACGCCATGAAGGCGAAGATCGAGAACCTGGTCGCCTATCACTCGCTCTATGCCAGCCAGGCCAAGGCCGGCTATGTCTTCAAGACCGGCGAGAGCTATGGTTTCCACAATCACGGTGCGCCGATCCGGCCGCTGGTGAAGGTGCATCCGGTGACCGGGCGCAAGTCGCTGTTCATCGGCCGCCACGCCTACCGCATCCCCGGCATGGACGACGCCGCGGCGCAGAAACTTCTGGACGAGTTGCTGGCATTCGCGGTGCAGCCGTCGCGCACCTACTCGCACCAATGGCAGCCGGGCGACGTGATGATGTGGGACAATCGCTGCGTCCTGCACCGGGCCTGTCCCTATGACTACAGCGAACCGCGCGTCATGCGCCATGTCCGCATCGCCGGCGAACCGGTGCACGACCGGGTCGAGACCGCTCCCGACGAACGCGCCGACGCGTTCGAGCCGGTGGCCGCGGAATAGCCGGCCTCGCCCCTCTATCCGGCGAACAGGCGCTCGTCCCACCAGACGGGCGTCTCCAGGCCCGGAATCACCGCAGAAAATTCCGGGTGGCCAGCGTGGAACAGGATATTCTGTTCCATGCGCGCGACCACCGACGGCACGATGAGAAGGGCGGACCGCCGTTCCGCATACCACGCGGCCCCGAAGCGCCGCGCCGCCTCGCACGACGGGTGTGCCCACCCATCCAGCCGATCGGGGTTGACGACCTCGTAGGACGTGCCGGCCGGAATGGTGATGGCGATGAAATGCTGGTTGGGTGGCAGCGCGCCCTGATAATGGACCAGCTTTTCCAGCATCGCCGTGGAATAGTGACGCGAGGCGTAGATCACGCCGGCTCCGGCTTCGTGCCAGCGACCGGATGCCTGGCGGGCGCCGCCCGCATCCCAGATCGGAAACTCACCCGCCGGATCGCCGATGCGATAGACGGTCCATTGCTCCGGCAATGTCCGGTGCGTCATACGGCGAAGCCGTATTCGGCCCGGCGCAACAGTTTCAGCACCGCCTCGGTCCCGGCGGAACTCAGCCGCGCCATCTCCAGCGGCGTCCGGCCGCCCAGCAGTGCGTGCGGTTGGTGCAGGAACCGGGAAATCGCCACCTTGTCGCCGTGATAGGCCCGGCTGACCGCATCGACGACCCGGCCGACCTCGTACAGGCGTTCGCTCATCTCGCGCGACAACGCCCGGCGGTTCTTGCGCGCCCGGCGCAACGTCGCCTCGGGAATGATCTTGTCGATCACGGTCGAACGGCCCAGCACCCGGACCAGCGCCATGGCCGCCGCCGGGGCCAGCCCCTCGGCGATCCGTTCGGCCAGTCCGACATCGTCGACCGTGCGTCCCTGCTCCAGCCCCAACAGCAGGCCGATGCGCCCGGCCTCCGACCGTGGCAGCGCATCCGGCTCGGCATA
The DNA here is from genome assembly GCA_020638555.1 of Alphaproteobacteria bacterium. Taxonomy (NCBI): domain Bacteria; kingdom Pseudomonadati; phylum Pseudomonadota; class Alphaproteobacteria; species Alphaproteobacteria bacterium. The sequence goes on along the minus strand of JACKII010000006.1, from coordinate 38,415 downwards.
GGCTTCGAGGGTTGTCATGATGGCCTCCGCGCTTGGCGTTGTATGACGAAATATAGTCGTCACCTGACGGAACCGCAACCGGGATCCGGCAGTGGCGGACGCCGGGCAAATGCGTTAGACTAAAGGCCAACTCTCCCCGGGGAGACACTGCCCTCAGGCGCAAGGAGACACGCTCATGCCGCCGAAACCGAACCTTCCCCTGCTCGACCTGCCGCCCGTCGATTACGGCGATCAGGAAGACGCCATGCGCCAGTATCGCGCCGAAGGCACCGCCCGCGCGCTGGCCATGGACAATCGGGGGCCGTTCAAGTTCACCGCCGACGGCAAGCTCGATCCGGCCATCCTGGAAGCCTATGACCGCGAAGGCTTTTATGTGTTCGAGAACTTCGTCGGCGCCGACGAACTGGCCGAGCTCGAACGCGACCTGGCCGGCCTGCTGGACCGGGCGCCGGTCGGCAAGGATGAGACACTCGACAAGCACGGCAACCCCGCCTTCTGCGCCAACCAGACCTCGCGCTCGATCTCCTGGGTGCGGCCGCTGAGCGATCCGCTGGGCGGCACCGATGCCAGCTATGGCCGCCACCCCTCGAAAATGTACGAGCCGAAGGCCGGGGCCGAGGCGCCGGAATGGGTGTTGCAACTCATCCACGGCTCGCTGATGCATTCGGAGGCCGCACTGCGCCTCTATGGCCACCCGCACCTGCTGAAATTCGCGGAGGCGGTGAACGGGGCGGACTTCACGCCGTTCAACGAGGCGATCTGGATCAAGCAGCCGCGGCTCGGCGGCTCGGTCGCGTGGCACCAGGACGGCTGGACCCACTGGAACAGCCCGGACCTGGACGGCGACACCCACGGCTTCAACACCATGATGCAGCTTTATGGCTGCGACGCGGCCAACGGCCTTTGGGTCGTGCCAGGCTCGCACAAGGGCGGCAAGAAGGACATCAAGGCGATGGTCGCCGCCGCCGGCTCCGACCGGCTGCCGGAAGCGGTGCCGCTGATCTGCGGCCCCGGCGACCTGGCGGTGACCAACCGGCAGGCCATTCACGGCTCGTTCGCCAACACCAGCCAGAACATCCGCGTTACCTACAATATGGGCTTCCACCGGCGCAAAAGCGTGCTGGGCGTGAAGAGCGGCGGCGTGCACAACCCCGTCAGCGAATATACGCCGGAGTATATCCGCAACCGCTCGCGCCTGATCATGCTGGCCATCGACGCGCGCCGCCAACGCCATCCCGGCGAGGAATCCTACGTCTACACGCCACTGGCGGCCGAAGCGGACCGCTACCGCTGGAGCCCGGACAAAAAGGCGGAGATCTGGGACTACAACCTGCAGGATATCGGCATCTAGCGGCGTGTTCCTTTCCCGCAGGCTCACCACGCCATCTTCCCTGTCCTCGCGGAAGCGGGGACCATGCCTGAGAGGCAAATACAGAGGCCGTGTCCTGTGAGAAGCTCTCAGGCATGGGCTCCCGCTTGCGCGGGAGAGGGAGCTGGAGTGTGAGTCAACCAGGATCGAAAACGCTCTGGCGGCGGAGACCTCCCCGTCGCCCTGGCGATGCCCCTGGTGATGCCCCGCGGTCTCAGTGCACCGCCAGGATCATATTGCGGACGACGGGGTAGATTTCGTTCTGCCAGCGCTTGCCGTTGAACACGCCGTAATGGCCGACATTCGCCTGAAGATGATGGCGCTTCAGGTGCGGGCGTAGCGACGAGCACAGATCGTGCGCCGCCGCGGTCTGCCCCAGGGCGCAGATATCGTCGCGCCCGCCCTCGACGGTCAGCAATGCCGTGCGCCGAATGGCGGACGGCTCGACCAGCCGGCCGCGGTGCCGGTAGGTGCCGCAGGCCAACTCCGCCTTCTGGAAGATGCGGTCGACGGTTTCGAGATAGAATTCCTCCGGCAGGTCGAGCACGGCGAAATATTCGTCGTAGAAATCCTTGATCCGCTGGGCCTCTGCCGTCTCTCCGTTGATCAGATGCTCGTGCATCTTGCGGTGCGCCTCCTGATGGCGCTCCATGTTCATGGTCATGAACGCGACCAGTTGCACGAACCCCGGATAGACCCGGCGCCACCGCCCCGGATAGCGGAACGGCACGATGCCGATCAGCGCGTTCTTGAACCAATCCAGCGGCTTGTCGCTTGCCAGATCGTTAACGACGGTCGGGCTTTCGCGCGTATCGATCGGGCCGGCCATCAGGGTCATGGACAGCGGCGTGGCCGGATTCCGGTCTTGCGACATCAGCGACACGGCCACCAGCGCCTGCACGCAAGGCTGGCAGACGGACAGGATGTGCCCGCCCGGTCCGATCTCCTCCATGAAGCGGATCAGATAGTCCACATAGTCGTCGACGCCGAACACGCCGGCACTGAGCGGAACCTGTCGCGCATTGGCCCAATCGGTCAGATAGACGTCATGGTCGGACAGCATGGTCTCGACCGTGCCGCGGAGCAGGGTCGAGAAATGGCCGGACAACGGCGCCACGATCAGCACCTTGGGCTGCTCGACATCCGTGTCCTTGGCGAAATGCAACAGATTGCCGAACGGCAGGTCCAGGGCCACCTCCTCGCGAACCGCGACGTCACGATGGCCGACCGTGACGGTCGGAATGTTGAAGTCCGGCCGGCTGTGGGTCAGGCGAAAGCGCGAGATCATCTCCAAGGCGGCCGCCGACCGCTTGCGGAGCGGATTGGGCAAGCCCCAGCCGAACCTTCCAAACTGATCGCGGGAAAGCGCGGCGACCGATCGCATCGGGGCGAGCAGATCGTCCTGTAGCTGATAGCTTTGGTAAAGCAATGCGATGGGCCTCCGGGTGGCGGGTTGAAGAAAGTTGGTGCATTTCATGCTGCACTGCGAGATAGTTATTGTGCACCGCACTTGTTCCCACGCAAGAGAAAGATCGCCCATGGCACCGGCAGAGTTGACCCTTTCGTCGAAAAACTACTCGTCCTGGTCGTTGCGCGGCTGGTTGCTGTGCCGCATGGCCGGGCTTTCCTTTGCGGAAACGATCGTCGCCATCGATTCGCCGGAGATGCGGCGGGAATTGCTGCTGCTGTCGCCCTCCGTTCGGGTGCCCAGGCTGACGCACGGCGAGGTGGTTGTCTGGGACACGCTGGCCATCGCCGAGTATCTGGCGGAAACCTTCCCGGACGCCGGCCTGTTGCCGACCGCGCCGGCGCCGCGGGCGCACTGCCGTGCCATTTCCGGCGAAATGCATTCCGGCTTCTATAACCTGCGCTCGGCCCTGCCGATGAACATCAAGGCGCGGCACAAGGCGTTCAAAATCTTCTCCGGCGCCCGTCCGGATGTCGAGCGCATCCGCACCATCTGGACCGAATGCCTGGACCGGTATGGCGGACCCTTCCTGTTCGGCGACCATCCCACCCTCGCCGACGCCATGTTCGCACCGGTCTGCACCCGCTTCCGCACCTATGCCGTGGACCTCTCGCCGGCATTGCAGGCGTATAGCGAGCACATTTTCGCCTGGCAGCCGATGGCCGAATGGTGCGATGCCGCATTGGCCGAGCCGGACGAGATCATCGAACTGGAAGTGGAGTTCTAGGGGCCGGGCCCCCTACTCCCCCCAGCGCGGTTTGCGCTTTTCCAGGAAGGCCTGCAATCCTTCGCGCCCGTCGGCGGTGTTGAAGATATTGCAGAGCGTCTCGATCTGATTTTCGACATTGCGGCGATAGTCCAGGTCGTTCGCCCGCATGAAGGACTGGCGGCCCAGCGCCATGATCGTCGGCGACTTTTCCGCAAACATCCGGGCCATGGCAAAGGCCCGGTCCATCAGGTCCGTCCGCGGCACGGCGTGGTTGACGATGCCGAGCGAAACCGCCTCCGCCGCCGGGATCGGTTGGCCGCCGAACAGCAGTTCGAACGCCTTGTGGCGGCTGATCTGGCGCGGCAGGTGGACATAGTGGATGGCCGGGATCACGCCCACGTCGATTTCCGGATAGCCAAGATCAATGTCATCGGCGGCCAGGACCACATCGCTGGTGATCGCGAGCGTCATGCCCGTGCCTCGCGCCGGGCCGTTGACCGCAACCACGGTCGGCTTGGTCATCTCGTATTGGATGTTCATGGTGCCGATATAGAATTTGGTCACGAACCGCCGCAGGTCGAGCGCATCGCCCGCCGCCACCATTTTCAGGTCCATGCCACCGCAGAACATGCCGTCCAGCGCGCTGGTCAGGATGACGGCGCGGACATCCCGGTCCGCTTCCGCCCGGCGCATGGCAGCGTGAATGGCGTCGATCATGGCGTGGTCAATGGCGTTGACCGGCGCCCGGTTCATCGCAATCGTCGCGACCCGGTCCCGCACGTCATAGAGGATGCGGTCACTGACAGGCATGGCAGAAACTCCGAAATGCGTGGGCACCGCAAAGGCTACCGGATCGTTGCGGGCCGGGGAAGTTGGCGTGTTCTCTCACGAGAGCGTGCGGCGCACCGCGTCCCGCCAGCCGGCATAGCGGCGGTCGCGCTCGGCTGCGGCCATGGCCGGCGCGAACCGGCGCTCCAACGCCCAGGCCCGCGCAAAGGCATCGGGCGGCGGGTAGAAGCCCACCTGCAGCCCGGCCAGATAGGCCGCGCCCAACGCCGTCGTCTCCAGCACCTGCGGCCGGTCGATGGGGGCGCCCAGCAGGTCGGCGAGGCGCTGCATGGTCCAGTCGCTGGCGACCATGCCGCCGTCGACCCGCAGCACCGTCTCCCCCGCCCGGCCCCAGTCGGCCTGCATCGCCTCCAGCAGGTCGCGGGTCTGGAAACAGACGCTTTCCAGGGCGGCACGGGCCAGTTCCTTCGGGCCGGTGGAGCGGGTCAGGCCATAGAGGGCGCCGCGGCAGTCCGAATCCCAGTAGGGCGCGCCCAGGCCGACAAAGGCCGGCACCAGATACACCGCCTGCTCCGGGTCGGCGGCATCGGCGAGCGGCCCGGATTCGCATGCCTCCCGGATCAGGCCCAGCCCGTCGCGCAGCCACTGCACCGCGGCGCCGGCGACGAAAATCGAGCCCTCCAGGGCATAGGTGGGCCGGCCCTCCAAGCGATAGGCGATGGTGGTCAACAGGCGATTCTGCGAGGCGACCGGCATGGCGCCGGTGTTCAGCAGGGCAAAACAACCGGTGCCATAGGTGCTTTTCAGCATGCCGGGCGCGAAACACGCCTGGCCGACGGTCGCGGCCTGCTGGTCGCCGGCCATTCCGGTGACAGGGATCGCGGCCCCGAACAGCGACGGCTCGGTTGCGCCGAACGCCGCCGCGCTGTCCCGGACTTCCGGCAACAGCGCGCGGGGCACGCCGAACAGCGCCAGCAATTCGTCCGACCAGGCGCCGCGGTGGATGTCGTAGAGCAGGGTGCGGCTGGCATTGGTCGCATCGGTCGCGTGCACCCGGCCGCCGGTCAGGCGCCAGAGCAGATAGGTGTCGACCGTGCCGAAGGCGAGCCGGCCCGCCTCCGCCCGGGCACGCGCGTCCGGCACGTGATCCAGCAGCCACGCGATCTTCGTGGCGCTGAAATACGGGTCGAGCAGCAGGCCGGTGCGGGCGTTGACCATGGCCTCGTGCCCCCCGGCCTTGAGGGCGGCACAGGCATCGGCGGTGCGGCGGTCCTGCCAGACAATGGCGTTGTGGATCGGCTCGCCCGTGGCGCGGTCCCAGATCAGGGCGGTTTCGCGCTGGTTGGCGATGCCGATGGCGACGATCGCACCCGCCTGGGCCCCGGCTTGGGCCATGGCGGCGCGGGCGGAGGCGAGCACGGTCCGCCACAGATCCTCGGGCGCATGCTCGACCCAGCCGGAGCGCGGATAATGCTGGGCAAATTCCCCTTGCGCTTGCCCGGCCACCCGGCAATTGCGGTCGAACAAAATGGCGCGGCTCGACGTGGTGCCCTGGTCGATGGCGAGGACATACTGGCTCACGGGGCGGCGGGTTCCTGGCGGACGGGAAAGACACAGTGCAGAAGCTAGAGCGCCCGGCCGTTGGCGTCAAAGCGCGGATACCCGGCGGTTCCGCCGCAGCCTTGCGTTCTTGTAATTCTTCGCCAAATCCTTTTATAAGCCGGAGTTCTCCGCGCGTAGACCGTGACGCTGATATTTGCAAGAGCCGCTGCCGAACCCGGCCCATGGCTCAAATGCATTTCAAGACCGCGCATCGGATCCACGGACGACCCCGGGTGCCGGGCTACGCAAGCACCCGATTCCAAGACCAGGGCCCGCCGTCCATTTCGACCGGCCGCCCCTCGAAAGACTGATTTTTGACCACTTTTGACGATCTCGGCCTTGCCGAGCCGATCCTTCGTGCGGTTGCTGCCGAAGGCTATTCCCACCCGACTCCGATCCAGGCCCAGGGCATTCCGGCGGTTCTCACCGGCCGCGACCTCGTGGGCATCGCCCAGACCGGCACCGGCAAGACCGCGGCCTTTGTGCTGCCGATCCTGCATCGCCTCGCCGAAGAAAACCGGCGCCCGGCGGAAAAGACCGCCCACGCCCTCATCGTCGTGCCCACCCGCGAACTGGCGGAGCAGATCGGCGACAGCATTCGCAACTACAGCCGCCATATGCGCGTGACCCATGCGGTGGTGATCGGCGGCGCCAACCCGCGCACCCAGGCGGCGAAGCTCGCCCGCGGCGTCGACATCATCGTCGCCACGCCGGGCCGGCTGCTGGACCACATGAACGCCCGCGTCGTCAGCCTGACCATGGTACGCCAGGTGGTGCTGGACGAGGCCGACCAGATGCTGGACATGGGCTTCATCCCCGCCATCCGTCAGATCATGGCCAAGGTAAGCGCCGAGCGGCAGACGCTGCTGTTCTCCGCCACCATGCCCAAGGAAATCCGCACGCTCGCCAACGACTTCATGCGCGATCCGCTGGAAGTCTCGGTCGCCCCGGCCTCGAAGCCGATCGACACCATCGACCAGCGGGTGATGCACCTGGACGGCGGCGCCAAGCGCGGCGTGCTGGTCAGCCTGCTGCGCGAGGGCGACGTGGAACGCGCCATCGTCTTCACCCGCACCAAGCGGGGCGCGGACCGGGTGGCCAAGACCGTCGCCGGCGCCGGCATCTCCGCGGATGCGCTGCACGGCAACAAGAGCCAGGGCCAGCGCCAGCGCACGCTCGACGCCTTCCGCAAGGGCAGGACCCAGGTGCTGATCGCGACCGACATCGCCGCCCGCGGCATCGATATCGACGACATCTCGCATGTGGTGAATTTCGACCTGCCGATGGTGCCGGAAGCCTATGTGCACCGCATCGGCCGCACCGCGCGCGCCGGCAAGAGCGGCCAGGCGATCTCGCTCTGCGCCCATGACGAGCGCCGCCTGCTGCGCGATATCGAGAAGCTGACCGGCAAGAGTCTCCGGGTCGTCGACGCCCCGGAGGCGGCGGACGTGCCCGACCAGCCGAAGCGGTTCGAGCCGGCCAATGCGGAGGCAAACACCACCCGCCGCTTTGCCGACGACGATGGCGAGGCCCGGCGTGCGCCGCGGCGCCCCCGGCGCAAGCCAAATGGCGCGGCCAAGCCGTCGGCCAAACCGGCCGGACGGCCGGGCAAGGCGGCCGCATCCGAACGGCCCGAGGGCCAGGCGGACGGCCGCAAGCCCAAGCGCTTTTCGGGTGAAAATGCCGGCCAGCGCCCGCGCTCCGGCAAGCCCGGCGGCAAGCCCAACGGCAAGCCGGGCGGACGGAAGCAGCGCAGCGGCGACCGCCGGCAGGACCAGGACCGCAGCGGCCTGACGCGCATGCTGGGCGGCTCGAACGCCGCCTGATCGGCGCGACGTTCGGCGGGCGGTCCCGAATGGGCCGCCTCCACCGTCCTCTGCCTCACAGCACAAAAAAACCCCGGGAGTTCGAACTCCCGGGGTTTTGTTTTCGGCGGGCCGCCAGCCCTAATGGCCGAACACGTTCTGAACCGCCAGATCGGGCAGCCAGAGCGCCAGATCCGGGTAGAACAGGATCAGGATCAGCACGAAACCGTCCGTGATCAGGAACGGAATCGCGCCCTTCATCACCTGTGTGAGCGGAACGCCGGTCGTGCCGCTGACCGCAAACAGGTTCAGACCCACCGGCGGGATCACGCCCCCCATCTCCACCGCCAGCGCGAACAGAATGCCGAGGTGGATCGGATCGATCCCCAGCGACAGCGCGATTGGCAGGATGATCGGCACGGTCAGCACCAGCATGGCCACACCGGTCAGGAACATGGACAGGAACAGCAGCACCGCCAGCAGCAGCACCAGGAACATGAACGGCGACAGGCCGAAACTGCCGACCCAGGCGGCCATATCCTGCGGCCAGCCCTTGTTCGCCAGCAGGAATTGGAACACGCCGACGCAGCCGACCAGGAAGAACACGACCGCGGTCAGGTTCACCGCCCGTTGCGTGCAGGGCAACAGCTCCTTCAGGAAGGCGCCGCGCTTGGCGATCAGGCCATAGAGCAGGGCATAGCCGCAGGCCGCCGCACCGGCCTCGGTCGGCGTGAAGACGCCGCCATAGAGACCGCCGAGGATCACCACCGGCATCATCAGGGCCGGCCAGGCGCCCCAGGCCGCGCGCACCAACTCCCGAACGCTGAACGTGCCCGACGGCAGTTTCAGATACCAGGCCACGCCGACGATGATGATCGCGTCGCTGATCGCCAGCATGATCCCGGGTGTCACGCCCGCGAAGAACAGGGCGACGATGTTCTCCTCGGTCAGGACGCCATAGAGGATCAGCGTGATCGATGGGGGAATCAGCAACGCGATACCGCCGCCGCAGGCGATAACGCCGGCCGACATCCATTTCGGATAGCCGCGGCGGATCATCTCCGGATAGGCGATCACGCCCATGGCCGCCGACATGGCGGTGGACGAGCCGCTGATGGCGCCGAACAGCACCGCCGCCAGCAGCGTGGCATAGGCAAAGCCGCCCGGCAGCCAGCCCACCGCCGCATCGGCAAAGCGGAACAGGCCGGAAATCAGGCCGGTCTTCTCCATCAGGAAGCCGGCATAGATGAAAAACGGGATCGCCATCAGCGTATAGCTGTTGGTGAAGTCGAAAAAGGCGCGGAACACCGTGCCCATCGACATCATCTGATCGTTCATGATGACCAGCACGGCCGCGCCCATCAGGGCGACGCCGATCGGCGCGCCCAGCGCCAGCAATGCGGTCATCGAAAGCCCAAGGAAGCCCATAGTGCGCTCGATCCTTCCGGAAATGGGGCCCGCGTGCGGGCCGTCCGCCGCAGCGGATTAGATTTCAAGGCCTTCTTCGGCCGGGGCCCAGGCAAAGACCGTCTTGCCGCGCACCGCTTGCAGGTCCTGGTAGAACTGGAACAGGCAGGTGACCGCCAGCAACACGAAGCCGGCGATCAGGATCGCCTGGAACGGCCAGATCTGCAGCACCATGCTTTGGGTCGTGCGCTCCAGCATCATGTTGCGGCCGACGGTCGACCAGCCCCAATAAAAGATGGCGGTGTACAGCGTCATCGAGGCCGTGGTCACGAACAGCCGCACCCACAGCACCACGGTCTGCAACCCCTTGGTCTTGCAGACATCCATGAGCGCACTGACGGCCAGATGCGACCGCCGGGCCTGGGTGACCGCGAAGTACAGATAGATGGACCCGACCGTGAAATAGGTCACGGCATCCTGTCCCCAATCGAACACCATTCCGAAAATGTATCGCCGGATGATCTCGAAAATCGCCAGCAGAACGCTGGCCAGCATAATGATGGCCGCGCCGTATCCGACGAAATTGTCGAGAAAGAAGCGATAGACGCGATAGGTGCGGTCTAGAGCCGTCTCCATAGCCGATCACGCTTATCCAATATAGCCGCGCGCAGCCCTTGCGGTAGACAAGGACTGCGGCAGACGTTGATGGGAAAATGCCAAAAGGGCCAGCGCCCCGAAAGGCACTGGCCGGTAAGCCCGATGAAACCGGGTGCTTACTTCTTCTTGGTGTACTTGTCGAACCACGGCTGCAACTCGGCGCAGTCCGTTTTTTCCAGCCAGTCCGAGCCCATCGGGTTGGCCTTGGTCAGGGCCTTGGCTTCCCGGACGAACGTGTCGACCCACTCGTGCGCACCCGACGGCGTGTTCGACTTGATCCACTTCTGCGTGGCGTCGCCCAGCTTGTCGGCCAGAACCGCGGACTCTTCCGCCTTCATGACATAGATGCCGGGCTTGGACGGATCGTCGGTGCCGTACTGGTCAAGCAGCAGCTTGTCGTTGCACCAGTTGGCCTTGCGCTGGAACGGCAGCACCTCGTCGACGATGATCTTTTGCAGCATATCGCGCTGATCCTGGTTCAGCGACTTCCACCAGATCTCGGACGCGCCGATCCAGTAATAGTCGCCGACAATGCCGTTGATGCCGGCCACCGTGAAATACGGCGCCTGATCGCGGGTGGAGCGGAAACCGCCCAGGCTGGTCAGCAGGCCGTCGATGACGCCGGTTTGCAGCGCCGGCGGCACGTCGCCGAACGCCATCGTCGTCGGGCTCGCGCCCCAGGCCGACAGGGCCGCGTTCTCGGCCGGGCCCATGGACCGGATCTTCTTGCCGGCGAAGTCGGCCGGCTTCAGCAGACGCGAGCCGGAGCCGGCGCCCATATAATAGCTGAGGTCACCGGAACCGAAAATCTTCACGCCGTGCAGCTTCTCGAACCGGCCTTGAAGCATTTTGAAGGTTTCGGTCGTGTCGAACTTGCCGATCGCACCGGGGGTGGTCAGCAGCATCGGGCCGACGACGACGCTCATATAGGGGTCGACCTGGGCGGTCTTGCCGAACTGACCCCAGGTCATTTCCAGGTCGCCATTGGTCATAGCTTCGACGGCCGCCGGCACCTTGTACAGCGACGAGGCGAAATAGAGGCGCACGGTGCTGCCCGGAATCGCTTCCTCGACCCGCTGCTTGAAGAATTCCTCGGCCAGGGCGGCCGGGTGCGGCGGGCCGTTATGGTCGGACGCCAGGCGAATATTCACCGGGTCGACCGCGTTGGCCGGTTGCACCGCAAAGGCGGATAATGCTGCAAAGCCCGCAGCCGCCATCAGGCGGGCGGAGCGTGCGAAAACGTCTCGCATAGTCACATCTCCCAAGTTTCTCGTTACAGATGCTTCCGCGTCGAGGCGGAGGCAGGCCGTACCGCGCGCTATCAACGACAGACGCCGCCGGATGTCAAACGGGATGACGTTCCACGAGGCGGAAAAGGCCGACCGGAACTCGCCGCATTCTCGTCACAACCCCGCCATAGCCAAACGGTCGCAGGCCCCGTATCGTACCGGTGTGGACTGGGACGACGCATCAATCATCAAAACATTTTGGAGGAACCCCATGAAATCCTTGCAACTTGCCAAATGGGCGGCGATTGCCGCCACCGGCGCGTTTCTGACGGCCCTGCCGGCGCACGCAGACAAATGCATGCATTCTCCCTATGGGGCCGACGACGAAATCGGCGCCGCCAATCTGATCACGCCCGAGCGGGTGCTGGCCGCCAGCAGGCTGGTCAAGGAGGGCAAGACCCATCCGCTCGGCATCGTCATCGACCCGAACATGCCCGCCTTTCCGCCGCGCGGGATGATGCTGCAAGTGGTGCAGCCCGGCCAACAGTTCGGCCGCGAACTGACCAAGGATTTCGGCTGGAATTCGAGCTACAACGACGACCTGGTGGAAGCCTGGCTCGGCATCGGTCCGCAGATTGACGGTCTGGGCCATCTGGGCGAAGCCGGCATGTTCTACAATTGCAATTCCGGCAAGGATATTTCCGCCATCACCGGGCTGAAAAAGCTGGGCATTCATACGGTCCCGCCAATCGTCGGCCGCGGCGTGCTGGTCGACATGGCCAAGCATTTCAGCGTCGACACGCTCAAATCCGGCCAGCCGATCGAGGCCGAGGACATCGAGGCCGCCGCCAAGGAGCAGGGCGTCGCATTCCACGAGGGCGACATTATCCTGCTGCACACCGGCTGGACCGACGCCAAGCTGAACGCCGAACCGAAGGCGTGGGCGTCGGGCGAGCCCGGTCTCAGCAATGCCGCCGCGGCCTATCTCGCCAAGTTCAAGCCGGTCGCGGTCGGTGCGGACACCTGGGGTGTCGAAGCCGTTCCGCCGAAAGAGGGCGACAAGATCTTCTATGGCCACGTCACCTTCCTGAAGGAAAACGGCATCTTCATCCTGGAGACGATGAACACCGGCCCGCTCGCGAAAATGGGCGTGAACGAGTTCATGTTCGTCCTGGGCCAGGCCCGGCTGAAAGGGGCCGTGCAGATGCTCATCAACCCGGTCGCCATGTGGTAACCATTCCAACGGTATGCTACGGACTTCGGGGAGCGGTTCGCCGCTCCCCTTTTGCGTTCTCCCCCTCCATTGCTGGAGTTCCGCGTGAGCAACTGGCCACCGGTCCTGCGCGTCGGCTTCTGGATGACCGTCACCGCCATCGGCTTTGCGGTGATGCTGAACACGGTTCGCCACCTCTCCGACCAGGGCATGGACGTGTTCGTCATAGCGTTCTGGCGCAATGCCATGACCGTCCTGATCTTCGTGCCGCTGATCCCCCGCTATTGGCGCACACGCCTGGGCGCGGCGCGCTGGCGCGCCTACAGCCTGCGCGCCGTGATCATGGCCCTGTCGTCGGTCACCCTGTTTGCCGGCGCCATCCTGCTGCCGGTGGCCGAGGCGACCGCGCTCAGCTTCACGACGCCGCTGTTCACGACCGTGGGCGCCATCCTGTTCCTGGGCGAAACGGTCGGCTGGCGCCGTTGGAGCGCGATCGTCATCGGGTTCTGCGGCACCCTCATCATGCTGCGCCCCGGCGAGGACGCCTTCCAGTTGGGCGCCCTGGTGGTGCTGGTGGCGGCCATCACCTTCGCCGCCGTCACGTTGATGGGCAAGGTATTGGTCCGGCACGATTCGCCCGGGCTGGTGACCCTGAACCTGTCGCTCTACTCCCTGCCCTTCTCGCTGGTCCCGGCCCTGTTCTTCTGGCAATGGCCCAGTGGCGAGCAATGGCTGTGGCTGGCGCTGCTGGGGGTGTCGGCCATCGCCAACATTTTCGGCATCACCCAGGCGCTCAAGGCCGGCGACGCCTCGCTGTTGCAGCCCTTCGATTTTCTGCGCCTTCCCTTCACCGCGTTCGGCGCCTATCTACTGTTTGCGCAGGTTCCGACCGTCTGGGTGTGGGTCGGCGCCGGGATCATCGCGGGTAGCAGCGTCTACATCGCCCATCGGGAAGCAAGGCTGCATTGAGAATGACCGCCCGAGCCTATGGCCTGCTCGCATTGGCCGTAACCGCCGTCGCGCTGACGGCGCCGTCCGCGTCGCGCGCCGGCTCCGGGGATTCGGTCCATTGCTACGATCCGGCCCGCCAGATGGTGCGCCCAACCGCGGCCGCGGACTGCCGGGGCCGGGTTGTCGGCCCGGCCGAAGCCGCAGCATTGCGCGCGCAGCGGGCGCGCTATGTCCGCCGTGCGGTCACGGCGCCGCCGCAACCGCACCCCGCCATTATCGGTTCCGGCATCTTCGTTTCGGACCGGGGCGACGTGCTCACCAATCGCCATGTGATCGATTCGTGTCGGGCGATTTCGGTGCTGCAACCGGATGGACGCACCGTGCCCGCCCGAGTGATCGCCCGGTCCCGGATGTACGATCTGGGGCTGCTGCGCACCGGCAAGCGGCCGACGGAAACCGCCGCCTTCGCGCCCCAGGGGCTGACGAACGGCCATCCGGTCGCCATCACCGGCTTTCCGGTTTACCGGCTGCCGCCGGTCCGCCCCCAAACCATCGAGGGCCGCTATCTCAACCAACGCCAGGGCGGAACGGACGGGATCATGGTGCTTGCGGCCGCGGTCATGCCCGGCGCGAGCGGCAGCCCGGTGGTGAACCGCTCCGGCGCTGTTGCCGGCCTGGTGTTTGCGCGCAACGACACGACCCGTATGCCAACGGCGTTCGGGAACGGCTCCCACGATACGCCACCCGACCGAACCTATGCGATCCCGACAAGCGCGCTGCAACGCTTTCTCTCCGCACACGGCGTCCCGTTTCGCATGGCCAAGGCCGATGACGCCGAGGCCCGGTCCTATACCGTTCGCGTCAATTGCTACCGCAACAGCCCCCGGTCGCAATGACCCGACAGAGCTTCCCGACGGAGCCCCCATGCGCATCGCCCAAATCGAACGTCTGATCCGAGAAGCGCTGGCGCCCGATTCGGTCTCGGTCACCGACCTCAGCCATCTGCACAAGGGCCATGCCGGCGACCGGCCCTATGGCCAGAGCCACTACCACGCCGTCATCACCGCCGCCGCCTTCGCCGGGCAAAACCGGGTCGCGCGGCAGCGTCTGGTGTTCGCCGCGCTCGGCACCATGGTCGGGAACGAGGTGCACGCCCTCAGCCTCGACCTGCGCGCACCGGGCGAGACGCGGTAGCGCCGCCGCAGCGTTACGCGCCCGCCGGCGCCTTGGCCACCGCCACCATGGCCGGGCGCAACAGGCGCTCGTGCAGGGTGTAGCCGATCTGGAGCACCTGGGCGACATGCCCCGCCGGCACCTCGTCGGACTCGATTTCGACCACGGCCTGGTGGACATTGTGGTCAAACGGCTCGCCCACGCCCGCGACTAGGCGCACATGGTGCTTTTCCAGCGCGCCGACGAGGTCTTTTTCCACCATCGCCACGCCGTCGATCAGTGCCTTGGTCGCATCGTCCGCCCCGGCCTCCGGCGCCGCCGCCAGCGCCCGGCCCAGATTGTCGGCCACGCTCAGCAGGTCGCGCGCCAGGCTGACGGCACCGTATTTCAACGCCTCCTCGCGCTCGCGCTGTGCGCGCCGACGCATATTCTCCACCTCGGCCAGCGCCCGCAATTGCTGGTCCTTGGCATTGGCCAGTTCGGCTTCGAGTTCGGCAATGCGCTGGTCGCGCGGGTCCAGGCCCTCGGCCTCGTCCGCCGGCGCCGCGTTGTTCTCCGCCTCCGGCAGCTTCGCTTCGTCGCTTGCCGGTTGGGTCTTGTCGTTGTCTTGCATGGGATCAGCCTAAAATGCGTCGGATGACTTGAGCGGTATAATCTACCATCGGAACGATGCGAGCGTAGTTGAGGCGCATTGGCCCAATCACGCCAACGGCACCCAGAACCCGCTCCTCGCCCTTGGCGTCCTTCTTGGTGCCGAAGGGGGCCAGCACCATCGACCAGCCGGCCAGGGCGAACAGGTCGTGCTCGGCGCCGATGAAGATCTGGACGCCTTCGCCGCGCTGCGTCGCTTCCAGCAACTGCAACAGGGCTTCCTTGCGCTCCAGAATTTCGAAAATCGCCTGCAACCGCTCCAGATCCTCGACCCCGCCGACGGAGTTGACCAGTTGCGAATGCCCCTTGACCACGAAGGTCGCGGGCGCCGGATCGTCGAGCCGCACCGCCAGCCCCGACTTCACCACCCGCTGGGTGAGGTCGTCCAGCTCGTTGCGGTGCAGTTCCAACTCGTCCAGGATCACCGCCCGCTCCTCCTGGATCGTGCGGCCCTGCAAACGGTTCTGCAGATAGTTGCTGGCCTGGATCAGGGCCGAGACCGGCATGCCCGGCGGCACCTCGATGATCCGGTTTTCCACCTGGCCGCGGTCGTCGACGATCACCACCAGCGCCCGCGCCTCCGACAGGCGCACGAATTCGATATGGGCGATGGAGCGCTCGTGCTTCGGTGCGATGACGAAGCTGGCATGGGTCGAGAGGCCGGAAAGCAGCGTGCTCGCCTGCTCCATCATCGCCGGCACGTGATGGCCGACGGCGGCGCAGCGCGCCTCGATGTCGGCGCGCTCTTCCTCGGTCAGGTTGCCGGCTTCCAGCAGGCCGGAGACGAACAGTTTCAGCCCGGCCCCCGTCGGCAGACGCCCGGCCGAGGTGTGCGGCGAGTACAGCAGCCCCAGATCCTGCAAATCCGCCATGACATTGCGGATCGTGGCCGGAGACAATTGCTGCTCCAGCCGGCGCGCAAGCGTGCGCGAGCCGACGGGACCGCCGGTCTCGACATAGCTGTCAACGATCAGGCGCAGAATTTCGCGAGACCGCTCGTTCAGATCCGCGAGTGTGGGGCCAGCCATGGCTTGACTTCGTTACCTGCGTTTCCAGATAGGCAAATAGGATGTCTGGCTAGGTAGGTATAGTGCGCCTCGCCGTCAACCTGCCTGGACTTTACCGGCTCATGCGGCTAGCGTCCGCCCCCATTTCAGAACCAAGAAAGGTCTCCCATGAGCGCGCGCCCCTCCGGCAGAGCCGCCGATCAATTGCGCCCGGTTTCGCTGGAGCCCGGCTTCAGCCTGCATGCCGAGGGCTCGTGCCTGGTGCGCTTCGGCAACACCCATGTGCTTTGCACCGCGTCCGTCGAGGACCGGGTGCCGCCCTTCATGCGGGGCCAGGGCCGCGGCTGGGTGACGGCGGAATACGGCATGCTGCCCCGCTCCACCCACACCCGCACCGACCGCGAGGCCTCCCGCGGCAAGCAGTCGGGCCGCACCCAGGAAATCCAGCGCCTGATCGGCCGCTCGCTGCGCTCGGTGGTCGACCTTCAGGCGCTGGGCGAGCGCCAGGTCAAGATCGACTGCGACGTGATCCAGGCCGATGGCGGCACCCGCACGGCGTCCATCACCGGCGCCTATGTCGCGCTCTATCAGGCATTCAGCCTGATGCAGAGCCGCAAGATGATCAAGCAGGTACCCCTTTCCAGCGAGGTCGTGGCGGTGTCCTGTGGCGTCTACAAGGATCAGCCGGTGCTGGACCTGGACTATGCCGAGGACAGCAGCGCCCAGGCGGACTCGAACTTCGTCATGACCGGCCGCGGCGAGATCATCGAAATCCAGGCGACCGGCGAGGACGCGCCGCTTTCCAAGGACCGCTTCAACGCGCTCATGACCCTGGCGGAAAAGGGCTGTTCCGAACTGGTGCGCCTGCAACGCAAGGCGATCATGGGCATGTCCGGGCTGGGCCGCTGACATGACCTCGCCGCGCCGGTTCACGGAGCCCAAGCTGGTGCTCGCCAGCCACAACAAGGGCAAGCTGGTGGAATTCCAGCGCCTGTTCGCACCGTTCGGCGTGGCATTGATCGGCGCCGGCGACCTCGGCCTGGCAGAGCCGGCGGAAACCGGCACAACCTTTATCGAAAACGCCCTGATCAAGGCGCGCGCGGCCGTCGCCGCCAGCGGTCTGCCGGCCCTGGCGGACGATTCCGGCCTTGCGGTGACGGCGCTCGGCGGCGCGCCCGGCGTCTATTCCGCCGACTGGGCCGGCCCCGGCAAGGACTTTGCGGCGGCGATGCAGCGGGTGCAGGATGAACTGGGCAGCGCCGCCGACCGTTCCGCAGCCTTTGTCGCCGTGCTGGTGCTGGCCTGGCCGGACGGGCATTACGAGACGGCGGAAGGCCAGGTGCCCGGCCGCATCGTCTGGCCGCCACGCGGCAGCGGCGGCTTCGGCTACGACCCGATGTTCCAGCCGGACGGCGAGGCCGAGACCTTCGGCGAAATGGCCGTCGGCGAGGCCGGGTTGGCCCGCAAGGCGGCGCTCAGCCATCGCGGCCGCGCCTTCCGCGCCCTTGCCGCCCGTTGCTTCGGAGGAGAGCCTGTTCGGGAATGAGCCCTCTCGCCCCGCTCTCGCTCTATCTGCACTGGCCGTTCTGCGGCTCGAAATGCCCCTATTGCGACTTCAACAGCCATGTGCGCCCCAGCGTCGAAGAAAACCGCTGGGTGGAGGCGTTGCTCCGCAACCTGAGCCTCTGGCGCGAGCGCGAGCCGGACCGACGCATCGCCACCATTTTCTGGGGTGGCGGCACCCCGTCCCTGGTCTCCCCGGCCGCCGTGGAACGGGTTCTGGCGCATATCCAAGGCCTCTGGCCGCTCGCCGATGACTGCGAGATCACGCTGGAGGCCAACCCGACCACGCACGAGACCGACCGGTTCGCCGCTCTGCGCGCGGCCGGCGTCAACCGCCTGTCGCTGGGCGTGCAGTCGTTCGAACAGGCCGACCTGGACTATCTGGGCCGCACCTACACGGTGGCGGAGGCGGAGCGCGCGCTGGCGCACATCGCCGAAACCTTCCCCCGCTTCACGTTCGACATGATCTACGCCCTGCCGGATCACAGCCTGGCGCGGTGGCAAGAGCAGTTGGAGCGGGCGCTGGCCCATGCCGGCGCACACCTGTCCCTGTACCAACTGACCTTCGAGCCGGGCACGCGCTTCTATCAGGCGCTCCAAACCGGGCGCATGCGGCCGCTGGACGACGACATTGCCGCCGACCTCTATGCCTGGACCGTGGAGCGGATGGCGGCGGCCGGCCTGCCGCAATACGAAATCTCCAACTACGCGCGGCCCGGCGAGGAGTCCCGCCACAACCTGGTCTACTGGCACGGCGGCGAGTGGATCGGCGTCGGACCCGGCGCCCATGGCCGCCTCGGCCGCGGCCCGGATCGCCGGGCACTGGCCAATATCCGCTCGCCGGAAAAATGGCGCGACGACATCGAGGCGGGACGGCAGGGGCTCACCGACGACGAGCCGGTCGCCGGTGCCGAAGTGGGGGAAGAACTGGTGATGACCGGCCTGCGCCTTGCCAGCGGCATCGACCGTCGGCGATTCGCAAATATCGCGGGCTACCCGCTGGAACGGACCGTCCCCCTCCCCAAACAGGAGCGGTTGGTGGCGGAAAAGCTCGCCTGGTCCGATCCATCGGGCTTCGGTCTGACGGTCGGGGGGCGCATGCTGCTGGATTCCGCGATCCGCTTTTTGCTGGCGGACCGCACCGACGGGTAAGCGGCGCATCGATCACTGTGATTTGTCTATCAAATATTAGACATTAACGCCATGTGACATGCTATTTTATGCAAATGTGGCTGATGACTTGCATATATACGTTTTATTCTACGATTTTATCTCTATTTTTGGCTTGTCATAACGGCAGGGGTGTATAGCATTGAAGTGCGCACTCCAACAGGGTTTGCCCCCAAGGTCGAAGGCGCCAATCAGAGACAAAAGCCAAGCGCGGCGTTGTCCCGTCCTCCCACAGTTTCAACTTACGCAACCTCCCTCAGGGAGGTTTTTTCTTGGGCCGGCTCCGGCATTTGTCGCGGCGCGATGGTGGCGCCATGCCATGTCAGCGCCTCGCCACGCACCCGGCTCAGACGGCCCAGCCGGTCCACCGCGAACTTGCGGAGGACAACGGCGGTCTTGATTCCCACCTTCATGATCTCGGACGCCGATTGCGGCCGTGTCAGGTAAAGCTGGCACTGGTAGGTGTCGAAAGAGCGGATGAAGCCGGCCTTGGTGACCCCGCTGCGGTTGACGATCTCGACATAGCTGCCGCGGTACAGGCTGAACCGGAACACGTTGTCGGCCGCAATCGACACCCAGTCCCGCCGCAGGGCGGCCGGCACAATCGCGCGGCGGGGCGGATCGGCACGGAGCGCCAACTCGCTCCGATTGACGGGAACGGGCAGATAACCGTTCGGGCCATGATAGATATCGATCCGCGCAATTTCGCCGAACGCGGCCACGCCGCCGCTCACGGCCAGGCCCTCGCGAGGGATGCCGTTGGAGCCGATGACCAGCAGGCGCACCCGCCGGATCGGCGCACCCGACGGCGCGATGGGCGGTCGGTCGGCGGGGCGGCCGTCCGCGATCCACGCCCGCAACGCGGCGATCAGGCCCTGGTTCATTTGCGGGTCCGGGATGCGGTCCAAATCGCCCGGGCGCAGCTTCCAGACCGGCCGGCGTTCGAACACCCGCTGTTCGCCATTCGCGCCGGCTCTGACCCGCCGCACCGTCATTCCATGCCCCTGGCCGCGACCGCGGCGCAGTTCGGAGCGGCTGGGCATGACATTCGCCAATGCCGCCAATGCATCGGTGGCAAAGTCCGGCCAGGGCAAGGCTGCCGCTGTCTCTTCCCTGTCGGCCAGCCGGCCATTGGCCGCGGTCAGGGCCGCCATCGCCTTGGGACCGGCCGCGGCCACGACCAGCGCGTCCAGCGCATGATGGCGCGGGTCGTCCCGGTCCTTGGTCAACCCCCAGGCCCCGCGCAACGCCGCCGTTGCCCGACCCGGGCGGGCGAACAGATGGCGCTGATGCTGTCCGCCGGGATAGAGCGCCTGCAACGCCTTCAGAACGCAGCGGGCCGCGTAGCGGGTATCGTTCAGATTGCGCCGCAACACGCGGGCTTCGCGCTCGGCAAAATAGCGTTGCAACAGGTTGCCCTGCTTCCGGGCCGACAGGCGCGATGCCCGGACCCGTGCCTCGAAGGCCTCCCAAAGGGCCGTGTTGCCGCCAAACCACTCCCAAGGCGTGCGCTCGCCCTTGTCCTGGTTCCGGTCGGCGAAGCAGACAACGCGGTTGTGGCGGGAATTGTCGCCGCTGCGCGCGCGCGGCAGGATATGATCCACCTGCACCGCCGAGCGATCCAGCAATTGCCGCATCGTCATCGGCTGGCCGGAATAGAGGCATGTCCCGCCCTGTTCCTGCCAAAGCAGGTATCGCTCGACCAGCGCGTCGGTGATCGTGCTGACGGGGATCAACCCCGCCAGGGCGACACGGGCGCTCTCGCGCAGACGTCGCGTCGCGGTGCGACCGGCCGCCATCTGCACGCGCCCGGCCCGGCCCATCGCCACATCCTCCGCCACCTCGACATGCAGCCTGGCCGGGCGGTAGCCCACTTCCCGCAACAGCGCCTGCACCTGGCGCAGGGTTTCCAGAACCGCCCGCTGGACACCGGGATTCTGGATCGTGCGCAGAATGGCCCGTTCCCTGGCGAGCGGGTCCAGCCCCGCAGCCAGCGCCGCATCGTGGAACAGGTCGCCGCGGGCCAGATGCGGCACCATCCTTGCCGCCGCGGCGGCCGAAAGCCCACCGGCACCGCGCATGATCGCGAGAACGCCATCGTAGCGGGCCGCGACAAGCCGCTCGATCATCCCGGGATCCAGGTTCAGATCCTGCAAGCCTTCGCGCCAGCGCGCCTCCGTATTGCGGAAGGTCAGGACCGCGGCCACCGCATCCGACAAACCGGGCACCGTCGCCATCGCGGCGAAGCCCTGCTCCCCCAGCACGCTCCAAAGCGCAAAGGTGCCGGCCGCCGCGCCCGCCGGGGTCACCAGGTCCGCATGATCGTTCGCCCCGCTGACAGCGCAAACGGCCGCGGGCCACCCGCACCAGGCCCGCAGATTCGCAAAAGTGACCCGTGGCGCCCGTCCGAACCGTTCGGCCGACCGGGCCAGTTCCGCTGGCGTCAGCCGGCGAATTTCCGTGCCATCGTCAATCCGCAGCTTGGTCAGGGTGTCCAGGAACAGGTACCGCTCCAGCGAAGGCGCATGGCGCGCCCCGCGGCGGCGCGCCGGCAAGAAAGGGCATGGGCCCACCCTTCCTTCGCCGTCTTCCGGGCCGCGCACCGCGAAGGCCAGGGCGAGAAATTCGGCCTCGAAGCATTCGGCAACAGCGGGGTTGCCGTGTCTGCGCTGTGCCGCAAACAGACACTCAACCTCCGCTTGCAGAAGCGAGGTGGAAAACACCGTGTGATACGATCCGGCCCGGTTGCGTTTCGATCGGGCATAGCGCGGGTCTTTGGCCAGATATTCCCCGACGCTGCGGTAGTCGGCAGCGCGGGCGCTGTTGGCCTGCAACTCGGCCGCAAAGGTTGCGTCGTCCGGATCCTCGTCCGCCCCGCCGCCAAGGCTCGGAAAACCGCGTCGCTTGGCGATGTGATAAAGGGCTGCGCTCCATTCCACGGGGTCGAGCCGGCGGTCCAGCCCCTCGGCCCGGCAGGTATAGGGATCGGCCTCGCCGGCGTGTGCGACCGGGTCCGGCAGGCCCACCGCCGCCATCAGCCGGCGGAGCGCCTGCCGCCGCTTGCGATGGCGGCGCAGGCGCACGCGGGTTGCCCGTGCGTCGCGGCGCACTTTCTGTTTGGATTCCCCTTTGGGATTGCGCCCGGCCGCTTCGAACAGGCGAACCCCGCACAGCGCGACCCGCCCATCCTCCAACAGCGCATAGCCGCACGATCCCGCGCCGATGTCGAGCCCAAGGACGCTGCGCTTGCGGATCGGCAGGTCCGCCACCGCGGCCGCCAGGCGCTGCACCATTGCCTCGACCGGACCCGGGTACGATTTTGAGTTGACGTACTCGGGTGTTTTATTCAACTTAAAATCGTGGAAATGACGGGAGGACGCCTCGTCAAGAAGGTTTCCTTCGAAGGGTAACCCCTCCGCTTCGGCATCGGAACGGGGGGGGATCCCTCCTTCCGGCCGGCGCTGCGGAGACAGTGTGTCCCCCGCCCTCTCATCGTCCAAGCGGTCTCGAAGGACACTCCCGGCAGCCGAATTCTCCACAGGCTTGTTCCATTCCGTAACGAATCCGAAATACAATTTATAGTTTTCTTAAATTCATAAACAAGACCAAAACTTGTCGTAATTGCCCCATTTTCGCCCTTATCGCCCCGGCATCGGGTTGGGCCACCACCCTGGCGTCAACCGCCCCGCCAAAGAAAAGCGCCCCGGAACCGAAGTTCCGGAGCGCGCTCGCCCATTCGAAAAAGGGGCGAAGCCGTTCTATGCAATCGCCTTTTGCGAGCGCAGCCGGGCAAGCACGGATGCACCGGACGAGGCCCCCTCGGTGATGCCGGCGGCCTGCAATCGCGATTTCAGATCGCCGCTCGGCCCCTGCTCCAGTTCCTTGGCCGCCTCGAAGCGCGCCGCCTGCTCGGTCTGGCGCGCCTTGATCCGCTCCAATGAGCTCAGCGCGGTGTTCATTTTCGACTCGGCGCCGGAATGGCGTTCGGCAATGGTGGCCTGGGCGCGCTGCACCCGGTCCGTCACCTTCACGGTATCGACCTGTTGCTTCAGGCGGCGCAGATTGCCCTCGGCGGCCTGGATGGCCCGCTTGGCCTGGGTTTCCGACGCCGCGTATTGCTGCACCAGCTCCTTTTCGCCGGCCAGTTCCGACTCGATTTCGGCCACCTTGTTGGCGATGTCCATCGCCAGCGCCTCGTCATTCTTGTTGAGCGCCTGCAAGGCATAGCCCTCGTACTCGTTCTTCTGGCGCTCGAGTGCCGTGACCTTCTGGTCAAGCACCTTCTTCTTTGCCATCAGGTCGACCAGCGCGTTCTTGGACTGCACCAGTTCGCTGTCGGCATCGCGGATTTCCTGGTCGAGGATGCGCAGCGCCTGGCTGTCGACGATCGCTTCGCCCATTTCGGTGGCGCCACCGCGTACGGCCGTGACGAGTTTGCTCAGAATGCCCATGGGGTAGGTCCTTCGGTTGGGGCGCGCTTAGCGGCGGTAATCGGCATAGGCCTCGACGGCCTCGATGGCGTTGGCGGCCAGGGTCTCCAGTTCCAGGACGACATTTTCCAGTTTGGAACTGGCGGACAGAGCCCCAAACAACTCGTAATAGTCGTGGCCGTCCGGGCCCTTGGTGATGCCGAAGGTCGAAAGCGGCATCAGCTTGTGCGTCCGCAGCGCCGCAATGGCAAAGGCGGCCGGATCCTTCAGATCGCTGATCTTCCACAACAGCACCTGGGCCAGGATCTGCTCGGCACCGGTGCTCATGACGACGGCGAGATCGCCGAAATCCGCCATGGTTGCGGCAATGCTGTCTTCGGAACCGCTGATCAACTCCAGCCGGATCGCCCCCTGTTTGGCGGCATCGGTGGTCTGAAGAGCCTGAAACAAACTCTCCGTCGTCCAGATATCACTGGGCATGACAATCTCCGGTTGTCTGGGCGGGAGCGGATGCTTCCGGCCCGCGGGCTGGCCACCCCACCCGTGGGCGGCCCTTCACAAAAGCGACAATTGCTGCAACGAATGCAAGCTGGCATTAGATGATAGCATCTTTTGCTATTCGCAACTCTTATGATACCGCCCGACAGAAGGTTGAGTATGGCCGCACACCCGACTTCCTCCTGGAGCGGCGCCGCATCCCGGTATGTCACCGTTCTGGGGCGGGTGCTTTATCGGCACATTGCCGAGCTCACCTGGCCGGCCATCGGCGTTATCGCCTTGGTTCACTACACGACATCGTGGGCGTTGATGTCCCTGACCGAGGCGGATGATATCGCAGCGCCTTCGGTGTATTGGTATTTCTACATCGTGACATCGACCACGGTCGGCTATGGCGATCTTTCGCCGGCGACGACATTCGGCCGGCTGGTGGCCGTGTTCTGGGTGATGCCGGGCGGGATCGCCCTTTTCACCAGTGTCATCGCAAAAGTGGTGCAATCGGCCTCGGGCTATTGGAGACGGCGCATGCGTGGGCTCGGCGATTATCGGGACCTGATGAACCACACCCTGATTCTGGGATGGGCGGGCGACGCCACCCGGCGCATGGTCAGCTATATGCGCGGCGATTCCCGCGACCGGGAAATCGTGCTGGTGGCGGACCAGGCCATGGAAAACCCCATGCCCGACCAGGTCCATTTCGTGCGGGGCCAGACCATGACCCACGCGGAGGTGCTGGACCGCGCCGGCATCGTCACGGCCGGGCGGGCCATTATCCTGGGCCGCGACGACAACGAGACCCTGGCCGCCGGCCTTGCCGTGGCGGCCCGCAACCCCAATCTGCACATTGCCGCCTTCTTCCATGACGAGGTGGTGGCCGACCTGCTGAAATCCCACTGTCCCCGGGCCGAATGCCTGTTGCCCATGTCGATCGAACTGCTGGTGCGGACCGCGGACGACCCCGGGTCCTCCCGCGTGCCGAAAACCATGCTCTCGACCCTGGTCGATCCGACGCTCTACAGCATGCCGGTGCCGGAGAGCTGCAACGACTTGCGCTTCGGCGCTGTCTTCCGGTCCATGAAGGAACGCCATCACGCCACGGTTCTGGGGGTTGCGGAGGACCGCACCAACGAGTCGCTGGCGCTCAACCCGCCGGATGACCGGGTCGTCAAAGGGGGGCATACGATCTATTATATTGCCGCAAGGCGGCTGGACCCGGCGTCCCTGGACTGGGCCTCGATGCAGAAAGAAAGCGGCGGATGATTCTCAACCTGTTGAAGAGCCTGTTCGGCACCAGCGAGCCGGCAGCCCCTCAGACCGGCCCGCTGGGGCTGCGCATCGGCGCGGCGGTGGAGGTCGACACGCTGCGCTTCCGCATGATGGCCGACCAGTTGAAATTCGAACTGCCGGGCGACACCCTGTTCATCAGCGCCAAGGGCCGGGTCGACCTGGGCGACGGCTCTTTCGTGCACCGCTACTACACCGACGCCAACACCATGTTCCAGATCCTGTGCGTGGGCGGCGAGAGCGATACGCATGTCAAGGAAGTGACGCTGTACGTCCCCTACACCTCCTATTACCCGGAAGGCGGGGCCTGGCAGGAGTGGGAGGGGCGCGGCGGGCGCCTGGGCCTGCCTTCGTTCAAGGCGGACGACGACGGCACCTTCTACGAACGCATCTGGTTTGCCGAGGAGCCGGGATGGACCGCGCCGGTGCGCTTTCAGGAACGGGTGCTGGACGGCGACGGCAGCGTGACCGTCATCGGCCAGGACGTCATGCTCTACGGCCGCCAGATCCCCAACGGCCCCGGCTTCGGCGAGTATCTGCTGCTGGCCATCGAAGAGCGTGACGACGGCCGCAGCGTCGAAGTCATGCTGGGGGTCGACCTGGACCCCGGCATGTTCAAGATCATCTGACCCGCGTTTTCCCCAAGCCGGTTGCCGGCCATCCGAACCGCAAGGCAAAGGAGCCTTTCCGATGCATTTTTCCATAGCCGCTTCGATCGGCGGTTTGCCGAACTTCCTGATGTATCTGGGCGCCGCCCTGATCCTCACGCTGATCTATGCGGTGATCTACAGCTTCGTGACGGCCCATAACGAGTTGCGGTTGATCCGTGCCGACAATCCGGCCGCCGCCATCGCCTTCAGCGGCAGCCTTTTGGGCTTTGTCATTCCGTTGGCCAGCGCCATCACCAATTCGGTGAGCCTGGGCGATTGCGTCATCTGGGGCCTGGTCGCGCTGGTGGTGCAGGTGCTGGCCTATTTCGTGCTGCGCTTGGGCGTGGACCGGCTGTCGGCCCGCATCGCCGGCGGCGAGGTCAGCGCCGGTGTCTGGCTCGGCGCCGGTTCGCTGGCCGCGGGCGTGCTGAACGCCGCCTGCATGACGTATTGATGCCCCGTTGATATCCCTGTTGATGCCCCGGTTCCCGGCTCGTCTGTCAGCCCATAAGGAGGGCTTCCGCCGATGAAACGCTCGAAAGCCGTTGCGCTCAGCCTGATGGGCGCCAGCGCCCTGTTGTTGCAAGCGTGCGATGACCCGGAGGTCGAAGCGAAGGTCTATCGCGACGTCAAGAACTGCATCGACACCGGCGACCTGACGCCCGAACAGTGCATCGATATGCACAAGGAGGCGCTGAAGGAGCATCTGCAGAATGCACCGCGGTTCGCCTCGCGCGACGACTGTTACGCCCAGTTCGGCGCCAATGACTGCCAGGGCTACAGCAACTCGTCCGGTGGCAGCGTTTGGTTGCCGCTGATGATGGGCTTTCTCGCCTCGCGCGCATTGGACAGCTACAGCCAGGGCAGCGCGCCGCTCTACCGCACGCGCCAGGCGCCGGGCTCGCTGACCACCGGTACCGGCTATTCGGTCGGCGACCGCTATGGCTCCACGGCGCGGCTGCCGGAATGGGCGACGCAGCCCACCCGTTCGCGTACCCAGACCATCAGCCGCGGCGGGTTCGGCGCCCGGTCCTCGGGCTGGGGCGGCTAGGAGCCCCCCTTCCCGCCCGTTACGGTTTCCGCCTGCCATCGCCCATCGGCCTGCGCTATAACGGTCGCCGATTTCCGATACCCGTTTGCGCGAGGAACACCCCCATGGATGGCGGACAGGCCCTGGTCCGGACTTTGATCGAATACGGTGTCGACACGGCGTTTTCCGTGCCCGGCGAGAGCTATCTGCCGATCCTCCGCGCGATCCAGAATTCCGGCAACGCGATCAAGCTGGTCACGCCGCGGCACGAGTCCGGCGTGACCTTCGCGGCCGAGGCGTTCGGCAAGCTTGCCGGCCGGCCGGCGGCGGGCTTTGTCAGCCGCGGACCGGGGGCGACCAACGCCTCCATCGGCGTGCACACCGCCTCGCAGGATTCGACGCCGCTGTTGCTGTTCGTCGGCCATGTCCCCACCGCCACCAAGGGGCGGGAGGCGTTTCAGGAAATCGACTACCACCAGATGTTCGGCAAGATCGCCAAGGCGGTGCTGGAGCCCGAAACCAGCGCCCAGATACCGGAGGTCGTCGCCCGCGCCGTCACCCTCACCACCGCCGGCCGGCCCGGTCCGGTGATCGTGGTCATGCCCAAGGACATCACCGAGGGCGATGCCGGCGACACCCTGCCGCCGACGCTCCGTCCGCGTGCGCGCGCCGGCATGGCGCCGGACGATGTGACCGCGGCCGCGGCGCTCATCAACCAGGCGAGGAAGCCGGTCCTGATCGCCGGCGAGATGATCTCGATCGACGATGCCACCCCGGCCCTGGTCGCATTCGCCGAGGCGAGCGGCGTCGCCGTGGCCGCTGCCTATCGCCGGCAGGATACCTTCCCCAACGAGCACGCGGCCTATTTCGGCCATCTGGAGATCAACCGCGTTGCGTTCCAGCGCGAGGCGTTCGAGGACGCCGACCTGATCATCGCCATGGGCTGCCGGCTCGACGGCATCTCCACCCAGGAATTCACCATTCCGCGCGCCGACCAGACGCTGATCCATGTCTTCCCCGACCGTGAGGTGCTGGCCCGCGGCGCGGCAGAGGTTGCGGCCGCCGCCGACGTGATCCCGGCGCTACAGGCGCTGACGGAGGCGGTCGCCGCTCCCTCGCCCGAGCGGCTGGCCTGGCGCAATGGCTTGCACGCGGCGTTCGATGCGTTCGCGCGGCCCGGCACGATCCACATTCACGGCCAGGTCGACCTGGCCGCCTGTGTCGCCGAGATGCAGAGCCAGGTTCCGGACGATGCGGTGATCCTGACCGATTCCGGCACCTTTGCCCGCTGGGTCCACCGCTATTACCGCTTCAACCGCCCCCACACCCAGGCCGGGCCGATGTCCGGCGCCATGGGCTATGCCACGCCGGGCGGCATCGGCGCCGCCCTGGCCAAGCCGAACGCGCCGGCGGTGGCCTTTGTCGGCGACGGCGGCTTCCTCATGAGCGGCCAGGAACTGGTGGCGGCGGTGCAACACCGCCTCAAGCTGATCTGCATCCTCTGCGACAACGGCGCCTGGGGCTCGATCATGGTTTCGCAGCAGCGCCGCTATGGCGAGGAAGGCGTGCACGGCACCCGCCTGCAAAGCCCGGACTTCGCCAAGGTGGCCGAGGGCTATGGCATGCCGTCGTTCCGCGTCGAGCGCACCCGGGATTTTGCGCCGGCCTTCGCCAAGGCCCTGGCCACCGAAGGGCCGGCCCTGCTGCACCTATTGCTGGACGAGCGCGACATCAGCCCGTTCACCGACGAGGTGAGCGTCTGAGCCGGACCGGCAGGCCGCGCCGAGGCCGCGGGGTCAGCGGGGTTGCGGGTAGCAGGAGTAGCGCCAGCCGAGCCAGGCGGGCAACTCCCTGCTCCGGCAGGCGCCATAGACATGAAAGCCGCTCAGGCCGCTGACCATGGCAAAGCCGCCGGGTACCAGTTCGGTCTCGCATCCCTCGGTGCAATTGCTGCGATTGCGCCAGACAAAGCGCAAAAATTCATCACAGCGATTGTAGACAATCGTGCCGGAAGCATTCAGCTCCAGGCACGCAACCGGGTTGGAAACGATCTTTACCTCGCCCTCGCGCGGCGCCGCCATGACGGCATTCAGCCAGACCAGAGCCGCCACGCCCCCCAGGACCCATGCTTTTCCAACCATGTCAGCCGCCCTTTCCCAAGGCAAAGGGGCCAGCCGACCTCCTCCGCCCGCCAACATGACGGGCGTCGGTTAAGATCCGTTTAGCGTCGCGGAGCCCCCACCCGGTCCTCGGCTGGGGTCGGTCAGTCGTCGGTGACCACAACCGCCCGATAGGCGTGCCAGGTGGCGTGGCCGATCAGGGGAAAGGCAATGATGAAGCCGACGAACACGGTCGCCATGCCGAGAACCATCAGGGCCGCGATCAGGCCGGCCCAAAGCAGCAGGGCGCGCGGGTTCACGGTCAGGGCCTTGATGCTGGTGGCGATCGCGGTGAAAAAGTCGGTCCGCTTGTGCATCAGCAGCGGCACGCTCATGGCCGACAGCGCAAACGCGGCGACCGCGAGAGCCGCCCCCAGCGCCGTGCCGACCACCAGCAAGCCGACGCCATCGACCGTCAGCAACAGCATCGCCGGCAACTGCGTCAGCGGCGGAAACGCCTGCTGGCCCAGGAACAGGGCGAACAGCAGCATGGCGAACTTCACCCAGAACAGAAACAACAGGGTCAGAACCACGCCCAGATAGGCCAACTGCAAGGGCGAGGCCGTGCGCACGAAGGCGACGGCGCCAAACGTCACCGGTTCGTTCGCCAGCAACCGCCGGCTGGCCTCATAGAGGCCGACCGCCAGAATCGGACCCAGCAGGAGAAATCCCGCCGCCAACGCCACGATCACCGCCTGGCCGTCCTGGACGAACAATCCGACCAGCAGGGCCAGCGCGACCACGGCGAACACGGCCCCATAGGCCAGCGATATCGGCCAGACCCGCCAAAGGTCTCGCCAGCCCGCCCCCAGCCATTCCCAGGGGGCATCGAAGGAAACATTCCGCACCGGATATCCGGCGCTCCCGGCTGCGGGGGTCGACATGGGCGCTTGGACTCGTTCTTGCATGGCGTTGCCTCCTGGCATGGCGGCTGATCCCCGCCTAGACTAACACCATAGCGAGCAGGAGACACTGATGATTGACAAGGATCAAATGAAAGCCTGGCTGGTGGATGGCCAAGGCTATCCGGGCGGGGCGGAAAGTGCGGACCGTGCCGTCCGCATGCTGGAGCGGGCGAAAGCCAGTTTCGAACGCCTGGCACCCGGCTCGATGTTCGACACCGAGCCGTCGCAAGTGCTCGTGGTGATGGAAGCCGAAAGCCATGACTAAAGCCATGACCAAGGCCAGCGATCCCACCCTCTGGAGCCTGACCCAGGCCGCCGACGCCATCGCCGCGGGCGAGATCTCGTCCCACGAGCTGACCCGGGCCTGCCTGGACCGAATCGCTCTCTGGCAGTCGGTCACCAACGCCTTCATCCACCTGGAGGCCGACCTGGCCCTGGACATGGCCGACGCGACGGACGCCGCCCGCGCCCGCGGCGAGACGCTGGGGCCGCTGGCCGGCGTGCCGCTGGCGCACAAGGACATGTTTTACCGCGCCGGCATGCTGGCCACCTGCGGCTCGAAGATTCGCAAGGATTTCCGCCCGGACATCACCGCCACGGTGATGCAGCGCCTGGACTCCGCCGGCGCGGTCTATCTGGGCGGGCTCAACATGTCGGAGTTCGCGCTGGGACCGACCGGCCATAACGAGCACTGGGGCCATTGCCGCAACCCCTGGAACCCGGACCACATCACCGGCGGCTCGTCCAGCGGCTCCGGCTCGGCGACCGGCGCGCGCATGGCCTTCGGCGCGCTCGGCTCCGACACCGGCGGCAGCGTGCGCCTGCCGGCCGGCGCCAACGGCGTGGTCGGGATCAAGCCGACCAGCGGCCGGGTCAGCCGCTATGGCGCGATGGGCCTGTCCTTCACCCATGACACCATCGGCCCGCTCACCCGCACCGTCCGCGACAACGCCCGCATGTTTGCCGTGGTCGCCGGCGCGGACCCGAACGACGCCACCTGCAGCACCCGCCCCCTGCCCGACTACGAGGCCGCCTGCCGCAACCCGGAGGTCAAGGGGCTGCGCATCGGCGTGCCGGATACCTATTACCGCGCCTCGCTCGACCCGTCGGTCGCGGAGGCCATGGAGCGGTCGCTGGCGGTCTTCGCCGATCTGGGCGCCGTGATCGTGCCCGTGGACATCCCGAGCCCGGAGCCCAACACCGACCTCGCCAACCTGATCACCGGCAGCGAAAGCGCCACCCTGCACGCCCACTGGCTGCGCACCCGCCCGCAGGACTACAGCCCCCAGCCTCGCGCCCGTCTGGAGTCCGGCTTTGCGGTCAGCGCCACCGACTACCTGACCGCCCTGCAAGTGCGCCCCCGTATCGTGCGGGAATTCTGCGAGGCGGCATTCGCGGATTGCGACGTGCTGCACGTGCCCACGTTCGACATGGAAATCCCCACGATCATGGAGACCAATATGGGCGACCGGCAGGGCTTTGCCGCCGTGATCGCCCGCATCAGCCGCTGCACACGGCCGTTCAACTATCTCTCCCTGCCGGGGTTGAGCGTGCCGGCGGGCTTCACCGCCAACGGCCTGCCGGCCTCGTTCCAACTGGTGGGCCGTCCGTATGCGGAGGCGACGCTCTACCGCGCCGCCGCCGCCTATGAGGACGCCACCGACTTTGCCGCCAAAGCACCGGAGTTGCCCGCATGAGCGATGCCGTCCGGGTGGAGATGCAGGGCGATATCGCCCTGCTGATCTTCAACCGTCCCGCCAGCCTGAACGCCCTGAACACGCCGCTCGCCCGCGGCATTGCCGAAACGCTGGTCGAACTGGATGCCGACCCATCCGTGAAAGGCATCGTGCTGACCGGCGCCGGTGACCGGGCCTTCTGCGCCGGGGCCGATCTGGTCGAGGCGCGGGGCGTGCAGGTGCACCAGATCGAGGAGTGGTTCGGCACCGTCTGCAACGTCTACAGGCAGATCGTGATGACCGAAAAGCCGGTGATCGCCGCCTTGAACGGCATTGCCAGCGGCGGCGGCTTCCAGATCGCACTGGTCAGCGACCTGCGCGTCGGCCATCCCGGCACCAGGCTCGGCCAGCCGGAGGTCAATGCCGGCATTCCGAGCGTGATGGGCAGCTATTGGATCAGCCTGAACCTGCCCTGGTCGCTGAACCAGGAACTCTCCATGACCGGGCGCATGATGGAAGCGGACGAGGCGCAGCGCTTCGGCCTGCTGAACCGGGTGGTCGCCAGGGAGCAGGTGATCCCGACTGCCTGCGAGCTGGCCGAACTGCTGGCCGGCAAGTTGCCCACCGCCTTCGCCCGCACCAAGAAGCGCTTCCGCGAGGTGGCGCTCCGCGGCTTCGAGGAGGCGTTCCGCGCCGGCGTTCTGGGCCAGCAGGAGGCCTTCGCCAGGGGCGAGCCGCAGCGCTTCATCGACGACTTCCTGGCGAAGAAAAAAGGGTAAGGCCGGGCGCGCGGTCGCTCGGTGGCGGCCCCTCTCCCGTCATCGCGAGCGGCAAAGCCGCGTGGCGATCCAGGGCAGCGGCACGAGCCATACAGAGGTTGGACCTGGATTGCCACGCCCACTTCGCGGGCTCGCAATGACGGCGGGAGGCAATTGCGAGGCTGCGGCTCCCCCTACTCCAGCCCCAGCAGCCCCGCCGCATTCCCCCAGAGGATCGCCCGCTTGTCGGCATCGGAGAGGTCCGGCGTCTCCAGGATCAGGTCGACCGCGGTTTCGGTCCAGGGATAGGGGTAGTCGGTGCCGACCATCAACTGGCTCACCCCCACCTCCGCCGCCAGATGGCGTACGCCTTCGGGCCGGAACAGCATGGTGTCGTAGTAGATTTGTTTCAGATAGTCGCTCGGCGCCTTCTCGATGCAGCCGTGCTCGCCGCCGGGGCAGAGGTCGGGCCGGGTCGGGCAGCCACGGTCGAAGCGCCCGGCATAGCTGGGCAGGAAACCGCCCGCATGGGCCGCGCAGAGTTTCAGGCCGGGGAAGCGATCCAGCGTGCCCTCGAAAATCAGATGGGCCAGCGCAATCGTCGTCTCCAGCGGGTTGCCGATGACGTTGGAAAGATAGCCGTTGCCCCCGAAGCGGTGGCCGAGCTGCGTCGGCGCGCCGTCCGCCTGCGGGTGGATGAACACCAGCACGCCCAGCTCCTCCGCCTTCTGCCAGAAGGGGTGAAATTTCGGATCGGCCAGTTCCGCGCCGACGACATTGCCGCCCACCGCCGCGCCTTTCAGCCCGTATTTCCGCACCCCCTCTTCCAGTTGCGCCGCGGCCAGGTCCGGGAATTGCAGGGCGACGGAGGCAAACGCCACGAACCGGTCCGGCGTGGTGGCGCAGGCCTCGGCCAAGGCCTCGTTCTGGACGCGGATCACTTGGGCAGCCAAATCCCGGTCGTCGATGCGATACCAGTTCGGATTGATGCTGAGCGCCTCGATGTCGATGCCCTGCCGGTCCATGACCGAGAGGCGCAGGTCAAGCGCCGCCTTCATGTCCAGATCCTCGCGCAGGCCGGGCCCGCCGAGCGGCTTCAGCCCCATCAGCGCCAAGGCTGCCGGCACGGCGCAATGGGCGTGAATGTCGATGGTCCGCACCTTCGCGCCGCCGACGATCACCTCCCGCCGTTTCGGATGCGCGTGGGTGTGAGCGCGTCCGCCGCCGCTGCCGGTTTCCACTCCGCAAGCGACGGGGATCAGGCCGCCGCGGGCCGGCTTGGTGGTGCTGGACATGGCGCATAGTCCTCCCGTGATCGGTTCCGGCGCCAGTATCCGCCAGCCTAGCAACGGCGGCAATCCCGCCACTCTCCCAGCCCGTGGCACCGGACGGCGGCACCGGGCGGCGGCACCGGGCGGCGGACGGTCAGTCCCTCAACACCCAGTCGCCGCGCCGGGCCTGGGTCGGGAAGCGTCGCTCCAGACCCAGGTCCGCAATCCGCCGCACCGAGGCCTCGAACAGCGGGCGGGCGACCGGCACGCTCTCGGGTTCAAAGGCGACGGCGCGCAGCCCGGCCTCCTGGTCGCCATAGGCCGCGAGCAGGTCCCGGAGCGCCGCCACCGCCTCCCCGGCCCGGTCGACCCGCAGATTGCAACGGTCCATCCCATCCGGTCCGGAGACCACCAGCGCCGCCGAGCGCAGCGGCTCCAGCACCTCGCCGCCGGCGTCGCGGCCCGCCTCCATGGCACGGACCAGACGCCATTCCAGCGGTTCCGCCGCCGCGCCCGCAAACGCCGCAACCATCGCGTCGGTGATGCGCTCGTTAGCCAGGATATTGCCGATGGCCACGCAGCGCTCACCGACGGCATGGGTGGTGATCGAGTAAATCCGGTCGCCATGATGCACGGCGATCCCGCCGGCCGCATCCAGCGCCGCCAGCTGGCGCCAGCCAATGTCAGGCGCCCGCCTCACCTCCGCCATGGCCGCCGCCGCGCTGTGCCCGCCCGCCAGCAAGGCCGCGCCCCGCTCGCCCAGCCGCGGATCGGTGCGGTGCTGGCTGAGAAAGGCGCCGGCGCCATGGCGCACATGCAGGCAGCGATTGCCCACCGCCAGCGAAGACGTCCCCACCGCCCCGCCAAAGGCGCCGGTGTGCGGGCATTGGGCGATGATGGAAAAGGTCATGGCGGGCCTCCCCGTCTGGCGGTGTTGCCCGCCAGCCTACCGGGAGGCATTCAAGGGGCCAATGTCAAACCCGACGGGTGTTACGCCTCGTCGTCGGCCATCACGTCGGCGGCCCGGCGGCCCTCCCCGCCCAACCGCGTGGCGATCCCGCCGATGATCGCCCCGACGATGGCCCCTTCCAGCGCAAACCAGAACGGCGACAGGCCGATCCCCAACATGGCGACAATGGCGGCTTTCATCTGGTCGTAGGCGAAGAAGGTCAGCACGAAATTCATCCACGCGCCGATAATCGGCGCCCGCACCCACCAGGGCATGGGCAGCCGCAGCACCGGGTTGTAGCTCAGCACCCCGAACACGCCGACGACCGCACCCAGCGTCGCATACCAGAGCAGGATACCCCAACGCAGCAGCGGGTCCGCATCCGGCCACAACCAAGGCAAGACAATGAACCCGGCAAGGCCGATCAGAAACCCGACCCCCTTGCCGACCGCAATCCGCGTCAGGATTGACGGCTTATCGTAAGCCGTTCGGTCCATACCGCCGCTCTCCTCAGCCCGTATCGTCACCCTATTCCCGGTTCCGCTCGCCCCCGTTTCGGCGTTAGTATGCCGACAGGCAACCCAGCGAACCGTTCAGAGGATACGCCATGCTATACGAATTGCGCACATATTATACCCATCCCGGCCGCATGCCCAACCTGCTCGCCCGCTTCCGCGACCACACCTGCACCCTGTTCGAGAAGAACGGCATCGGCAATGTCGGCTATTGGGTGGCCGAAAATGACCCGAATTGCCTTATTTATATCGTTCGCCACCCGGATGCCGCGGCGATGAAGGCCAACTGGGACAAGTTCCGCAACGATCCCGCCTGGGTGAAAGCCAAGGGCGACAGCGAGGCCGACGCGCCGATTGTCGAGCGGCTGACGAGCGTCACCATGACGCCCACCGACTTCACCATGCCCGGCACGGACTGACGCCCGATGCGCGCTGCCTGGTACGAGCGCCTGGGTCCCGCGGCCCGGGTGTTGCAGGTGGGCGAGCAGCCCACGCCCACCGCCGGCCCGGGAGAGGTGCGGGTCAGGCTCGCCGCCTCCGGCGTCAACCCGGCCGACGTGAAACGCCGGCTGGGGCAAGGCCGCTACACCGCCATGGACGGGCCGCTGGTCATTCCGAACAGCGACGGCGCCGGCGTGGTCGACCAGGTCGGCGCCGGCGTCGGCGAGCACTGGCTCGGCCGGCGCGTCTGGCTCTACAACGGCCAGCGCGGCGGCCGCACCCATGGCACCGCGGCGGAGTATATCGCCCTGGATGTCGGGCTGGTGACGCCGCTGGCGGACGAGGTCAGCTTTGCCGCCGGTGCCTGCCTCGGCATTCCGTGCATGACCGCCCACTATGGCGTGTTCTCGGATGGGCCAGTGCGGGGCAAGACCGTGCTGGTCACGGGCGGTGCCGGCGCGGTCGGCCATTACGCGGTGCAACTGGCGGCCTGGGGTGGCGCGCGCGTGATCGCCACCGTCAGCGGCCCGGAAAAGGCCGCCGAGGCGGAGGCCGGCGGTGCGGATGCCACGGTCAACTACCGCGTGCAGGATGTGGGCCGGGCCGTGCTCGACCTCACCGATGGCGAGGGCGTGGACCGGGTGGTCGACGTGGATTTCGGCGGCAACCTGCCAGCGACGCTCGCCTGCCTGAAGCTGAACGGCGTGGTGACCGCCTATGCCTCCGACGGCAACCTCAACCCGGAAATCCCGTTCGGCCTGCTGATGGGCCGGAACGCGACGCTGCGGCCGTTCGTGCTGAACGTGCTGCCGCTGGCCGCGCGCCAGGCGGCCCAGCGCGACATCACCCGCTGGCTGGCCGAGGGCGAGCGCATCCATCGCGTCGCCGACGCCTTCCCGCTCGACCGGATCGTGGCGGCGCACGAGGCGGTGGAGGCCGGCACCAAGCTCGGCACGGTCATCGTCGAACCGGAGCGCAAGGCCTAGGACGCGCTTTCCAACGCGTGCAGGCGGCGGCTCGCCAGTGCGGCGAAGGTGATGAGCAGGGCTTTGCGCCGCGCCGCCGAGAGCTTGTGCACCGGTGCCGGTCGGATCAACGCGCCGCCATAGGGGTCCACCACGAACAGGCCGCTATCGGCGGGCAACAGGTCCTGCGGGAAGTCGGTCGGGACGGCGAAAAAAAAGCGGTCGCAGAAGTCGCGGTATTCGTGCCATTTGCCATCCGACTGGAAGTCGGCGACCGACGATTTCACCTCGACCACGGTGATCTCGCCCTTGCCGTCGATGGCCATGGCGTCGACCCGGCGGCCGGTGGCCAGCGTCACCTCGCTGATCGCGGCCCAGCCCTGCTGGTGCAGGGCGCGGAGCAGGCCGCGGGTCAGGATCTGTCCGGGGCGGGGATCGGCCATGGTTGCGCACATTTGTTCCCTGTTCGTTTCAATTCGCACCTTGCCGCCCGCCGCTGGCGCTGTCAACCGGCGCTGTCCGGCTCGGGGCCAAGGCCGCTGGACGGATCGGAGCCTCGGGCGTTAGGCTGATTTCGGGATTTGTCCACCCGACCGAAAAGGAAACCCCCGACATGGCCAATCAACCCAGCCCGCGCGACGCGGTCCGCAATTTCACGCCCAAGCTGATCGAACTCACCGAAGACGTGCTGTTCGGCGACGTCTGGGAACGGCCGCAGCTCTCGAAGCGCGACCGCTCGCTGATCGTCGTCGCCACGCTGATCGCCCTTGGCAAGGAGCGGCAGATGGTCGGCCACCTGAACCGCGCCCTCGACAACGGCCTGACCGTGGACGAGATCAAGGAGGTCATCACCCATCTCGCCTTCTATAGCGGCTGGCCGACGGCGATGACGGCGGCGACGATCTTCAAAGAGGTTCTGGAAAAGCGCGAAGCCGGCTGACCGCCGGGGCATTCGCCCTCTCCATCCGGCACCCGCCGCCCCGCAACCGCCCGGCGGCGGGTGGTCCGTTTCAAGGACAGGGCGCCCTCACGCCGGCAGCCGCTGCCCCGCCTGCTCCATCAGCGGCAGCACCCGGTCGATCCACTGGCGGCATTCGCCCAGATAATCCAGCCACGAGATCAGCAGCCCGTCCACGCCCATGGCCGACAGGCGCTCGATCCGGTCGACGATCTGTTCCGGCGTGCCGACCAGCGGATAGCCGCCAAGGCCGGCCTTGAAATGGAATTGAAACGCCTCCATCACCGCCGGCTCCAATGTCTCCGACTCCATGCCGAAGGTGGAAAGCATGTTCGCCACCGCCACATTGTCTCCATAGTCGATGACATAGCGGTGCAGCGCCTCCCGCGCCTCCGTCTCGGTCTCGCGGCAGACGACATAGACATGGATCCAGCATTGCGAGGCGCGGCCGTTCTCCGCCGCCATGCCCTTCAGGTGGGCGATCTGGGCGCGGTCGCTCGCCTCGTCCTTCTGGCGCAGCATGACGAAATTCATATCGCAATGGGTGGCGGAAAACCGCTGGCCGACGGGCGAGGAGCCGGCATTCATTACCACGGGGCCGCCCGTTTGCACCGGCTTCGGCTCGCTCCAGAGGCCCTTGCCCTGGAAGAATTCCCCCTGCCAGTCGAACTCCTCCGTCGCGGTCCAGAGCTTGCGGCAAAGGGCGAGCCATTCGGCGGCATACTCATAGCGCCGGTCGTGCTCGCGCCATTCGGCCCCGAACATCTCGAACTCGTCGCGGAACCAACCGCAGACGATGTTGAGGACGAAGCGACCATTGGTGATGTGGTCGATGGTGGCCGCCTGCTTGGCCACCGCCACCGGGTGCATCAGCGGCACGTGCACGGTGGACAACACCGCGATCCGCTCGGTCACCGCGCCCAGGCCCGCCGCCCAGGTCAGGGTTTCGAACGTGCGGTGGTTGAAATTGCTGTCGCCGCCATAGCCCTTCCACCGGCCGACCGGGAACAGCGCCTCGAAGGCCGCCCGGTCGCACAATTGCGCGAGCGCGACATTGTCCTTCCAGGTCATCGGCCAGGCTTCCGGCGCGGTCGTGACAGTGGAACCGCCGGAGCAATTAAAGGCCATCACGCCGAGCTTTACTCGGTTAGCACTAAAAAGCG